>NZ_JBSXPP010000015.1:0-167277 GCF_054073305.1 Mycolicibacterium sp. CBM1 | reverse complement strand
GGGGCTGATGAACGGATCTGTGACATCTGAAATCGCTTGACGAGCTGTCAGGCTGGAAGGATGTCGTTGTGCCTAAGCCCTACCCCGAGGAGTTCCGCCGTGACGTGGTGCGGGTGGCGCGCGAGCGTGGCCCTGGGGTGTCTGTGGAGCAGGTCGCTCGCGATTTCGGGATTCACCAGACCACGCTGAATTCGTGGCTTCGTATGGCTGATGCCGATGAAGGCCCGAAGTCGGTCGCAGCCCCGGATGTGCTGCGAGAGAACCGAGAGCTCAAGCGGCGCAATCGCCTGCTAGAGCAAGAGAACGAGGTCTTGCGCAAGGCGGCGGCCTATCTGGCGCGAGGATCGCTACCGGGAAAAGGCTCTACCCGCTCGTGAAGGAGCTGGCCGCAGCCGGTGCCCCGATCCGGGTGCCGGTGGCGGTCTCGTGTCGGGTCTTGAAGCTTCACCGCCAGCACTATTACGCCTGGCTGTCGTGTCCAGTCACCGACGCCGAGTACGACGAGGCGCATTTGGCGAATGCGATCTTCGACGCCCACCGCGAGGATCCTGAGTTCGGTTACCGGCTGTTGTTCGATCAGGTCCGCGCCGCCGGCCACAACGTCAGTGAACGTACGGTGTGGAAGATCTGCTCGATCAACCAATGGTGGTGTGCGTTCGGCAAGAGACGTCGCGGCCGCAAGGGCTTACCTGGCGCCCCGGCGCACGAGGATCTGGTGCGTCGCAAGTTCACTGCGCTGGGACCAAATCGGTTGTGGCTCAGTGATATCACCGAGCACCCGACCGCTGAGGGCAAGGTCTACATGTGTGCGGTCAAGGACGTGTGGTCCAACCGAATTGTCGGATACTCCATCGCTGAGCGGATGACCTCACAATTGGCCGTTGACGCGATCGAGTCCGCCGTAGCCCGCCGCGGCGGCACAGTCGCTGGTTGCACGTTGCACACCGACAGGGGCGGCCAATTTCGTTCCCGAAAACTCCAGCGGTCGCTACGGCGCCATCAGATGCTCGGCTCCATGGGACAGGTCGGCTCCGCCGGGGACAACGCCGCCATGGAAAGCTTCTTCTCTCTGCTGCAACGCAACGTCCTCGACCGCCAACGCTGGCCCACCCGCGATGACCTCCGCATCGCGATCGTCACGTGGATAGAACGCACCTACCACCGCCGTCGAAGGCAAGCCCGCTTGGGCCGATTGACCCCCATCGAATTCGAAGCCATCATGACCCAGACGGCCAACCAGGCCGCCTAACCAACTGTCACAGAATCCTTCAGCAGGCCCGAAGACAAAAGTGTGATTATCGGCGCAGTAGCTATTTGCGAATGTGCCGCGACATCGCGGGGACTCTCGGGGTGCTGTGCCCGCCAAAGGTCGCGAGCTCGCTTATCCTGCTGGGCCTCGCCGTGCTGGTCGCGCGCAGACCGTCGGCACGCTGGGCGGGCTGGGCTGCGGGACGCAGTCCCGCCTTCACCGCCGTGGGCTTCTTAGTGCTGTATCGCCTTGTTCTGGTTGCGCTTCCGTCACTGGGAGACCTCTCGGCAGATGCAAAACGGGCTCATCAGTACGGCTTCGCCCACGCATCAACCGAGACGCCCAGCCCGATCACGAATACCCTGTGCACACCACTCAACGGCGGAAAGGCGATCGAACCGGGCAGATCGTCGACCCAGGCTTCGACGCCGACGTGTTGTGGAGGTTCCGCTGGCACTCGCTGATCAATCAAGTACCGATGCGGTCGACGATCGCGTTGGATATTCGGTGCGCCGATGAAGCATCTCGTCAACCCGGTCGAGCGCGACCCAATGAGACGCGCTAGGCAGCCGGTGCGCTCGGCTTGAGCTATCCGCCCTGAGGGGGTGGTTGTCCTGTCCGCGAGACTGTCGAAGCAATCGCTTGCAGGATTTCCGGTGGGCTCTTGCCGGTGGTGGCTTCCATGCCCATCAACAGCAATCCCGACAGATTGATGAGGCCGGTGATCAACCCGGGGCTGCCCTGGGGCTCGGCCAGGTAGCAATCGACGCGATCGTGAACGAAGTCGGCATCGCCGTCTTGTGTCCACGCGGTCATCACGTCGATTGCCCACCTGGTTTTCTCGTCGTCAGCCATCGAAGGACCCGGGATGGGGCTAGAAGATCAGACCTTGGGTCTTCGTGTTGGCGACTGCGAAGCGGTCTTGGACGTCGGCCCAGTTGACCACATTCCAAAAGGCTTTGACGTAGTCAGCTTTGACGTTTTTGTACTGCAGGTAGTAGGCGTGCTCCCACATGTCGACCTGCAGCAGCGGAATGATGCCCAGCGGGACGTTGGCCTGCTGGTCATAGAGCTGGAAGGTCAGCAGCTTGTCGCCGAGGGTGTCACAGCCCAGGACGGCCCATCCCGAGCCCTGCAGGCCGTTGGCCGCCGCGGTGAACTGCGCGCGGAACTTGTCGAACGAACCGAACTGATCGTCGATCGCCGCCGCCAGGTCACCCTCGGGTTTGTCGCCGCCATTCGGGGAGAGGTTCTTCCACCAGATCGAGTGATTGACGTGCCCGCCAAGGTGGAAGGCGAGGTTCTTCTCGTTTAGGAAGATCGCGGCGTGATCGTCGTTGGCGCGCGCTTCCTCAAGTTTGGCGATTGCGTCGTTGAGCCCTTTGACATACGTCGCGTGGTGCTTGCTGTGGTGAATCTCGTTGATCTGCCCGGAGATGTGGGGTTCCAACGCCCCGTAGTCGTAAGCCAACTCGGGCAAGGAGTACTCAGCCATGAATTCCTTCCTGCGTCCTCATGGACGTCACCGATGGGCTGCCGGCCCGGGTGATCGGCCGGATAGGCAGAGCACCGCTGGCCAACATCAGTCTAGCTGTTCAGATGTTCATCTGTTAGGTTGGACCGGTGAACGGCCGTGGGCGCCGAAGTCGATGCAGCACATCACTCACACCCCCAACGGGATGGCAGTGCGCCGCGGCCGGTCACACGAGACTCTTTGCGGTCCATAGCCATTCGCGAAGATTACGGACGCACTCGGCAGGTCCACGTGATTGGCGTCAACATTCGATAGATTGCAAAGCATGCAACGATCGGGCGCGAGTCGGCCGTGACCGAAGTAGATACCGCCACATGGGCGGCGCGCTTCGACCTGCTGTCTGATCCCAACAGGTTAGAAATCCTGCTGGCAATGCACCGCACACCAGATATCTGTGTCAGCGATCTGGCGGCTGCGGTCGGCCGTACGGAGAACACGGTGTCGCAGGCATTACGGGTCTTGCGCCGCCGGGGGCGGGTTCGTTCCGTCCGAGTCGGACGCACAGTGAATTACCAGCTAGACGACGGCACGGTGCATGACCTGCTGCATTGGATCGGCGCCCGCCGAAGCTGAAGCTTTCCCATCGTTTCCGCTCATCTTTTCATCTAGACAGACAATCAGGTGGCGAATACGCTCGGCATCCGTGACCACATCGAAGATCAGCAGCGCGTCTACCGGCGGCTTTGCACAATTTCGCCGCTCCCTGTCCCACGCGGACAAGCGGTCACTGTTCGGCATGTACGGATTCATCATCGCCCTGCACCTGATCGGCTTCGGGGTGCTGTTCGCCTTCGTCGTTCCCGAGCACTATCAACTCGGCGGAGACCATCCCGTGTTCACCATCGGCGTCGGAATCCTGGCCTACACCTTCGGATTACGGCACGCATTCGACGCCGACCACATCGCAGCCGTCGACAACACCACCCGCAAACTCATCGCCGACAACCTGCAGAACCGCGTCGACCGCAAACCTCTATCGGTCGGGTTCTGGTTCTCCCTGGGCCACTCCACCATCGTGTTCACTCTGGCATTCCTGCTATCCGTCGGAGTGCGGGCCCTCGTCGGCCCGGTCGAGGACGAGAACTCCCCGCTGCACACCATCACCGGCATGATCGGCCCGTCAGTGTCCGGGGTGTTCCTCTGGATCATCGGCATCCTCAACCTGATCGCCCTGCTCGGCATCATCAAGGTGTTCCGGGAATTGCGGCAAGGCCGCTACGACGAGGCCGAACTCGAAAAGCAGCTCGACTCACGCGGATTCATGAACCGCTTTCTCGGTGGCCTGACGAAGTCAGTGACCAAGCCGTGGCACATCTACCCCATCGGCGTGCTGTTCGGCCTGGGCTTCGACACCGCGACCGAAGTCGGTTTGTTGGTCTTGGCCGGCGGTGCGGCAGCGTTCAACCTGCCCTTCTACGCCATCCTCGTGCTGCCGATCCTTTTCGCGGCGGGAATGTGCCTGATGGACACGACCGACGGTGTCTTCATGAACTACGCCTATGGCTGGGCCTTCGCCAAACCGGTCCGCAAGATCTTCTACAACATGACCATCACCAGCCTGTCGGTGGCCGTCGCGCTCATCATCGGCACCATCGAACTCGTTGGCGTCATCGCCGACCGGCTGCACATCGAGTCCGGCCCGCTGGCCGCGATCGCCAACATCAACCTCGACTACGTCGGCTACATCATCGTCGCCCTGTTCGTCATCTCCTGGCTTCTCGCCATCTCGATCTGGCGATTCGGCCGCATCGAAGAACGCTGCTCCACCAACCTCAGCGGATAACAGCGACGGATCGCCCTCGCAGGCCAGCGGCCCCCACCTAAGTGAAGTCATGTAGCGCTCTTAACTTCAGTTAAGTGCTTAAGTGAAGTTAGGGGTTCCGCGATCTGATGATGCGAGGCGTTCGACGCATGGCAATCGACACAGTGCGATTTTATGGTCATACTTATGACCATGACGGAAGTCAGCTCACTCGCCGAGACGAAAGCCCACCTGTCGGAGTTGGTGGCGCGGGTCGGTGAGCAACACGAACGGGTCACCGTCACGGTCCACGGGCGTCCCGCGGCGGTTCTTATCGCTATCGACGATCTGGAGTCGCTCGAAGAGACCATTGCGGTCCTGTCCGACTCTGCCGCGCTGCGGGCATTGAGCGAGGCCGATGCCGAACTGGCCCGAGGCGAAGGCGAAACTGAGGCCGATCTCGCCGCAGCGATGCAGGCCCGACGAGCCGGGAAGTGACCGACCAACGCTACGAGTTGATCGTCGCCCCGACCGCCAGGAAACAACTGGCCGAAACCCTGCCGGAGGCAGTGGCCTTCGCAGCACACGAGTTCATCACTGGACCGCTGCTGGACAATCCACACCGAGTCGGCAAGCGGTTGCGTCCACCGCTCGAAGATCGTCACAGTGCCCGCAGGGGAACGTATCGCGTGATCTACCGGATTGACGACGAGCAGCGGCGCGTCACCGTCGTGGGTGTTTTCAGCCGGGCAGACGCCTACCGGAACCCCTGACGACCGGCAGCAAAAATGCGTCGAATCGCGTTACCGCTTATTCGGCGGTAATGACCAAGAATCAGCCGGATTCAGCCAGTCTGACACCGAATCAGTCAGAAGCAAAAACCACGATCTACCAGCACAAACAGGCACATTCCAGAACTGCTGGGAGTCCCCGATTCCAAATCCCTAGGTCGCAGGTTCGATTCCTGCCGGGGGCGCAGAGTTTTCCCAGCTAGAATCCAGTACCGAGCACTCCTAGCAACTTAGCTGGATCAGTTCAGTCCGCAGAATATCCGGTTGCCCCTTCAGCGTCGAACGCGTCCAAAGCTGCTGCGGCGGCTTCGGCGTTGACCGTGGTGTAGATCGGTTTGATGGCTTTGGCGATGACATCGCGGTGCTGGCGGCCGGCGTAGCGGAACGGGCCGCCGATCAGGTGGATGACGCAGGTTCGGACTCTCGGCGGCCCACATGCCCAGCACGTCACGGTGCCCGGCCAGATCCACCCCGATGGTGGCATAGATCGGCCTGGGGCCGACCTGGCCGTCGCGGCGTACACGCGCTCCAAGGGGGCGGGTGTGCCAGGCCGTCGTCTCCTCGACGACCCGGTCGGTGATTCGGCTGATGGTGTCCTTGGACACCGCCGCGCCGTAGATATCGGCGAAATGGGCGCTGATCTCCCCGGTGGTGAGCCCGCGGGCGTGGAGCGACAGGATCACTTCGTCGACGTCGGTGAGGCGGCGTTGGCGCTTCTTGACGATGTGCGGTTCGAAGGTGCCCGCCTGGTCGCGCGGCACGTCGACAGCCATGCTGCCGCAGGAACAGGTCAAGCCGGTCTTGGAACGGGTTCCGTTGCGGGAGTTTCCATTTCCATACCCACTCGGGTCATGGCGGTCATAACCGAGGTGCTCGGACAGTTCTTCGTCCAACGCTGTCTCGATGGCCGTCTTGGTCATCGCCTTGAGCAACCCACCAGGCCCGTCAGCGCGACTGCGGCCTCACGGGCCTGGCGGACCAACTCCCGGACGACTTCGAGTTCGTCAACCTCACGGGTACGCGGGACATCAATCGCCCCCGAAGCGGGGTCGTCATGGTCATTCTGCGATGGCTCCGCAGCCACGACAGTCTCAGTCATCTCCTGACCTTTCCGCCCCGACACACCAGGGGCCGCAAGGCCACTTACACCGTTACTGCGACACTCCCGCCTACGAACTCATCTGGCCAAGGATGCTCAATACCGCGAGTCGGGGTGGGGTGAACCCGGCCGGGTCACCTCGCGGCGAGGCGACTCGGCGCCATGCTGCGCGTGCCGCGCTTCCGGTCAAGCGGTGGGGACTATCGGCCCTAGAAAGCGCCATCGGTCAAGCGCACGCTTGAACGACTTGGGACGCTACGGAGATGGTGAGGGGGCCGGCCCGATGATGGACGGCGACGGTTGGATGTGGGGGCACGGCTGGGGCTGGGGCGGTTGGGCCTTGATGAGTTTGGTGATGGTGCTGGCCTTGTTGGCCTTGATCACCGCCATCGTTGTGGCGATTCGGTATCTGAGCGCGTCCAATCCCGCACCCACGGAGCCGCCGCCCGGTTACGCGCGGCCAGGGCCGGAGCAGCTGCTTGCTGAACGGTTTGCTCGCGGTGAGATCGACGAAGACGAATACCGCCGAAGGTTGTCGCTCCTACGCCTTCACCGCTGACGTGAAAGCGATCCCCTGTTACCAGCGGGAACGCGCTAGACGTGGAATACCGACGCCCTGGTTGAAGCCCTCAACCGGTCTGATTTACGGAGGAAGCACCGAACATGACTGAAACACCCGAATCTTCGACCGACTCGACCTTTGTGACGCCAGAGGTGCCACGATCCCCCCGATACGGCTACCGGGACCATCAGCCCAGTCGGCTCTACCAGGTCTTGGCGTGGGTCGGCATCATCGCCGGCGTGCTGTTCATCGTCACGGTGATCTTCTTTTCCGGGTTCGTCTTCGGCAGGGCATCTGGTGGCTACCACGGTTGGCATCGCGGCTACCAGGGCAGCGAGATGGGACCGGAGGGATCGATGGACGACTGCCCGATGATGCGGCCCGGCGGCATGGGTCCCGGCGGAATGATGGGACCGGGGCGGCCGGGTCCCGGCGGAATGATGGGACCGGGCCAACCGGGTCCCGGCGGAATGATGGGACCTCAACAATCGCCCTCCACTGCCCCTCCGACTACGCCGCGTCCGTAGCTGTTGCGAATACAGCGATGGGTGCATTGGCACATACCCCGGGATCGATGACCTAGGAATATGATCGCCCGCGCACCTTGGCTGTCGCCGCCAGCTAGGGTGCACCGTCATCGTCATGCTCATATGCGGCGGTGACACTCAGAGTCGCCCGCTGCGAGAATTCCTACTGCGGACCGCGCCGAAATGGCCGCTGAACCAATCACGGGCCAATTCCGCAACTTTTTCCAAGGTCCCCGGTTCCTCGAATAAATGAGTGGCGCCGGGTACGACGACAAGTTCGCACGTGCCGGGTATCTGATACTTCGCCTGTCTATTCAGTTCCAGCACAACATCATCGAGCCCACCGACGATCAGCAGCGTCGGCGACTCGACTCGCTTCAGGGACTCGCCGGCCAAGTCAGGCCGGCCACCGCGGGAGACCACCGCATCGATGTGGACGGCGGACTTCGCTGCCGCGGCTAGGGCCGCACCTGCTCCCGTGCTCGCCCCAAAGTAGCCGACCGGTAGTGACGCGGTGTCGGATTGGGTGGCCAGCCAGTCGGTGACGGCGATCAGCCGGCTTGCCAAAAGATCGATGTCGAAGACATTTGCGCGATTGCGTTCCTCAGCGGGGGTAAGAAGGTCGAATAGCAGCGTGGCGATTCCGGAACGATTCAAAACGTCCGCGACGTAGATGTTGCGCGCACTGAACCTGCTACTGCCACTGCCGTGGGCGAAGACCACGATGCCCCCCGCATGCTGCGGGACTGTCAGGTGACCGGTCACGGTGGCCGATCCGGCCACCACCTCCACCTCCTCGTCCCGCAGTGACGCGGTGGCGGCTCCCACTTCCGCGCCCGCAGGATCGAGATGTTGACCGGCGCGGATTGGATCATGCCAGGCGTTCATTCGAGTAAGTGTGGTCCGGTCTGAGGTGCGGGTTTAGAGACTTAGGTCCCTCGTTGCGGCCGGAGATTACCGTTCGGAGCTCACATGTCCCGCGTTCAGCGAACAGTTCGGTCCCAGAACGGCCGAACGGCCGAACGGCCGAACGGCCGAACGGCCACAAGGTAGGCCAGAAGGACAGTCGGCGCAACGACTAATGGCAGCCAGGGCACGACGATCGGCAGCGAGGCGACCGATACCGCAACCAGGGTGAAGCACCCGGCGGCAAGGGGTGCCGATCGGCTCGCCAGCAGCGTTGCCGGTCGTTTCGTGTGGCGCAGCAGCAGGTAGAGACCTGCGCACAGGCCGACCACTGCGGCCCGTGCTGCTGGCGCGTCACCCACCATGACTGCGCCGGCGGCAAGCAGGACGGATGCGGTGGCGGCATGAGGGAACCTGACCCCCAACTGCCTGCTGCCACCCAACAACCGCGACGTGCTATCGCGGCGCGTCCCACCAATCGAGCACCCGTACCCCGTAGAGGGTGAGCCACTTCGACGGCTCGCCGGCGGGGACATCGACTTCGAACCACACCCGCCCGGGCTGCCGACCGGTCTGCAGCCACGTTCCATCGGGCCGCCGGGCACAACGGACGATGTCGATCGCCGGGGCCATCCGCGGGTCGGGTGGCGTCTTGTCGTGCAGCGCGGCCCGGCGGAAGTACTCGCAGGCATTGAGCGCGTTGTAGGACCATCGAATGGGATAGGCGAAGTCGTGCAGCCAATCCCCCACCGGTTCACCGGTCGACAGACGGTGCACGAGGTGGCGTTCGAGCAGGTATTCCTCGCCGCGGCGGCGCGCGATTCGGCTCTGCTCGGTGCCGCCAGTGGCCACCTCGTGGGCCAGCAGGCCCTTGAGGGAGTTCAACGTGGAATGAAACGACGACCGGCTGGAGCCCTCGACCCACTCACAGTTCCATCCGCCGTCAGCAAGCTGGTGCTCGAGGAACCAGTCGACGATGCCGGCCACGTCCGCTCCGAGCCATGCCCCGTTGGCCACGGTCCAGGCATTGATGCAGCAATCGACTTCACCCGACCAGTAGGGCGAGCCGTCATAGTCCCACCGGCTGTGCTCGTCGAGCAATTCGGCGGTCCGGCGTGCCCGCAAGACTTGCGCGTCAAGTCCCCACTCGCGCAACGTGTTCAACGTCCATGTGGTCGCCGTCCACGGCATGCCACCGTCATCCGCCTCGGTGCTGTCGAAGTCGAAGTCCGCCGGAAAGAACGAGCCGCCGGCCCACTGACCGTCAGCGTCTTGCACTGCCAACAGCCGGGAACCGAACCCTTCGGTGGCGATCCGCACCCGCGTCGCCTGCCAGATCGGCGGCGCCGCGCCCGCCACGTCCCGCTCGACCTGCCAGCGCAGCGCCGGGTCGGAGTCCACGAGCCAGTCGTGTAGCTGCGCCGTCACCATGAGCCCACGCTAGTGAACGCCGCGCGTCCAGGACAGCGGTCAAAGCTGAAGAAGTGGTACATCATCAGACGATGGCCCGCGACGACGTGGCGACCTTCCCGAAGGGTCACCCCGCGATGGTGGCACTCGATGTCGACGGCACCGTGCACACCGCCGCGGAGACCAACGCCCAGGCACACAAGTCGATCACCCCCGCCGTGCGGGCAGCGGTGAGCGCTGTCGTCCGATCCGGCGCGCACGTGGTCTTATGCACCGGCAGACTCTCCCCCGCGACCATGCCGTTCCTACGTGAGCTCGGTATCGCTGCCGGCTTCGCGGTCTGTTCAAACGGTGCGGTGCTGATCGATGCCGCGACCGGCGGCGTCGTCGAACCCGACGAAGCGGTGGCTGATCTGACAGCTAAGGGGTAAATGAGGCCGCAATGCTGGAGCGGCTGCGGGTCCGGCTGGGCATCGCAACGACCGAGACCCTCGCAGCTGCAGATCAGGTCTGCCCCGCCAGAGCCGACGGGCTGGCGGTCGCTCTTTCTCAGTGGTTCCGCTGACCGCTACGCCAGCTCTTTGACCATGTGCACGACGGTCCCGCCGTTCATCGCCTCCCGGCGCTCCTCGGCGTAGCCGACCGACGCATACAGCGCGATGTTCACCTCGAACAACACATTGGTGTACAGCCGAATTCGGCGAAAGCCGGCCGCCACGGCCAGCTGCTCGGCATACGCAAGGAGCCATCGGCCGACCCCGCGTCCCTGCCATCCCGGATCGACGGCGACGTTGACGATCAGCAGCGAGTCGTCTTCGGGCGTCGTCTCCACCACGCCGACCAACTCGTCGCTGTCCCACACTCCGTCAAACCGGTGCGCACCGACGGCGGCGGCGTAGTCGACCTGCATCGGCAGCGGCTTCCTGCCGATCACCGCAACCCACCGCGCATACGCCCGATCGGTCAGCGACGCGATCGCCCGGGCATCGGCGGACGCCGCTGACCGAAACTCCAGTCCCTCCGGCAAAAACACGGTCACACCACCGACTATCTACCACCGAAAGCTGGCGGCTCGACCACGACCGCCGTTCCGCCGCCGACCCGCTTGGCTCGGTACATCGCCTCGTCAGCGCGGTGCAGCAGTGCGGTCAGGTCGGCGCCGACCGCAACGACCTCCTCCCACGTCACGCCGACGCTGGATCCCAACGGCAGTCCCCGCGCGTCACGCAGATTCAAGCGGCGGATTCGGCCGATGAACGCATCGAGCTCGGCATCGGTGGAAAGCACTGCGATGACGACGAATTCGTCACCACCTACCCGTGCGACGTTGTCGTCGCCGCGCACCGTATCCAAGAGCTGCCCGGCCACCGCGCGCAGCGTGGCATCACCGGCGCCGTGCCCGTGGTCGTCGTTGAGCTGCTTGAACCCGTCGAGGTCGATGACGACTACGCCGAGCATCGCGCCCTCTGGACACCGGGCCAGTTTGAGGTCCGTCTCGGCGTCCAGACCCCGCCGGTTGAGCAGCCCGGTGAGTGGATCACGGTTGGCAGCATCGGCCGTGGCGCTCAATCCTTTGCGGGTGCTCTCGATGGCCATCGCCGCGACCGCCGGCATGATGACGACGGTCGCCATGGCTGGCATCAGGTAGAGCGAGAGCTCGGCCAGTCCGACCCCGTCATAGCGCACACCTGTCCAGGTGAACACCGCAACCGTCGCGGTCGCGAACGCGCAGTGCAAATAGAGCGCCCGGTAACCCAGCAGGATCGCAGCGAACACCCCGATCAAACACATGTAGACGGCGCCACACAGCCGAGCGGACGGCACCGCGAGCACGGCCGCGGAGGCGGCCAGCGCGATATCGCCCCACACCACGAATCCGATCGCCCACCGATAACCCGGCCACGGTCTCGCCAGCCACGCCACTCCGATCGCCACGGCGGAGACCAGGAGCACCAGATGGACTGCCCTGGCCGCAAACCCGTGCGGCCCCAATGGCTGTACCCCGGGGAACTGCTCGACGGCGCTAAGCAGTCCCAGACCGATGCAGGCGACGCCGATCAGGTTCTTGATCGCACCCAGATAGCCGGTCGCGCGCAGCACCGACGAGGAGATGGCGAACTCGCGCTCACCCATGCGTCAGCCCCTGGATCGTGATCGAGATGTGCCCGACGGATCGTAGTAGTCAATCAGGTCACGATAGGTGATTCGTCAAGAAACGCCTTCGGCGGCCGTGTACGCCCGCCACCCCTCGTATCCGGTGATCTCACGCTGGCCTTCGACCAGCGCGGGTTCGCCGAGCACTCCGAGCACGGTCGATCCGTCGTCGAGGCGGACCTTGCCGATCGACAGTCCGGGCGGCTCGTTGAGCAGGATGCCGGCCAGCCCAGCCGCGGGAACCGACCACACCTCGACGGCCACTCCCACACCGGAACCGTCGGTCACCCGCACCATCGCCGGGTGCTCGTCGTTGATCGTCCAGAGCCGATACACCGGTTCGGTGACTGCCTCCCGCAGGAACGTCGCCCCTACCGCGGCCATGTTCGGCGACAACTTCAGGCCGCGCATCAGCGTTCCGTTGACTGCCAAAAGCACTGCGCCACTCTCTGGTCCGGGATCCGCAGACGCAGCGTCGGCGCCGATGATCCGGGTGCCCGATGTCCCGGCGAGGATGGCCGGGATCTCCTCGGCCGCGCCGATGACGCCAACCGCACCCGGTGTGGTGGCCACGAAGTCCGTGACGGCCTCGACCTTTGGCTCCATCGACCCCTTGCCGAACTGGCCCGACGCGATGTACTCGCGCGCCTGCTCGACGGTGATGCTCTCCAGCCACGTCTCCTCGGGCGTGCCGAAGCCGATGGCCACCCGCGACACCCCGGTCGGGATCATCAGCAGGTCGGCGTTCAGCTCGTGGGCCAGCAGGCCTGAGGCGATGTCCTTGTCCACCACGGCTTCCACCCCGGTCACCGCGCCGTCGGGCCCGAGCGTCACCGGGATACCCCCGCCGCCCACTGCGACGACGACGGCGCCGTCGTCGAGCAGCCCGCGGATCACCTCGGTCTCCAGAATGCTCGTCGGCCGCGGTGAGGCCACGGTGCGCCGCCATCCGCGACCGGAATCCTCGGCGATGGTCCAGCCCAATGCCGCCGCCATCTCCTTGGCCTTCATCTCATCGAGGAAGGAGCCGACGGGCTTGGTGGGGTTGGCGAACGCAGGGTCGTCGAGGCTGACCACTGAATGCGTCACCACCGCCACCACCGGCCGAGACAGGCCACGCCGGGCGAGTTCGTTGCGCAGCGCCTTGACGAACATGTAGCCGATCGCGCCCTGGGTGTCGGCTACGGCGTAGTCCACCGGCACCGGGTCCACCTCGTCCTTGGCGAGTTCGGAGCGCCGCAGGATGAACCCGACCTGCGGCCCGTTGCCATGGGAGACAACCAGTTTCCAGCCCTGCTCCACCATGTCGATCAGCGGCGCGACGGTCGCGCAGACGGTGTCGTACTGCTGCGGGATGGAGTCGTGGTCGGCGTCGGTCACCAGGGCGTTACCCCCGAAGGCGACGATTGCGGTTCCCACGCTCACTCCAGTCCCGCTGCCAGTGCGGCCAGCGCCTCGTTGAAACACTCCATCGGCGCGGTGGTGATACCGGCGCCGATCTGTCCGACACCCGCCTGGCGATGGGCGATACCGGTGTTGATGATCGGCAACACCCCGGAGTCAACCACCAACCGCGCGTCGATCCCCGCCGGGGTGCCGCCGAAGTTTAACGGCGGCAACGTGAATGCTGGATTACTGCCCAGCGTGATCGACAGCATCCGGCGGCTGTTGGCCGTTGCGTCGGCCGGGGTGCCGCCGACAAACTGCACGATCGCCGGTGAGGCGGCCATGGCGAAGCCGCCCAATCCGTTGGTCTCGGTGATCGCCGAATCACCGAGGTCGGCGGCCGCGTCGTCGACGGTGTAGCCCGGGAAGTACAGGCCGTCAACGGGATTGGCGGGCGCCTGGAACCACTGGTCGCCGGTGCCGCTGAGCTTGATGCCGAAGTTCACCCCGTTGCGGGCCATCACGGTCACCATGCTGCTGCCTGGGACGCCGGCGGCGGCGTCGGTCATCGACTTGCAGGCGGCCATCGACACGTTGAGGAAGAAGTGGTCGTTGCCGGCGACGAACGCCAGCGCACGACGCACCGCGTCGGACGCCACGCCGGAGTCCAGCAGCGCCAGTGTGAGCCGTTTGAACAGCAGCCCCGAGGCGGCGGCATTACGGTTGTGCAGCTCGTCACCCATGTGCAGGGCTTGTGCCATCAGCGGTTTGAGGTCGGCGTCGCCCAGGTTGCGCACCGCGGCCTGCATGGTGGCGAAGAAGTCGCTACCCAGCCAACGCAGCCGCTCGAGCACCTCCGGTGAGTTGGCACCGAAACGCAGCACCTTACCCAGGCCTTCGTTGAGATTGCAGAACGCGCGATTTCCGGCGGCGGTGTTCTCCACCACCCACACCGGCATCGACGGGCTGATGATGCCGGCCATCGGTCCGACGGCGCCGTGTTCGTGACACGGCTCCAGCGCGACCGCCCCACTTCCGGCGATTTTCTCGGCGGCGTCGAGGTTCTCGGCCCAGCCTTCGTAGAGGATCGCCCCGGCGATGGCACCGCGCTGCGGGCCGCACATGTCGGGCCACGCGATGGGCGGCCCGGCATGCAGGATGCGCCGCTCCCCCGGGCCTAGTCCGGCGATCGCCTCCGACGCCAGGACGAGGTCGACCAGCCGGGGCTGCGCGGCGAGGTAGCGTTCGTAGGCAATCTGATTGGCCGCCCCGATGCGCGGATCGCCGACCAGTTTGGCCAGCGTCCAGCCCAGTGCAGGATCGGCGCCCGCCGGCGGTGCCCAGGTGAGATTGGTGACCTGACCACCAGCGGCGGTGATGTTGGTGGCGAACCCCTGCAAGCCGACGTTGACGACGTTGAGGTCCTGTGCGAACAGCTTTTTCACTGCACCCCTCCACGTGCGGCGACCAAGCTCGCCGACCACACGGCTGCCTCGGCATTGCTCGAGGCGACCAGCACGCCGGCCGCCTGCAACCCCGCAACCGCCACGGCGCGATCCTGCGGATCGAGGTCGGTGCCGCAGACGTAGCCGATGAACGCCACCAACCTGCCTTCGGCGCGTGCCGCAGCCGACGATTCGCCGATCACCGAAATCAGTTCGGCGGTCGGATCGTCGGCGGAGCCGTAGCCCAGTACCACGTCGAACAGCACGACGGCCGTCGCCGGATCGGCCACCTCGGCGCGGATCCGCGCGTTCTTCTGCGACGGGTCGATCATGGGGTGCGGTCGACCCTGGGTGAAGTCGTCGTCACCCATGTCGACGATGGTGTTGTCCACGCTGGTGCGGATGTCGCTCAGTGCGGTGTTGCCGGCCACCGGGGTATTGGAATACGCGGATATACCGGCGGCGCGGTGCACCAGCTGGGCTTCGTAGCAGAATGTGCCGCCCGAGAAGATGCCCCGCACGTAGCGCTGGGTCGTCGCCATGGCGCCCGCGAGATCATCCAGGGCAGAGCGGGTTTCGTCGGTGATGGTGATGGCACTGGCGCAGGGGTGCTCACCGCCGGCGAGTGCGACGGCCATGTCGGCGGCCTGGGCGAGGTAGGTTGCGCCGTACACACCCTCGCGGGTGACAGCGGCCGGGTCGGCGCCGAGGAAGATGACGACGACGGGCTTGTCGCTGGCTTCGGCAGCGGACAGCACCGTGGCCGCCACATCGGGTGACGGCGGCTTGGACACCAGCACGATCACCGAGGTCGCGGGATCGGCGTCGAGCGCGGCCAGCCCGTGCAACATCGAAATGCCGCCGATGGCGTCGGCGAGATCGTGGCCGCCGGTGCCCAGCGCCTGCGACACCCCGGACCCGTTCTGGTGGATCCGCACCGTCACTTCCTGGGTGCCGGTGCCCGACGCGCCGACCACCCCAATCGGCCCACGCCGCACCACGTTGGCGAAGCCCAGCGGAACGCCGTTGACGATCGACGTGCCACAGTCCGGGCCCATCACCATCAGGTCGACCTCGCGGGCGTACTGCTTGAGCGCCAATTCCGCGTCGACGCTGACGTTGTCGCTGAACACCATGACATCCAGGCCCAACTGCAACGCCTTCATCGCCTCGGCGGCGGCATAGTCGCCGGGCACCGAGATCAAGGCGAGGTTGAGCGCCGGGTTCTGGGCCACTGCCATCTGCAAGCTGGTGATCGGTGCGGCGACACCGGCCGGCTCACCGCTGTCGGCTGGCGATGCCGAGAGCAGCTTGTCCGCCAGCGCAAGGGCCTCGACGCACGCCTCGTCGCTGCCCGACACCGCGACGATCAGATCGTTGGGCCGGACCGCGAAGCTGCCGAGCCCCGCCTGGGCCAGGTTGTCGACATTGGTGGCCGATGCCATCACCACCGAGGCGGCGTCGATCCCCGGTACCGCCGTCACCTGCGCCGACACCGTCATCAAGGACACCGAGTCCTTGTAGAGGTTGGGATAGGACCGTGATCCGATGCCCATGGGTCAGGCGGTCGCAGCCAGGAAGCGGTCCGAGTCGGCGACCCAGCCGAAGATCCCGCCCTGTGCCTTGATCATCTCCAGGGCCACCCGCTGGAACTCGGGGAAATAGGAGGCGACGCCGTCGCTGAGCACCACGCATTCATAGCCTCGGTCGTTGGCTTCGCGGACCGTGGTGTGGACGCACACCTCCGTGGTCACCCCACACACCACCAGCGTCTTGATCCCGCGGTCGGACAGGATCTGACCGAGATCGGTGGCGTGGAAGCTGCCCTTGCCCGGCTTGTCGATTACCGGCTCGCCGTCGATGGGATACAGCTGGTCGATGATGTCGTGGCCCTGCTCGCCGCGCACCAGGATCCGGCCCATCGGACCTGCCTCGCCGATGAACGTCTTACCGCCGCGGTGCAGCTTGGCCGGTGGGCAGTCGGTCAGGTCGGGGCGGTGGCCTTCTCGGGTGTGGATGACGAGCATGCCGATCTCGCGGGCCCGCGCCAACACCCGCCCGATCGGCTCCACGGCCGCCAACAACAACGACGTGTCGTTGCCCAGCGCCTCCCCAAAACCACCTGGCAGCACAAAGTCGCGCTGCATGTCGATGATCACCAGCGCAGTGCTGGTGACCTCGAAGTCCAGCGGGAAGGGTTCAGCATCGATCGTCGGCATTTGATGATTGAAACTCACCCAGCGATGATCCGCGCGTCGCGCGTCAGCCCGCCCCTGGCGTGGCAACCGCTCGAGGAGGCATGGGGCGGGAACAATGGTGGCCGATCCACGCCGCCACGAGAGAAACGCTGACCTTGCCGCAGGCCCACAGAACGTCGCGGGGCGACTTCCGCCCGGACATCGAAGGCTTGCGCGCAATCGCGGTCGTCGCGGTCGTCGCCTTCCACGCGCACCTCGGCGTCGGTGGCGGCTTCGTCGGCGTCGACGTCTTCTTCGTCATCTCCGGGTTCCTGATCACCCGTCTGCTCATCACCGAGGTCACGGCCAGCGGCCGCGTGGACCTCGCCGCCTTCTACGGTGCCCGGGCACGGCGGCTGTTGCCGGCGGCGGGCACCGTCGCCGTGGTCACCGCTGTCGCTGCCGCCGTCCTGCTGCCGCCACTGCAAGCACGCTCGGTCCTGGGCGACGCGCTGGCCAGCGCGTTGTACGTGGGCAACTACCGCTTCGCCGCGCATGGCACCGACTACCTGGCCGACACGCTGCCCTCGCCGTTCCAGCACTACTGGTCACTGGGCGTGGAAGAACAGTTCTATCTGCTGTGGCCGGCGCTGATCCTCGGTGCCGCGTGGTTGGTCCGCCGCGGTGTGCGACGGGGATTCCTGGTGGCGCTACTCGCCGTCACGGCGGTGTCGTTGGCGGTGGCATTGGTGCTGACGCGGACCTCTCCGCCGTGGGCGTTCTTCTCGCTGCCGTCGCGGGCGTGGGAGTTGGCGGCCGGCGGGTTGGTGGCCGCGACCGCACCGGCGTGGCGACGGCTGGCGCCGTTGCCTGCGGCGGTGGCGGGTGCGGGCGGGCTCGCGTTCATCGTCGCGACGTGTGTGCTGCTCGACGACCAAGCCCCCTACCCGGGCACGGCGGCGCTACTGCCGGTGCTGGGGACCGCGCTGGTGTTGGGGGCCGGGTGCGCGACGCCGACGCGCGGAGCGGGTCAGCTTTTGGCGTTGCCGTGGATGCGCGGGCTGGGCCGGCTGTCGTACTCGTGGTACCTGTGGCACTGGCCCGTGCTGATCTTCGTTCCGATACTGGCCGGCCGCGACCTCGGACTGCTCGGCCGGCTAATCGCGGTGTCCGGGTCGTTCGCGCTGGCGGTGCTGACGCTGCGCCACATCGAGCGGCCGGCCCGCTATTCGGTGCCGCTTCGTGGGTCCGCCGGGCGCAGCCTGGCGTTGGGAAGCGCGGTGACCGCGGTGGCGGTGGCCGCGGCGCTGCTGCTGCCCGCCTTCGTCCCGAGTTCGGTGGGGCGTGGGGCGCCGGCCCCGGGCGCCACGGTCGGGGTCCGCGCGACGGCGGGCGCCGACCCGCTCGCCGAAGCCGTCGCCGCGATCGCCGCAGCAGTGCGTGACTCGGCAGGCCGCAACGACGTTCCGTCCAATCTCACTCCCCCGCTCGACGCCGCGGCCGCCGACAAACCGGCACCGTTCGTCGACGGTTGTGTGCGCTCGTGGCTGGAGACCGGCGTACCCGAGTGCGCCTCGGGTGATCCGAAGGGGTCGACGACCGTGGCCCTGGTCGGCGACTCACACGCAGCCATGTGGCAACCCGCTCTGGAAGGGGCTGCTCAACAACGGCATTGGCGCTTGGAGACGATGGCGAAGATCACCTGCCCGCTGCAGGGCACCGCCATCACCAGCCCCTACCTGGGACGCGAGTACACCGAGTGCCAGACGTGGCGCGCGCAGGTCTTCGACCGTCTGCGGGCCGAGCGCCCGAAGCTGATCGTGGTCACCATGGCGCGGCGCTACGGCGCCGACTTCGGCTTCACCACCTATGACTGGGGTTGGCGGGAGAGCCTGAAAACGCTGGTGACCCAACTGCGGTCGACTACCGGCGCACGAGTCCTGGTGCTCGGCCCGGTGCCCGATCCGCATACGACGGTCCCGGTCTGCCTGTCCGCCCACCTGACCGACATCCGCGCGTGCACGCCTGCGCGTGACGTCGCGATGAATGCCGACGGAATTGCCGCCGAAGCCGCCGTGGTGCGGGCGGCCGGTGGTCACTATGCGGACCTGTCGTCGCTGTTCTGCACCGACACTGTCTGCCCGGTGATCATCGGCAGTGATCTGGTGTTCCGCGACGACAACCACATCACCGTCGAGTACGCCCAAGCGTTGGCACCGGTACTGGGCATGGTCACCGAGCGAGCGCTGGCACCACCGAGCTGACCTGCACCGCAAGTCGGCCGCAAGTGCATCGCAAGTCCGGTTGCCCAGGGTGGGCACATGAAGAAACCGCAACCCGTCATCGTCACCGCCCGCCAGCCCGGTGAGCCCGATCCCGACCTTCTGGGCCTCGTGATCGCCCACCGCGTGCTACTCGCCGATATCGGCCGCCTCGCCGATGTGGTGGCCGACATTCGCGACGGCCGGCAGCGGTGCTCACCCGCACGCGCCCGCTCGATCGCCCGTTATACCGAGCTGATGTGTGAGTCGATCCACCACCATCACAGCATCGAAGACCACGTGCTGTGGCCAGTGATCGAGGCGAGCGCCACCGGCCTGATCGACCTGACCGAGCTCACCGAGGACCACGCCGCTCTCGATCCACGCCTGGCTGTGATCCGCAGGCGCGCCAACGGCTTTCGAGTGGCCGGCGGCGACCAACGCACTGCCAGGTTGCTGGCCGCGGAATTGGCCGACCTTCGCACGCTGCTCACCGAGCACATCACCGAAGAAGAGCACGACATCTTCCCGGTGATCAGGAAGTACGTCTCGGTGGCCAGTTGGCAGGCCGTCGAGAACGCGGCGCAACGCACCGGCCGGTTGTCCTTCGACGGCCCGCGGATGGTGGCGGCGATGGACGCCGACGAGCGCGCGACCGCGATCCAACAGCTCAGCCCGCCGATGCGCGCCCTGTTCCGGCTGCTGTCGCGCCGTCACCGTGCGCTGGACAGGGCGGTGTTCGCCTCGGACTCCAGCCGCGACCGCAACGCGGTGGCGGCGGCGCGGTAACGGCACGCTGCGTCGGTGTCGCCCAGCACCTCGGCGACGGCAGCCAGCGCCTCATCGACCGGACCGGTCAGCAGGCTGCCGTTGTCCAGGCCCGCCATCCGCCCTGAGTACGGCCGGAGCTCAGCGGCACACTGGGCCGCGGCCTCCAGATCGTTCACCCGAGCGGCGGCATGCGCCCGCAGCGTGGTGATCGCCAGCCAGTAGTAGGAGCGCTCGACCGGCTTCCGTCCCGCCCACACCCGGTGTGCCTCCTCGGTTCGGCCCGCATCCAGCAGGGCCAGCACCGCGGCGTCGGCGATCGACGTCGAGACGTGGGCACCTACCGCCGTCAGCTCGTCGGCCAGCGCGGCGATGTTCCCGCGTGCCAACCCAGCGGTCAGCCGCCCGACCAATGAGATCATTGCCCCGTTGGCCACGCCCTGTTCGGCGAATTGGGCTGCGGCACGGTCGTATCGGCGTTCGCCGTCGTCGATGCGTCCGGCAAGGACCGTCAGCCCAGCGGTGAACACTTCGAGGACCGTCAACAGTTGCGCCAGCTGGCCGGTGCCGGCCCGCGCCACTGACAGATCGACATGACGTTGTGCCGCAACGAGATCCGAAACGCCGGCCGCGGACAGGAATGCCAGCCAGTGCGCGACGGCCTGATAGTCGACGGCGGCGGCGGCATCGGCGGCGGCCAAGAATTCCGCGGTGAGCTGGTCTCGGTTATGCGTCTCGTCCGGGCCGAGCGCCGCGTAGGCCGCGACATTGAGGGCCGCGCACAGCGTGCGGCCGTGCGCGGCCGGGTCCTGGTCGTACAGGGCGCGGGCCAGTTTCAGCGCTTCGGCACTGGCGGCCAGTGCCGCGGGGTGGTCGAAGCCCTCGAGTTCGGCGAACAACAAGGCGAGCAGGCGAACTCGTTGCGCCGGCGGCGTCGGGCCGGCCAATACGCGGCGTAGCGAGCCCACGATCATGTCGTCGGGGGTGTCATCGACGCGGATCCGCCAGATCAACGGCGCATCCCAGGCCGAGAGCAGCCGCACGGCGCCGTCCTCGGAGTCTGCGGCCAGCGGCAACGCTTGGGTGAGCCCGTCCCGGGCACCGACGATGTCCCCGACCCTCGCCGCGGCCGACACTAGCCCGCAGTGAGCGGCAATGATGCGTCCCACCCGGTCGACGTCGGTCTCGGCTCGGCCGGCCAACGCCAGCATGCGCACTGCGGAGCGCCATTGACGGGCGGCCTCGATGGGTGCCCCCAGGCGGTCGGCGTCGCGGGCTGCGGCCATCGCCAGGTCTGCGGCCTCGGCCGCGCTGGCCGGGGTTGCGGCCGCAACGGCGTGATAAGCCAGGGCGGCTGGATCGGCGTCGCGGCCGGAGGTGCGCAACAGATCGAGCGCGGTCGCATGCAACCGGGAGCGCCGCAGCAGCGAGGTGTCCTCGTAGAGGGTGTCGCGGACCAGGGCGTGGGCGAACCGGATACGGCCAGGACCGGGCTCATCGAGCAGTCCGACGAGGATGGCCGGCTCCAAGGCATCGAGAAGGTCGTCCGGGGCGCGGTGGGCCAGGTCGGCGAGCGCGTCGACGTCGACCTCGCGACCCAGAACGGCTGCCTGCCGCAGTGCGGTCACCGTAGGTCCGGGAAGTTGTTCGAGCCGCCGGCGCAACACGTCGCCCACCCCGGCAGGTACCGCGACCCGGGCGGCGTCGAATCCGTCCGCCACACTGAGGCGGGCCAACTCCCGGACGAACAACGGATTACCCCCGGTGCGGTCGTGCAACAGGCGCAGCGCCTCGGCAGTGAGGTTCGTCAGTCCACAGTCGGCGGCAAGGGCCGCGGTCGCTGTGTCGTCCAGGCCGCCGATACTCAGGTGTGCGGCAGTATGAACCGCCAACGCCGCTCGTGCGGAATTCAATTCGCTGCCCGACTCCGAGGGCCGGTAGGTCGCAACCAGTAGCACCGGGCGGTCTCGCAGTTCGTGAATGACCAGGCGCAGCAGCTCGAGGGTGAGGCCGTCGGTGCGGTGCAGATCGTCGAGCAGAACGACGACCGGCCCGGCTTCCGCCGCCCGCGTCATCACCTCGGCGACGGCGTGGGCGGTCCAGAACGGGCTGTGCCCGCCGCCCTTATCGGAGTCGTGATGATGCAACAGCGCAGCCAATGCCCCCGCGTAGCCCGAGCCGGCCTCGACGTAGGCCTCGCCGAACTGCCGCAGCACCTCGGTCCACGCCCAGCCCGGCGGCGCGCCGTCGACCTCGGGGCAACGGCCTGCGGCGACCGTCCATCCCGCGGCCCGCAGGCGGGTCACGGCGGCGGAGGCGAGGGTGGTCTTCCCCGCACCGGCCTCACCGCTGAGCCACACCAGCCGGCAGCCCGCCTGGAGCACCTCGGCGGCCGCCTCGTCGAGCATGCCAAGTTCGCGTGAGCGACCATGGGGCGCCGCCGATTCCGTGGCTCTTACCAGCGGCCGCTGGGCTACTTCACCGACCAAACGCGGTGCATGGTCGAGAATGTCGTGTTCGAGGTCGCGTACTGCCCGCCCCGGCTCGAGCCCCAGCTCGTCCGCTAGATGGGTTCGGGTGCGGCGCAGGACATCCAGTGCGGCGGCCTGCCGGCCGGTCCGGTACAGCGCGGTGGCCAGCACCACCGCCGCGGCCTCCCTGGTCGGGTGTTCGCGGACATGGCCTTCCAGCTCCGCAGCGGCCGCGCTGTCGCGGCCGAGTGCGAGATACGCTTCGGCACGCGATTCCATTGCGGTGAAACGCAATTCAGTCAGCCTGTCCGCCTCGGCGAGCACCCACTGGGCGTCGCGTATCTCCGCGTAGGGCTCGCCGGTCCAACTGTCGAGGGCCGCCGTCAGCAGCGCGGAGCGCCGCTCGGGATCGGCCTGGGCCTGCGCGGCGCGCACCTGGTCGTCGAAGCGCCACGCGTCGACGGCGGCCTTGGGCAGCCGCAGCCGGTAGCCCGGCGCCTCGCTGACGATCACCGCAGCCGGAGTACGCGGCTCACGGTCGGGTTCGAGAACCCGGCGCAGGTGGGAGATGTAGGCCTGCAGCGCCGAGAGCGCTTTCGGCGGCGGCTCGCCCAGCCAGAGATCGTCGATGAGCCGATCGACCGACACGACGTGCCCCTGGGCGAGAACCAAGCGGGCCAACACCGTTCGCTGCCGCGGTCCACCCAACTCGGCCGGCGCCGAGGCGTACCACGCCCGCACCGGTCCCAAGACGGCCACGCGAACGAGTGGTCCGTGTGGTGCCGTCATAGTGGATCGACCCTAACTGCTAGCCTGCCCTTCGTGGAGCTTTGCGATGCCTGACCTGGTGCTTTATGAGATCGTCGACCGCGTCGCGTTGATCACGGTCAACGATCCCGAACGCCGCAATGCCGTCACCGATGCGATGTCGCAGCAATTGCGCGACGCGGTTGAGGCGGCCGAGGCCGAGGCACACGCGGTGGTGGTGACCGGTGCGGGCAAGGCCTTCTGCGCGGGCGCGGACCTCTCGGCGTTGGGGGCCGCGGCCAAGGAGGGCTTAGAGCGCATCTACGCCGGGTTCATGGCGGTCGGCCGCTGCACGCTGCCGACGATCGCCGCGGTGAACGGCGCCGCAGTAGGGGCCGGGCTCAACCTGGCGCTTGCCGCCGACGTCCGCATCGCCGGACCGCACGCCCTGTTCGATCCGCGATTCCAGAAGTTGGGCATCCATCCCGGCGGTGGCGCCACCTGGATGCTCCAACGTGCGGTTGGCCCGCAGGCCGCGCGAGCGGCGCTGTTGTTCGGCATGCGTTTCGACGCCGACGCCGCGGTACGGCACGGGCTCGCGCTCTCGGTCGCCGAGGATCCCGTGGCCGCCGCCCTGGAGCTGGCGGCCGGTCCGGCGTCAGCGCCGCGCGAGGTGGTGCTCGCGACCAAGGCGTCGATGCGCGCCACCGCGATCCCGGGCTTCGTGGACACCGACCATCACGAGGCGGCCAAGAACATCGAGCTGGACCCCCAGGCCACGTCGATCGAGTCACCCGAGTTCAAGGCCCGGCTGGCGGCCGCGCAGAAGCGCTAAGCGGCGATGATGTCGAGTAGTTTGCCGTTGAGGTACAGCTCCGCCTGAGTCATCGGAATCTTCGGGGTATCCGGCATCGCTGGTGCGGCCGAGTGGTAGTGCGCGCCAGTCGGTGTGGTGAATTCCGCCGTGTGTCGGCCATTACCGTCGGTGTCAGTCTCGACCTGCCAGCCGTGTGCCTCCTTGAGGTAGTTGCAGGCCTCACACAGGCCCAGCCCGTTGACCGCGCTGGTCGCCCCGCCCCGCCGATGCGGACGAGCATGGTCGGTGTGCCGAACCGGCGCATCGCAATACGGGGTACGACACCGCTGATCCCGCAATCCGATGAACGCCGCCAAGCGCTTCGGAAACAACCGCGACCGCGACTCCATCGCCACCAAGGCCCCGCCGTCGACACGGGCATACAACCGCCGCAATGTCGCCCGCGACCGCTCGTCGGCCACCGCATCGGCGATCATCTTCTGCGCGACCGCCGAGGGCACCGACCCGTAGCCGGCGATCACCGCCGCCCCCTGCCGCACCCCGAGCAGCGCCTGATCGGAGATCACCACATTGACCGCCACCGGCACCGGTTGGTCGGCCGCCCGCCCGGTCACCGCTCCACCAAGGTGTCGGCCATGGCCTGGCCGCGGGAGCGCCCGTCGCCACACGTATCCGCCGACCGCTTCAACGCGGCGTACACCGAAACCCCCTGGGCCACCGGCAGCAGCGCGGTCACGTAGGTCATGGTGTCCGGCGCCGGCCGAATGGTGACCGTGCGCTCACCCTCGGCCCTGGCCGCCCGGTCCACCACCGCGTGCGGATCCAACCGGTAGGCGACCGCCTTGGCGGACGCGGCCAGCGCCGCATCACCAATCCCCTCCAACCCGGCGGGTTCCGCACACAATTCGGCGTCCAACCGTCGTCGGTCCTCGATATCGAGGCAGGCCGACTCCCGCACGAGGATGGTGGCCCGCCATTCCGACAACGTCCCCTCTTCCAGGGCGGCCAGCGTATGCGGCATTTCATGCACCAGCGCCTTGGCGAAACCCAGGTGACGGCCCCCACGGGCCGGTGAATCCCGGCGCGCCAACGCCACCTCGGCGGCCACCCCGCGACCGCGTCGCGCGGCGGGCACCCCGGCTGCCGCCTCCGCAGACCGTCGCGCGGCATCCAGCGCGGCAGCGAGCCGCGCCTGCCGCGCCGCGGCGGCGGCCTTGAGCCGCTCCAGCGCCGCGATGCGTTCGACCAGGGCCGATTCGCCGGCATCCACGTCGATATCCCACAATGTATCGAACATACGTTCGATAGTAATCGATGCCGCCGACGTTCTAGAGTCCAGAGTGTGACGTACACCACATCGGGCCGGTACGCCCGGTACGTCGGGCGGATCGGGGCGCTGGCGTTCGCCCTGGGTGTCGGCATCGCGGTGGCCAGTAATCCGGGTGTCGCGATCGCCGACACCGGGACCGGATCCGGGGCCGCGCACGCCACCGCCCACTCGCAACGGCAGTCGGTGAAGGCAACGGCGAAGGTGAGCGCGGCGCACCGCCCGCCGAGGGCCGTCAGCACCCGTGCGCGTACCCGCCCGGCAACACCGCGCGAGATCGTGTCGGTCACCGATGCCCTCGGCTACGCCCGCCGCGAGGCCGAGCAGACGCAGCAACCGTCGCGCACCGTCGGCAACATCTTCTTCGCTGCCAAGCCGGTGCTTGCTTACAACGCCGCCCAAAACGTGCAGGGCACAGACGGTGTCATCACCGGGACGCTGAACGCTTCGCAGGCCAATGGTTACGCGTTGACCTTCACCGCCAGCACTCCGCAACACGGCAGCGTGCAGATCGACGACACCGGCACCTTCGTCTACTCCCCCGATCCGACCTTCACCGCGCTCGGTGGGACCGACACGTTCACCGTGACCGCCGATGACCGCCCCGGCAACCAGCCGCATTGGCACGGTCTGGCGACGCTCTTCGCCCCCAACGGCGGCTCGACCGCCACCCAACAGGTGACGGTGCTGCAGAACCCGGGAAGCCCACTGCCCACCAATGTGCTGGCCACCACCGATCAGCTCCAGGCAGAACAACAGGTCGCCAGGATCGCGAACTCACCGATCATGCGGTTGGCCAAGGCCGTCCTCAAAGTGGGCTGGTGGCTGGCCGGCCAGAAGAACTTCGCCGCCGTGGGAGGGCCCGATCCGGCCAACATGGCCCAGCTCGACCAGGCCATCACCGAATACGCCAACCAGGCCGCCATCGAAGTACTGCTGCTCAACTCGAACAGCCCGAAGGTCCTGCAGCAGGTGAACCCGCCGCACACCTGGTACCTGCAGAGCTTCTCCGGAGCGCGGATCTGGTACGACAACCCGGACACGGTCTACCGCTTCGTCGGGGTCAACACCGCCTCGAAATACGTCATCACCGGACGGTTCGACGGGACGCTGCCCGCCGACACCAACTTCAGTGTCCTCACCGGCCTGAGCGGAACGACCGCCGACAACCTCAACGGCAGAGATCTGGTGCTCGGTCCCGATGGCTCGTTCACCATCACCGCAGACTCCACGCCCACCGCCCCAGGCCAGACCAACCATCTGTACCTGCCACCCGGCACCACCTTGATCACCACCCGAAACACGTTGGCGGACTGGAACACCGAGGAGCCGATGAGCCTGTCGATCCTGCGTGTCAGCGGTCCGCCCAACAGCCTGTTCAGCCAGATCGGCGGGTTCGCCATCCCCGGTATCGGGCCGTTGGTGTCGTCCAACCCACTTCTGACGCGGTTGGTGTCACTGATCCCTCCGCTGCCGGCGCCACGGATCCTGCAGTCCGTGGAGGCCGCCACGATTATGCTGCTGCTCGGAATCAGCGGCGAGAACACCTACATGTCGTTGGCGACGACCGACCCGGTCACCGGGCAGCGCAAGCAGCCGAACGTCTTCACCGACCCGTCCCGTCAGGCATCTTTCCTGGCAACGCAATTGCAGAGCACCGGCTACTTTCAGCTCGCCGATGACGAGGCTCTTGTCCTGACGATCGATCCGGGTAGGGCTCGATACTTCAGCGTGCCCGTGACCAACGACTGGACGATCACCGACAACTACTGGGACCAGCAGACCAGCTTGAACATGAGCCAGGCGGTGGCCAACGCCGACGGCACCTACACGATCGTGGTCTCGCCAACCGATCCCGGCTACGCCAACTGGGTGTCGACCGGTGGACTCAACCAAGGGACGATCGCGATCCGCTTCCAGGATTTCGATCCGGACAGCACGACCGACCCGACCGTCAGCTCTGCCGTAGTGCCCATCGGCCAACTCGACCTCCCCGCGATTCCCTACGATCGCCAGGCGCAGATCGCGGCCCGTCAACTCGGCTATGCCAAGCGTTCCTGGCCGTATCCGCAAGCCTAACAATCCAACAGCGCAGTCTCCGGCGTCTCGATGAGACCCCGAAGGTCGGTGAGAAACGCCGCGACCTGCGCGCCGTCGGCGACGCGATGGTCGAACGCACAGGTCAGTGTCATGGTCGGCCGAGCCACCACCGCGCCGTCGACCACCACCGCGCGCGGCTTGAGCGATCCCAGGCCAAGGATCGCCGCCTCCGGGTAGTTGATCACCGGAACACCCTCGTCCAGACCGAGCGCACCGAAGTTCGACACGGTGAACGTCGAGCCGCCCAACTGGCTCGGCGCCAGCGTTCCCGCTCTGGCCCGCATCACCACATCCTCGACCGCTGTGGCCAGTTCCCGGGTCGTGCGGTTCCCGTCGACGACCGGGACCACCAGACCCCGGTCGGTGGCCACCGCCACCCCCAACCGTACATCGCTGTGCAGGCGAATCTGCGCCTCACCGGCACCGTCGACCCACGTCGCATTCAACAAGGGATGTCGGCCCAGCGCCATGACCAGCAGCCGCAACGTCAACACCAACGGCGTCACGCCGAGGCCCTCACTCAGCGAGAGCAGCGCCGAACAATCCACTTGCACGCTGGCATGCGCATCCGGAATCTGGCTGCGCGACAACGACATCTGGGCAGCCATTCGGGCGTGCACGCCGCGAACCACCATGGTTTCGGCGCGCGATACCGACACCGAAGCGCCCAGCACATCATCGCGGGTGATGATCCCGCCGGAACCCGAACCCGGTTGCAGGCTGGACAGATCCACCGCCAGGTCGGCGGCCAACTTGCGCACCTTCGGGGCGGCGCGGGGCCGCCGGCTGCGGTCCATGCCGTTGTCGGTTCCGTAGCCCACCAGCACCGCAGTGCGCGTCTCCGGTGCCGACCCGGCGTCGATGCGCACCAACAGCGTTCCCACCGGCAACGTTTCGCCTTCGGCGCCGCCGAGGGCGACCACACGCCCCGCATAGGGGCTGGGGATCTCCACCTCGGCCTTGTTTGTTTCGACCGTACACAGGATCTGGTTGAGCTCGACCACGTCACCCACCGCGACAGCCCAGCCGGTGATCGTGGCGTCCTGCAGGCCCTCGCCGAGGTCGGGCACCAGGAAGTCCTTCATGGTCGGCGCATCGCTTTCTCGACGCAGTCGAGCAGGCGGTCGACACCGGGCAGCCACGCCTTTTCCAGCCGGGCGGGCGGGTAGGGCGTGTCGAAACCGGTTGCGCGCAACACTGGTGCCTCGAGGTCGTAGAACAACTCCTCAGAGATCCGCGCCGCGAGCTCCGCCCCGAAGCCGAGGGTGCGCGGTCCTTCGTGCATGATCACCGCGCGCCCGGTCTTGCGGACCGAAGCCGCCACGGTGTCGAAATCCAGCGGGCTCAGTGAGCGCAGGTCGACGACTTCGAGGTCGCAGTCGGTGATCTCGGCCGCGCTCAGCGCGGTTCCGACCAGACCACCGTAGGTCAGGACGGTGACGTCGTCCCCGGCGCGGCGCACCACCGCCGTGCCGATCGGCGGGCCGGGATCGGACAGGTCGACCACGTCACGAATCCAGTAGCGCCGCTTGGGTTCGAGGTAGATCACCGGATCCCGGGCGGCGATCGCGTGACGCAGCAGCCAGTAGGCGTCCGACGGTGTTGAGGGCACCACGACCTTGAGTCCTGCGGTATGCACCCAGTAGGTCTCGGTGGACTCCGAATGATGTTCCACCGCACCGATACCGCCGAACGACGGGATCCGGATGGTCACCGGCATGTCGACCTGGCCGCGGGTGCGCATCCGGTACTTGGCCAGGTGGCTGACCACCTGATCGAACGCGGGATAGGAGAAGCCGTCGAACTGGATCTCCGGGACCGGCACGAAACCCCGGATCGCCAAGCCCACCGCGATGCCGACGATGGCCGACTCGGCCAGCGGGGTGTCAAAACAGCGCTGCGTACCGAAGGTTGCCGACAATCCCTCGGTGATGCGGAAGACCCCGCCCAGGGCCGCGACGTCCTCGCCGAACACCAGCACCCGGTCGTCGGCAGCCATCGCATCATGCAGCGCACGGTTGATCGCCTGAGCCATGGTGAGGCTCGTGACATCTGGCAGGGCGGTCATCCTGGGTGGCCACTCGACGATCTGCGTCATCTCACACCTCCTTGGCGATCTCGGCGAGCAGTTGCTGTCGTTGGGCCGCCAACATCGGGGTGATCTCGGCGTAGACGGTGTCGAAGAGGTCGCTGACATCAGGGTCGGGCGCGTCGACCACCGCGTCGCGCAGCTCGGCCCGCAGCCGAGCCGAACGGGTAGCGACCCGCTGCTCCACCCGGTCGGTGAGCAGGCCCTGGCGCTCGAGATGACTGCGGTAGCGGGTGATCGGATCCCGCGCCGCCCAACGCTGCACCTCGTTCGGCGGCTGATAACGGGTCGGATCGTCGGAGGTGGTGTGCGGTCCCATCCGGTAGGTGACGGCCTCCACCAGGGTCGGCCCCTCGCCGGCCCTGGCCCGCTCGGCGGCCTGCGCCATCACCGCGTAGCAGGCCAGCACGTCGTTGCCGTCGACCCGGATGCCCGGCATGCCGTAGCCGGTCGCACGATCGGCGATGCTGGGAGCGGCATGCTGGCGAGTCACCGGCACCGAGATCGCCCACTGGTTGTTCTGGACGTAGAACACGCACGGCGCCTTGTCGACCGCCGCGAGGTTCATCGCCTCGTGGGTGTCGCCCTCACTGGTCGCACCGTCGCCGAGGAACGCCACCGTCACCGAGTCCTCACCCAGCCGTTGGGCGGCCATCGCCGCACCGACCGCATGCAGGGCGTGGGTGGCGATGGGGATGCTGATCGGCGCGCAGCACTTCTCGGTGAAGTCGAGCCCGCCGTGCCAGGCGCCGCGCCACACCGCGGCCATCTGCGCAGGCGCGATGCCGCGCACCAGGAAAGCACCCAACTCCCGATACTGCGGAAACAACCAGTCGCTCTTGCGCAGACAGGCGGCCGCACCCACCTGCGCGGCTTCCTGACCGCGGCAGGAGGCGTAGAGCGCGAGCTCCCCCTGACGTTGCAGGTTGACGAACTCGCTGTCGAGATCCCTGGTGACGACCAAGTTCTCGTAGAGCCAAATCAGGGTTTCCGGCGGCAGGTCACGTCGATATCGGGTCTCCGCAGTCGCGGTTCCGTCGGATGCGATGAACTGCACCGTTTCCATGCCGCCTCCAGTCCGCTCAGTGCGGAGGCGGTCAGAGCAACCCGTTGTACGGGCAGCTAGCTAACGGCCGGGGTCGGGCGCGAGCTGAACGATCCGCTCTGCTCGCCGCAGCACCGGGGCATCCACCATTATGCCCTCGAATTGGAAGACGCCGCGTTCCTCACGGGCCTGCGCCAGCACGTGTCGTGCCCACTGAATTTGGTCGGTGCTGGGTGCATAGCCGTCCCGGATGACGGCGACCTGGCTGGGATGGATGGCCACCTTGGCGTCGAATCCCACCGCCACTGCGTCATCCACCTCGGCGCGCAGACCGTCGAGATCCTTGATGTCGAGGTACACCGAATCCAGCGCCAGCTTGCCGTACGCCTTGGCGGCCAGCAGGCTCTGCGACCGCACGTGCCGGGCGACCTCCCGGTAGGAGCCGTCCGGGAATCGGTTGCTGGTGCCGCCGAGGACCGCGAACAGGTCTTCGGCGCCCCACATCACGGCAAAGGCGTTGTCCACCTGGGCCGACTCGGCGACGGCGAGCGCACCCAGTGGTGTCTCGATCAACACCACCACGTCCAGTGGCGCCAACGCGGCGACCTGCGCGCCGGACTCGGTCTTGGCCAGCATCACGGTGGTGTAGGACGTGCGGGCCAGCACCTCGAGGTCGCGCGCGTGATCGGCGGTGGACGACGGGTTGACCCGCACGACGGTGCGCCCCGGATCCAGCTGCGTGCTCACCAGCGCCTGCCGGGCAGCCTCCCGATCCTTGGCCGCCACCCCGTCTTCCAGATCGAGGATGACGACATCGGCTGCGGCGGCGGCCTTTTCGAAGCGCTCCGGGCGGTCGGCCGGGCAGAACAACCACGCCGGTCCGGGATTGGTCAGCCCCATCAGCAGGGCCGCTTTCGGACCATCGTCTTGCGGGCCGCCGTCGCCACGACGTCGCCGTGCTGATTGCGCCCGGTATGAGCGAACGTCACGATGCCTTCGCCGGGTCGGCTCTTCGACTCCCGCTTGTCGGTGATCACCGTCTCGGCGTAGAGGGTGTCACCGTGGAAAAGTGGTTTGGGGAAGGCGATTTCACTGAATCCGAGGTTGCCGACGATAGTGCCTTGGGTCAGCTGGGCCACCGACAACCCCACCAGGGTGGACAGGGTGAACATCGAATTCACCAGCCGCTGGTGAAACGGCGGCAGCGCATCGGAGAACGCCGCGTCGAGGTGCAAAGCCTGGGTGTTCATGGTCAACGTGGTGAACAAGACGTTGTCGGCCTCGGTGATGGTGCGGCCAGGCCGATGCAGATAGCGCACCCCGAGCTCGAACTCCTCGAACCACAGGCCCCGCTGTTCGACCACCCTCTCCTCGGTCATGCGACACCGAGTTCGCGGGCGATCAGCATCAGCTGCACTTCGGTTGTCCCTTCGCCGATTTCGAGGATCTTGCTGTCGCGGTAGTGGCGGGCCACCGGGTACTCGTTCATGAAGCCGTAGCCGCCGTGGATCTGGGTGGCGTCGCGGGCGTTGTCCATCGCGGCCTCGCTGGCGACCAGCTTGGCGATCGCGGCCTCCTTCTTGAACGGCTTGCCGGCCAGCATCAGCGCGGCGGCGTCGTAGTAGGCGGTGCGAGCGGCGTGGGCGCGGGCCTCCATGCGGGCGATCTTGAATTCGATGGCCTGGTAACGGCCGATCGGCTGGCCGAAGGCGGCACGTTCCCTGGCGTATTTCACGCTCTCGTCGACGCAGCCCTGCGCCGCGCCGGTCGACAACGCGGCGATGGCGATCCGTCCCTCATCGAGGATGCGCAGGAAATTGGCATAGCCGCGGCCACGTTCGCCCAACAGGTTCTCCGCCGGCACCCGCACGTCGGAGAAGCTCAGCGGGTGGGTGTCGGAGGCATTCCAGCCGACCTTGTCGTAGGCGGGTTCGGCGGTGAACCCCGGTGTGGGCACGGGAACCAGGATCGAGGAGATCTCGCGGCGGTCGCCGACGGTGCCGGTGACCGCGGTGACGGTGACCAGTTTGGTGATGTCGGTGCCGGAGTTGGTGATGAACTGCTTAGTGCCGTTAATCACCCAGTGATCGCCGTCGAGGCGCGCGGTGGTCTTGGTGGCACCGGCGTCGGTACCGCCGCCGGCCTCGGTGAGGCCGAACGCGCCGAGCGCCTGGCCGCTGGTGAGCTGCGGCAGCCACTCCCGCTTCTGCGCTTCGGTGCCGAACCGGTACACCGGCATGGCGCCGAGCGACACTCCCGCCTCCAGGGTGATGGCCACGCTCTGGTCGACCTTGCCGAGTTCCTCCAGCGCCAGGCACAGCGCGAAGTAGTCACCGCCCATGCCGCCGTACTCCTCGGGGAACGGCAAACCGAACAGACCCATCTCGGCCATGCCCGCCACGACCTCGTACGGGAAGGAGTGCTCGGCATCGTGCTTGGCCGCGACGGGCGCGACGACGGCGCGCGCGAAATCGCGCACGGTCTTGATCAGCTGCTCGTACTCGTCGGGGAGAGTTCCGGTGGACAGGAAAGCGGTCATCGTCATTGTTCCTTCTCTTGTGTGGTGGCTGTGACCCTCGCCAGCAGCTGGCCCACCTTGACCTGGTCACCGACGGCGACGAGCAGTTCGACCACGCCGTCGACCGGCGCGGACAGTGAGTGCTCCATCTTCATCGCCTCGACCGCGACCACCACGGTGCCCGCACCGACCGTGTCGCCGTCGGCCACCCCTAGGGCCACAACGGTTCCGGGCATCGGGCTGATGAGTTCGGCGTCGCCGCCGTGCTCGTCCTCGGAGCGCACGGGCGCTTCGCGGACCTCTTCCAGCTGCACCGAACGACCGCCGCCGGCCAGCCAGATCCGGGGGCCGTCGGTGGCGACGGTGAACGTTCGGCGGATACCGCCGAACACTACGGCCAGCACGTCACCGGCCAATTCGGCGGACAGCGGGGCGGTTTCGCCGTCTTCGACGCGGACGAGGGCCTGCTTCGGAGTGCCGGTGATGTGCACGTGGTCGGTGCGGGTACCGGATCGCAGCCGAATACTCGTCGGCGCGGGCGCGCCCAGCCGCCAGCCCGACGGCACTTCCCACAGGTCGGCGGGCGCGGTCGGCCAGTGCTGCAACCACCGGTAAGCCCCGGCGGCGACGAACACCTCGTCGCCCGCCGGTTCGGCGGTGTAGACAGTCCGGTCGATCAGGCCGGTGTCGAGCCGGCCCGCGGCCACGTCCTCGTCGGCCAGCAGGAAGCGCAGGAACTCGATGTTGGTGCCGACTCCGAGCACCGCGGTCTGCGACAGTGCGCGGTCCAGGGCGCGCAATGCGGCAGGGCGGTCCTCGCTGTGCGCGATCACCTTCGACAACATCGGGTCGTAGTCGCTTCCGACGGTCATCCCTACCGCCAGGCCCGAGTCCACCCTCACCTGGTCAGGTTCCAGTAGCCCGAGCACCGGACCGCCGGTGGGCAGGAAGCCCGCCGAGGGGTCCTCGGCATAGACGCGCGCCTCGATGGCGTGGCCGGTCATGGCGATGTCGTCCTGGCGTGCCGTGAGCTTCTCCCCCGCTGCGATGCGCACCTGCCACTCGACCAGGTCCCATCCGGTGACCAACTCGGTGACCGGATGCTCGACCTGTAGCCGGGTATTCATCTCCATGAAGAAGAATTCGTCCGGGCGGTCAGCGGAGACGATGAATTCCACTGTGCCCGCGCCGACGTAGTCGACGCTGCGGGCGGTGTCACAGGCGGCGGCACCGATCCGCGCGCGGGTCTCGGCGTCGAGCAACGGCGACGGGGCCTCCTCGATCACCTTCTGGTGACGGCGCTGCAAACTGCACTCCCGCTCCCCGAGGTGCACGACCGTGCCGACAGTGTCGGCGAGAACCTGAACCTCGATGTGTCTGGGCCGCAACACGAACCGTTCGAGGAACAGCGTGTCGTCGCCGAATGCCGCACCCGATTCTCGGCGTGCCGACACCAACGCAGCGGGCAGTTCGGCGGGGTCGTCCACCCGGCGCATGCCCTTGCCGCCGCCACCCGCGGACGGTTTGACCAGGATCGGATAGCCGATGTCACCGGCGGCGTCGATGAGGTCGGCATCGCTGAGGCCGGGCCGGGCGATGCCCGGTACTACTGGCACACCGAACGCCGACACCGCAGCCTTCGCGGCGATCTTGTCGCCCATGGTTCGGATCGCGCGTGCGGGCGGTCCGATGAACGTGATGCCCGCACGTTCCAGCGCCGCGGCGAATTCGGAGTTCTCCGAAAGGAATCCGTAGCCCGGGTGCACCGCTTGTGCGCCGGTGGCGACCGCGGCGCCGACCACCGCCTCGATGTCCAGATAGCTCTGCCGAGCAGGTGCCGGGCCCAGCCGAACCGCGACGTCGGCCTCTCGAACATGACGGGCGCCGGCGTCGGCGTCACTGTAGACGGCGACCGACCCGATGCCCATGGCGCGCAGCGTCCGAATGACCCGGACGGCGATCTCGCCCCGATTAGCGACAAGGACTTTGGAGAACATCGTCACATCCTGAAGACGCCGTAGGAGACCGCTTCGACGGGAGAATTGGCGGTCACCGACAGTGCCAGCCCCAGAACGGTTCTGGTGTCGGCCGGGTCGATGACGCCGTCGTCCCACAGTCGCGCGGTCGAGTAATAGGGATTGCCTTGACGTTCGTACTGGGCGCGGATCGGCGCCTTGAAGGCGTCTTCCTCCTCCGGTGTCATCTCGCCGCGCACGGTGGCCAGCACCGAGGCGGCCTGCTCGCCACCCATCACCGAGATGCGGGCATTGGGCCACATCCACAGGAAGCGCGGCGAGTAGGCCCGCCCGCACATCGAGTAGTTACCGGCGCCGTAGGACCCGCCGATCACCACCGTCAACTTGGGTACCCGCGCGCAGGCCACCGCCGTCACCATCTTGGCGCCGTGCTTGGCGATGCCGCCGGCTTCGTAGTCGCGGCCGACCATGAATCCGGTGATGTTCTGCAGGAACACCAGCGGCACCATCCGCTTGTCACACAGCTCGATGAAATGCGCTCCCTTGAGCGCGGATTCGCCGAACAGCACCCCGTTGTTGGCGACGATGCCGACCGGATGGCCATGGATGTGGGCGAAGCCGGTGACCAGGGTGGTGCCGTATTCGGCTTTGAATTCGCTGAACTCGCCGCCGTCGACGACGCGGGTGATCACCTCACGCACGTCGTAGGGAACCCGGGCGTCGACCGGGACGACGTCGTAGAGCTCGTGCTGGTCGGCGATCGGATCCACCGTGGGCCGGACGTCCCACGGCCCGGGTTCGCGCGGCCCCAGCGTCGCGACGATACGGCGCACGATGCGCAAGGCGTCGCGGTCGTCGTGCGCGAGGTGGTCGGTGACCCCGGACGTCTTGGAGTGCAGATCTCCCCCGCCGAGCTCTTCGGCGGTCACCACCTCACCGGTGGCGGCTTTCACCAGCGGCGGGCCGCCCAGGAAGATCGTGCCCTGGTTGCGCACGATCACGGCCTCGTCGCTCATCGCCGGGACGTAGGCGCCGCCTGCGGTGCACGATCCGAGCACGGCGGCGATCTGCGGAATGCCCGCCGCGCTCATGGTGGCCTGGTTGTAGAAGATGCGCCCGAAGTGGTCGCGGTCGGGGAACACCTCGTCCTGGCGCGGCAGGAACGCTCCGCCGGAGTCCACCAGATAGACACAGGGAAGCCGGTTCTGGGCGGCGATCTCCTGGGCGCGCAGGTGCTTCTTGACGGTCACCGGGTAGTAGGTACCGCCTTTGACCGTCGCATCGTTGGCCACGATCATGCACTCGCGCCCGGACACCCGGCCGATTCCGGTGATGATTCCCGCTGCGGGGCACTCGTCGTCGTACATCCCGTCGGCGGCCAGGGGTGCGACCTCGAGCAGCGGGCTGCCCGGATCGAGCAGGCCGTCCACCCGATCCCGGGGCAGCAGCTTTCCGCGCGCGACATGCCGCTCGCGGGCGCGCTCCGGCCCGCCGAGCGCGGCCGCGGCCAGCTTGACGCGCAGCTCCTCGACGAGGTGCAGATGAGCCTCGCGATTGGCGGCAGGTGATGCCATCGTCGACGTCCCGTCAGTTCAGTTAATGGCGAATAACTCGTGTAAGGTTAGTGAAGATTAACCGAGACGTCCAGACCTGATCCCGGAGGGTGACATCGACACGCCCACTCGCCGCAGCAGGCAGAAGTCAGATCGCCGCTCCGCCCTGCTGACGGCCGCCGAAAGACTGATGGCCGAACGGGGTTTTCAGGCGGTCCGGCTCGAGGACATCGGCGCCGCGGCCGGCGTCAGCGGCCCGGCGATCTACCGGCACTTCCCCAACAAAGAGGCGCTGCTGGTCGAACTGCTGGTGGGCATCAGCACCCGACTGCTCGCAGGGGCGCGCGCCGTGGTCGCCGACGCCGAGAATCCGGCCGACGCACTCGACGGGCTGGTCGACTTCCACCTCGACTTCGCTCTCGGCGAGTCGGATCTGATCCGTATCCAGGACCGCGACCTCGCGCACCTGCCGACATCGGCGCAACGACAGGTGCGACGCGCCCAACGCAGCTATGTCGAGATCTGGGTCGGGGCGCTGCGTGAACTGCAACCGGACCTTGCCGAGACCGACGCGCGGCTGATGGCACATGCGGTGTTCGGTCTGCTCAACTCGACCCCGCACAGCATGAAGCCCCTGGCGGCAACTGCGGCCGACCAGGGGCGTTCACGTGACGTACTACGGGCGATGACGGTGGCGGCACTGTCTTCCGGATCTTCCGGGTCCGCCGCTAGTCACCGTTCCCGCCGTAGCGGTTAGTACCAGACTTTTCGTCCGCCGACCGGGCGGCCGACGGCCCCCAGCACCCACAGAACGGCGCCGATCACCAACAGGATGATCCCGATGGTCCACAAGATCTGGATCTTCAGAACGAAGCCCAGGATGAGCAGGATTGCTCCGAGAACAATCATTTTTCCTCCAGATAGTCACTTACTGAACTGTTTCGAACGCTTCGTTTACTGGCTGGGTTGCGGCAGATTGCAGTTGGCGACAGTCGGATTGACGCCCGCATAGTTCAGCGGACCCGCCACGACGGTCAAAGCGATGGATCCCGCGGTAGCGCAGTTAGCTTGGCTATTCGAGAAGTAACCGCGCTGCCAGGTAGCGAACACCCCTATCAGCAGCCATACGATCACGATCGCACCTATGATTCCGCGACCTCGCATGGTGATGCTCCTTGCTATTAGGCAGAACTTGGCGACGGTAGTTTTACCCGCACGCAAGTTTGTTAAACATTTCCGAATTCGCGACCGTCGAACGCCGGCGCCAGCCAGTCCGCGACCGCCCGGGCCAGTGCGGCGTGATTCTCGCGTTTCACGATCTCGTGCCCGTCGTCTTCGAAGAGCAGATACCGAACCGTTCGGCCACGTTCGCGCAGGGCCGCGACGATCTGCTCGGATTCACTTACCGGAACATTGGTGTCGGTGCCGCCGTGCACCACCAGCAGCGGGGCGACCAGTGAATCCACCCGCTGCAGCGGTGACAAGGCGTCGAGTAGGTCGCGGTCGGCGATCGGGTGGCCGTACTCCGGGTAGGACGCCGCCGCGATCCACGGTTCGGTATTGCGATAGAACGTGTTCAGATCGCTCATCCCGCAGATCGTGATGCCGGCGACGAACAGATCGGGATGGAACGCCAATGCCGCCATCGTCAGGTAGCCGCCGTAAGACCAACCGGCGCAAGCGATTCGAGCGGAGTCACTCAGGCCGTGCTCGGCGAGATAGCGGGCACAATCGGCCACGTCGTCGATAGCGGCGAAGCGCTTCTCCTTGTCGTCGGCATGGATGAATTCCCGCCCGTAACCACCCGAGCCGCGCACGTTCGGAGTGAACACCGCGATGCCCTCGTCGAGCAGCCCCGGAAAAATCTCGCTGTGGCTGGGGCGCGCCTGACCCTCCGGGCCGCCGTGCAGGTAGATCATCGTGCCGATCTGCTCCACCCCACTCGGCGGGCAGTAGAGCCAGCCCGGCAGCTTGCGGCCGTCGCGCGCGGTCACCGTATGCAGTCGCGGATGCGCCGAAACCGGGCCGATGCTGGGCTTGCGGTCGATGCGCTCCCACTCTCGGGTGCGTAGGTCGACCAGTTCCACCGTGCGCGGCAGATCCGGTCCTTGGACCGTCATCGCCGCCATCGAACCGCCGGCGCTGATCGACAGTTCGCCGGCGACCTTTCCGGGCAGTGGGATCGGCTCAGAAACCGTGTAATCGGCACAAGACAGGACCTGCAATTCGCTGCAGCCGTCGACGTTCCACAGCAGTGCCACCGTCGACAGGTCGTCGCTGACCGCGAACTCGTCGAGATCGTGGCCGGGGCGCTCGGCCACCACGTGGTAGGCGACTCCGTCGGGGGTGACGGTCACCTCCAGCAGCCGGCTGTGCGAGGCACCATTGTCGCTGCGGATCAGCGCCCGCACGTATCCGTCGGCACAGTTCGGGCCGTACGTGTGCGCCGGGTGGTACAGCTCGAAGTGCTCACCGTCCACACCCGAGCGCAACCGTCGCGGGTGATGGTCGTCGAGGATCACGCCCATGTCCGTGCATGAGCCGGGATCAGAAGGAAGTAAAGCGATTTCGGTGAGTCCCTTGAGCATGATCAGCTCCCGGTAGCCGCGCGGGCCGACCCGGATCAGCGTCGAGCCCGCCCAGGCGTCCACCAGCCGTCCGCCCGAGCGGCGATCGAGCACGATCAGGCTGCCGTCGGCCGGATCGATCAGCGTCGACTGGCCGACACCGTCCTCACCGGTGAGGATCGCACAGACCCGCGACCCGTCCCAGGCGATGAGCTCGGCCGTACCGGTGTCCATGCCGTCGATACGGCGGGCCAGCCGGTCGTCGGGGTCGGTGGTGACCACCCAGATCTGATTGCGGGTGCCGCCCTCCGGCGCGACCTGGCAGGCCAGCCAGTGCCCGTCGGCCGAGTGGATGACCCTGCGCACCGGGCCCTCGACCGGAAGTTCCACGTCGCGCGACGAGCTGGCCCGCCAGCCCCGCAGGAACCGTTGGACGGCACGCGGATACCCACCGTCGTCGACGATGTGGGCGAACGCCGTCGCGTCGGGCGACAACGAAGCGCCGTACGTTGCCCGGACGTCGGGATCCACCTCGCCTCACCTACCTGTTCATCTCGCACTTGGTCTGGTTACACGTTCCACACAGCTCGCCGGTGGTAAACACGTTGCTGAGCCGACAGGCGACGACGGGGCTGCCGCGCGGGTAGCCTGCAGGCATGAGGTGGGAATGAACGATCCGCGTCGACCAGATTGGTCTGACCCGACGCAGTCGGCCGGCAACGGCTATCAGCCGAGCGCCGATCCCGCCTACGCCGGTCAGTATTACGGACAGGGCTATGGCTCGCCCGGCTACGGTCAGAACCAGCCCACCGAGCAGCTGCCATCCTCCTGGCATCCGGGCGGCGGTTATCCGCCCGGCGAGCCGCCACCACCACCGCCGGGTCCGCCCAAATCCCCGAAGTGGTTGTGGATCGCCGCCGGGGTGGCTGTGCTGCTGGTCATCGGACTGGTGATCGCGCTGGTGATCGTGATGAGCTCAGCCAGAGAGTCGACGGTCGTGGCCCCGCTGCCGCCGTTGACCGAAACCTCCGTTCCCCGGGCCACCACGTCGGTTCCGACGACCACCCTGTCGCCGCTGCCGACGCCGAGCACCTCGCCGACGCCCACCGTGCCCGGTGACGGCACCAGCCCGACCGGTACCGACACCGTCGTCTACAACGTCAACGGCGACGGCCGGGCGATCAACATCACCTACGTCGACACCGGCGGCATCATGCAGACCGAGTTCAACGTGATGTTGCCGTGGAGCAAAGAGGTCAGTTTGACCTCGCCGGCGCGAGGATCGGCCAGTGTCGCCGTGGTCAACGTCGGGCGCGACGTGACCTGCAGCGTCACGGTCAACGGGGTCGCGGTGCGCGAACGAACCGGCCGCGGGCTGACCATCTGCACCGGAGCCGGCTAACGGTCCTTGGTGTGGTTGGGCACCCGCACGAGGATCATTCCGACCAAGCCCGCAGCCAGCACCACGCACAACCCGGCCAGCCCGGCACGGTCGGTGTGGAACGCGTCGACGAAGACGAAGAACAGCCACGGCGCGATGAACGCCACCGCGCGCCCGGTCATCGTGTAGAGACCGAACGCGACCGCCTCCTTGCCCTCGCTGGACATCCGCAGCAGCAGTGTGCGCGCCGCGGACTGGGTGGGACCGACGAACAGGGCAAGCAGCAGCCCGCACACCCAGAACGCCGCCGGCCCCGACAGCGACATCAGGGTCAGGCCGACGACGATCAGGGCCGACAGCGAGGCGATGATCACCGGCTTGGCTCCCAACCGGTCGTCGAGGTGGCCGCCGGCGACCGCGCCGAGGGCGGCCATCGTGCTGGCGACGACACCGAAGATCAGGACGTCGGCCTGGGAGATGCCGTAGACGCTGACGCCGAGCACCGCACCGAAGGCGAACACGCCGGCCAGCCCGTCCCGGAAGACCGCGCTGACCACCAGGTAGTAGACCAGGTTGCGGTCGCGGCGCCATTCGCTGCGCAGGTCTTCCCACAGGCGGCGATATCCGCCGAACAGGCCCACGCCGGCGCGGGTGTCGGGTTCGCCCACTGGGGAGAAGGTGTGCGCCGTCACCAATAGCGGCAATGCGAACAGCACGAACCAGCCGGCCGCCAGCAGCATCGCGGCGCGCACGTTCCACCCGTCGTCGATCGAGACGCCCAGCAGGCCGCGCGTCGGACCGCTGCCGGCGATGAACCCGGCGTAGATGAGCAGCAACAGCCCGACGCTGCCCAGATAGCCTGCTGCCCAACCGAATCCGGAAATGCGCCCGGAGTTCTCCGGGGTGGTGAGCTGCCGCAGCATCGCGTTGTAAGGCACGCTGGCCAGATCACCGCAGGCCGCGGTGAGCGCCAGCAGCACCAGCCCCATCGCGAAGTAGGCCGGCTCGGCACGGATCAGGAACATCGCCGCGGTCGACAGCACGGCAAGACCACTGAGGATGGTCAGCGCGGCGCGACGGCGGGCCGGCGCCTGCACCAGCACGCCGGTGACCGGCGCGAGCACCGCCACGGCGACTCCCGCGATGGTCAGCGCCCGGCCCAGCCAACTGGCAGGCGAGGTACCCCCCGGCAGCCCCTGACCGACGGAGCTGGTCAGGTACACCGAGAAGACGAAGGTGGCGACGATGGCGTTCATGCCGGTCGAACCGCAGTCCCATAACGCCCAGGCCGCAACTTTGGACCGGCCGGCGATCGGGGCCGCCGACGGGGGCCTGCTCATTGGGGCCACAATAGCGATCCCCCCTACGATTGCCCCATGCCAGTACCCGCTCCTTCACCGGACAGCCGTGCCGTCGTCACCGGTGCCTCCCAGGGCATCGGCGAGGCGCTGGCCACCGAACTCGCCGCCCGCGGCCACCACCTCATCGTCACCGCACGCCGCGGTGAAGTGCTGGCCGAATTGGCTGCCCGGTTGACCGACCGCTACGGCGTCACCGTCGAGGTGCGGCCCGTCGATCTCGTCGACCCGCAGGCCCGGATGGCTTTCGCCGACGAGTTGAGCGGCCGCGACATCTCGATCCTGTGCGCCAATGCGGGCACCGCCACGTTCGGCCCGGTGGCCAAGCTCGACCCGGCGGCCGAGCGGGCGCAGGTCCAGCTCAACGTCCTCGGGGTGCACGACCTGGTGCTCGCCGTCCTGCCCGGGATGCTGGCCCGCGAAGCCGGCGGCATCCTCGTCTCGGGTTCGGCCGCCGGCAACTCCCCTATCCCCAACAACGCCACCTACGCGGCCACCAAGGCGTTCGCCAACACCTTCAGCGAGTCGCTGCGCGGCGAGGTGAAGGGGGCCGGAGTGCACGTCACCCTGCTGGCGCCGGGCCCGGTGCGCACCGAGCTGCCCGACCCTGAAGAGCAGTCCCTCGTCGAACGACTGATCCCCGACTTTCTGTGGATCGACACCGAATACACTGCGCGGCTGTCACTGGATGCCTTGGAGCGCAACAAGATGCGGGTGGTCCCCGGAGTGACGTCGAAGGCCATGTCGGTCGCGTCCGGGTACGCCCCGCGGGCGATCGTCACGCCGATCGTGGGCGCTGTCTACAAGAAGCTCGGCGGGGACTGAGGGCGCCTAGCGCCGCGAGTGGCCACTTATGCCACGGATCCGGCGCTGGAGCGTGTCGCAACTGGCCACTCGGCAGGGATTAGCGCTTGCGGCGGGCGGTTCCGAAGATGCTGCGGGTGATCTCACGGCCGATCACCGTGCCCGCCGAACGCATCGCGCTCTTGAACGCGGGGCTGTTCATCACCTGGTCGAGCACCCCGGGTTCGGCCTTGTGTACCTGGGTAGGCATCGGCGGCAGATCGAGGCCGGTCGGCAACAGCGGCGGGAGGTCGGCGGGCTCCTGCGGCGGCGGGGCCATCTTCTCGGCCAGCATCTCGTAGGCCGACTCGCGGTCAACGGTCTGCCCGTACTTGAGGAACAGCGGGCTGGACTGGGCCACGGCCTTGATGTAGTCCGGGCCTATGGTGTCCATCAGCGACTGGGGCGGGCGCAACCGGGTCCACGCCACCGGGGTCGGCGCGCCGCGTTCGGAGAGCACGGTGACGATCGCCTCACCGATGCCCAGCGATGTCAGGTCGGTCGCCAGGTCGTAGAACTGCGTCTTGGGATAGGTGCGGACCGTACGTGAGAGCGCCTTCTGGTCGTCCGGGGTGAACGCCCGCAACGCGTGCTGGATACGGGCCCCCAGCTGCGAGAGCACGTCGTTGGGGACGTCGGTGGGCAGCTGGGTGCAGAAGAAGACGCCGACGCCCTTGGACCGGATCAGCTTGACTGTCTGCTCGACCTGGGCCAGGAACGCCTTGGATGCGTCCTTGAACAGCAGGTGCGCCTCGTCGAAGAAGAACACCAGCTTGGGTTTGTCGACGTCACCGACCTCAGGCAGGTAGGTGAACAGGTCGGCCAGCACCCACATCAGGAACGTCGAGAACATCACCGGGCGGGTGGCGTGGTCGCCGAGTTCGAGCAGGGTGATCACACCGCGGCCCTGGGCGTCGACGCGCAGCAAATCGGCGGGGTCGAGCGCGGGTTCCCCGAAGAAGGTGTCACCGCCGTCGGCTTCGAGGTTGACCAGCGCCCGCAGGATGACGCCCGCGGTCTGGGCGGAGACGCCCCCGATCGTTTTGAGGGTCGCCTTGCCCTGATCGCTGGTCAGGAAGGTGATCACCGAGCGCAGATCCTTCAGGTCCAGCAGTGGCAGGCCCTGTTGGTCGGCCCAGTGGAAGATCAGACCGAGCGTGGACTCCTGAGTAGCGTTGAGCCCCAACACCTTCGACAGCAGAATCGGGCCGAACGCCGAGATCGTCGCGCGCACCGGCACCCCGACGCCGCCGGTGCCCAGCGACAGGAACTCCACCGGGAAGGGGGCCGGTGCCCAGCTGTCGTCACCGGTGTCCTTGGCCCGCTGCAGCGTGCGTTCACCGGTCTCGCCGGGCCGGGACAGGCCGGACAGGTCGCCCTTGACGTCGGCCATCATCACCGGCACCCCGGCCGCGGACAGCTGCTCGGCCATCACCTGCAACGTCTTGGTTTTGCCGGTGCCGGTGGCGCCGGCGACCAAACCGTGCCGGTTCATCATGGCCAGCGGAATGCGCACCTGCGCGGCGGGATCCACTGCGCCGTCGACGACCACGGAGCCCAATTGCAGCGCCTGACCGCTCGTGGCGTACCCGGCCGCGATCTGCTCGGCAGGAGTGCCAGTGGAATCGCTCGTCATCGTCTCCGACCTCCGTCGTTGCTTGCGTGCTGGCCGCTAGGACACTACTTGGCGGCCTGCCTCGGTACCGGGTGGAACCGCGCCATCGGGTGCGGTGGGCTTACTGTTGATCGCTGTGCGTGAAGAATTGGTGTGGATCGACTGTGAGATGACGGGCCTGGACGTGCGAACGGACAAGCTCATCGAGATCGCGGCGCTGGTGACCGATGCCGAGCTCAACGTGCTCGGGGACGGGATCGACGTCGTCATCCACGCCGACGACGCGGCGCTGGACGGCATGGTCGAGGTCGTCGCCCAGATGCACAAACGCTCGGGGCTCACCGAAGAGGTGCGCACGTCCACCGTGGACCTGGCGACCGCCGAGACGCTGGTCCTGGACTACATCCGCGGCCACGTCAAGCAGGCCAAAACCGCGCCGCTAGCCGGCAACTCCATTGCCACCGACCGCGGTTTCATCGCCCGCGACATGCCAACCCTGGACAACTACCTGCACTACCGGATGATCGACGTCAGTTCGATCAAGGAGCTGTGCCGGCGCTGGTATCCCCGGATCTACTACGGGCAGCCGGAGAAGGGGCTCGCGCACCGGGCACTGGCCGACATCCAGGAGTCGATCCGCGAGCTGAAGTACTACCGCCGGACCGCGTTCGTGCCGCAGCCCGGGCCCTCTACCAGCGAGGTCGCCGCCGCGGCCGCGGAGATCGACCGGCCGGGCGGCACCGATTCGGCTGTCGGGCCCCAAAGCGGCTAGTATCGACGGCGCTGCTGTCGGCTTCGGCCGGTCGCGGCGATGGTGGCTGTAGTTCAGTTGGTAGAGCACCAGGTTGTGATCCTGGCTGTCGCGGGTTCGAGTCCCGTCAGCCACCCAGCAGGTCAGGGGCCCGAAAGGGCCCCTGACCTTTTTCTTGTCCGCCTGCGACTTGCAACATCGGCGTGAGGTGCCCGCCATCACATCTGATTCGGTGAAAACCCTGCAAGCTGGCCGAGAGAGTAGAAAGAATCAGTAAGCGGTCTGCTTGCGAGGGCCGAGCGTGGAGGGGAGCTACACGAATGTGTAGTCAGGGGTCTGTGTACAGCGGGGATAGTCAACTACTAGCCAAGTGGGCCGACCGGCTCGACGCGTTCGTCGTCGCGCTCGACGCCATCGACGCCGACGATCCGTTCCGCTACTGCGAGGACGCGTGGGAGATCTGGCAGACGGCCGCCAAGGCTGACCCGCCGCCGGCGGACAGCGCCGCGGTTCTGGTCGTCCTGGAGGCTTTGCGGGTGCTGGCGCACGCCGTGACCACGGTGACGGTCGACTACTACCGCACACCGGACCTCAGGGACCGGATGACGCTGTCGGCGCTCCACGCCGCGCTGACCGACGGCCTTGACTACATCCGCGAGGACTGCCGGCGATGGCTGCACGACGGTATGCCCGACACCGGGGAGATCCGCGCGCGTGCGGAAGCGGTGCGGGCCAGCCTTCAAGCGGCCAACGAATGCGGTGACGAACTGCGCTCGGAGAACTCCGCCCCCGGCCAGCGCTCGTGTCAGGGGCTGGACACCCGCTTCAGCTACGACCGGGTGTGCACACTCAGCGAGGCGGAGAGCAAGCGGTACCGAGAGGCCTATGACCGGCTGCGCCGGATGCTGGACCGCGAGCTGCTACAACACGTCTGCGACGGAGCCGACACGTTGTCGACCGTCCTGTCCGGCGTCGTCCGCGATCTGGAGGCCGACCGGGTATCCCTGACCGACGACGACGCCATGGACGAATGCAAACGCCGCATCCGCTCAGCGCTGCTTTCGGTGACCAGCGCACTCCAGATCCACCGTGACCAGACCATCACCACTGCCGCGAGAACCTTCGGCGTCAACAGCGCACAGGCGAACACGGTCCGGACCCTGTTCAACGACTTGGCGCGGTCTTCGTTCGAATACCGCTGGCTGGAGGAGCTCCGCGACGCCATGCAGCACGGTGACGTCGACGCGGTGACCTATGACTTCCCCACCCGACTCGACGGCCGCGCACGGGTGGACGTGCACCTCAACCGCGAATATATGGCGCGGCTGCCGGCCAGGACCCGACGGACGTGGGTCCGGTCCAGCGAACTCAGCGGACTTAACCGTGACCCGAGCATTGTGGACATGTTGGCCACCGCCGCACCCAAAGTCACCGCATTGCAGGGCCTACTGGACGAGGTTCTGTATCCGAGCGTGGCCGAAGACGTGACGCTGGTCCGGGAGTTCATCTGCCGGTTCGGTGGCCGGGACGGATCGCGGGCCCTGCACTCGGCGGCGGGCTTCACCGGCAGCCGCCTGGCGGCACCCCACCTGTCACCGCGGGTGCTGGCATTCGTCCGCGGCTACCAGACGGCCCGCTGAGCCGGACCGACGTCAGTCGTCGGCGTTGCCGGCCTTCCACTGCTCCCATGGGATGTTCCAGTCGCCGAGGCCCTCGGTGCCCGGCAGCGTCGAGCCGACGGTGTTGCGCACCTCGACGATGTCGCCGCGCTTGGTGTTGTTGTAGAACCACTGCGCGTTGCTCGGGCTGACGTTCAGACACCCGTGGCTGACGTTGGAATAGCCCTGCGCGCCCACCGACCACGGCGCGGAGTGGACGTAGATGCCGCTGTAGGACATCTGGGTGGCCCAGTCCACCTCCGTGCGATAACCGTTGGGCGAGTTGGACGGAACCCCGTAGGTCGACGAGTCCATGACCATGTGGGAGAACCTGTCCCCCACGATGTAGACGCCGTTGTTGGTGGGGGTGCTGTTCTTGCCCATCGAGATCGGCATGGTCTTGACCACCTCGCCGTTGCGGCGGATGGTCAGCGTCTTCGTAGTGTCGTCGGCCGAGGCGATCACCTCGTCACCGATGGTGAAGTGCGACGTGAGGTTCTGCTGGCCGAACAAGCCGTCGCCGAGGTCGACGCCGTAGGTGTTGACCGCCACGTCGACCGTGGTGCCCGGCTTCCAGTAGTTCTGCGGGCGCCAGCGCACCTCGCGGTTGTTCAACCAGTAGAACGCCCCCTGAACCGGAGGCTTGGTGGTCACCTTGATGGCCCGCTCGGCGGCCGCCCGGTTCGGGATGTTCTCGTCGAAGCGCACCGCGATCGGCTGGCCGACGCCGACGACCTCGCCGTCACCGGGCAGGAGGTACGGCATGGTGAGGTTCTCGGGCGACTGCGTCTCGAAAGCCATCTTCTCGGTGGTCACCCCACCGAGGCCCAGCGATTGGGCGCTGAGCGAGTAGCTCTTGTTGTAACCGAGCTGCTCGGTGGTCTTCCACGTGACGCCGTCGGGGCTGAGCTCGCCGGCGATCTGCTTGCCGGATGCGTTGACCATCGTCACCGAGCCCAGCACACCGCCGGTGGCGGTGACGGTGACCGGCTTATCGACGGCGACGTCGACCGCGCCGTCCTTGACCGACACCCTCAGCTGCGGAACGAGAAGGTCGCCGTACGGGGTGCCCTTGTCGGTAATGACCTTCGCCGGTGCCGCGGCCTGTTCGGTGCTGCACGCGCCCAACCCCAGCACGAGGGCGGGGATGATCGCGAGGGCAGCCAGCCGGATCCCAGACCGCGGACGGTTTGCCGAGCCGATCTTCCACATACCGCCCTCTACCTCGCTAGCTGAGTGAATGCTGGGGGTCCTTGGCAATAGTCTAAGGGCACCCAGCTATGCAAGCCACCGCATAAGTCACCGCCGCCCACCTCGGGATTTCACCTTCGGCTGCCGTCTTTGTTATTGTCGCTGACGCGGTTGGCGCCGTTAGCTCAGTTGGTAGAGCAGCTGACTCTTAATCAGCGGGTCCGGGGTTCGAAACCCTGACGGCGCACCACACGGAAACCCTGCCCCGGCAGGGTTTTTGTGGTTTCCGGGGTTCTCACCCCACCTTCGGCAAAAGACCGTCACGGCGCCCGCCAAATCTGTAAGCTCAGCTCACTGTTTCCAGGGTGCTCGCCGATCGCTGTTTGCTGACTCGGCGGATCACCCTCTCTTTGTGCCGAATGATCGTTGGGAGAGGTTTGCTATACGCACTCCCGGTCGCGTTGCGATGACCACTCGAGAGGACCCGGCGCTGCACGGGGATCGCAACGCCGACGGCATCGAGGCAATCGAGGACTGGGCCGTCGGGTACGTGCAGCGCCACCCGATCGCCGCCCTCACCACCGTCGGTGAACAGTTCGTCCTCGGCATCCGCACCATCCAGTACTTCTTCGGCGACCTTGCCTCCGGACGCTTCCAATGGCACGAGTTCGTCCGCCAGGGCGCCTTCATGGCCGGTACGGCGGTGCTACCGACGATCCTGGTCGCGTTGCCGATCAGCGTCACCCTGTCGGTGCAGTTCGCGTTGATGGCCGGTCAGGTGGGCGCGACGTCGCTGGCCGGCGCGGCCAGCGGACTGGCCGTCGTCCGGCAGGGCGCATCACTGGTCGCGGCGCTGCTGATGGCCTCGGCCGTCGGCTCCGCCATGACCGCCGACCTGGGCTCGCGGACCATGCGGGAAGAGACCGCCGCCATGGAGGTGATGGGAATCTCGGTGGTCCGCCGCCTCGTGGTCCCCCGCTTCGCGGCGGCGATCATGATCAGCTTCGCGCTGACCGGCGTGGTGTGCTTCGTCGGGTTCTTCGCCAGCTATCTGTTCAACGTCTACTTCCAGAACGGCGCACCGGGCAGCTTCGTGTCGACCTTCGCATCCTTCGCGACCCCGGCCGATCTGGTGCTGGCGCTACTCAAGGCGGTCATCTTCGGAGCCATCGTCGCGGTGGTGTCGGCCCAGAAGGGCCTGTCCACCAAGGGCGGGCCGACCGGTGTCGCGAACTCGGTGAACGCCGCGGTGGTCGAAGCGATCCTGGTGCTGATGATCGTCAACGTCGCGATCAGCCAGCTGGCCGTCATCCTCGCGCCCAGGACGGGGCTGTGAGTTGACGACGTCGTCCTACCTCCCCTTCGCGCCGCTGGCCGGGCGGTTGGTTCGGCTCTACCGCCGCAGCACGATGCCGATCGTGCGGGTGGGTCACCTTCTGGTCTTCTTCATTCGGGCCCTGGTCGCCGTGCCGATCGCCCTGAAGCACTACCGAGGCGAGTTCCTGCGATTGCTGTCGAACATCACCTGGGGCAACGGCTCTCTCGTGGTCGGCGGCGGCACGGCCGGGGTGGCGATCGTGCTCGGCCTGAGCGTCGGCGCGCTGGTCGGCATCGAGGGCTACAACTTCCTCGAACTGCTAGGGCTGGGCCCGGCCACCGGGTTCGTCTCGTCGTTGGTCAACACCCGCGAGCTGGCCCCGCTGATGGCGTCGATGGCGTTCGCCATCCAGGGTGGTTGCCGCTTCACCGCCCAGTTGGGCTCGATGCGCATCAACGAAGAGATCGACGCCATGGAATCCCTTGCCATCCGGCCGATCCCGTTCCTGGTGACCACCCGGCTGATGGCCTCGGTGGTCGCGATCGTCCCACTCTATGCCGCGTGCCTGGCCATCAGCTACCTGAGCACCGAGGTGGTGGTGTCGCTCAGCGGTGGCGGATCCACCGGCTCCTACCTGCACTACTTCTCGATGATGCTGGCCGGCAAGGACATTGCCTATTCGCTGCTCAAGGCCGTGGTCTTCGTGTGGATCGCGGCCGCGATCCAGTGTTACTACGGCTTCTACGCCAGCGGCGGCCCCGAGGGCGTCGGCGTGGCCGCCGGGCACGGCATGAGGGCGAGCATCACCGTCATCATCATGGTCAACATGCTGCTCACCATGGCGCTCTACGGCGTCGACTCCGGGGCAAGGTTCGGAGGTTAGGCCGATGCCCAATTCCTTCGAACTGGACGGCCGGGGCCCGTCGGACCCGCAGCTGCTCGGCTACGGGCTGGTGGTGTTGGTGGTGGTGGGCCTGCTCACCACCGCCCTGCTGTACAAGTCGACCGGGCGGCTCAACGACTACGTGCCGGTGTTCGCCGATCTGGTCAACGTCGGTGACGGGCTGCCGGAGAAGTCCGACGTGAAGTACCGCGGTGTGCTCGTCGGCACGGTCAACAGCGTCACCCCGGCGGCCTACGGACGGCCCAACTACGTCAAGATCGACCTCAAGCCCGACTACGCAGCCGCGATCCCGGCCGCCGTCACCGCCCGGGTGGTGCCCAGCAACGTGTTTGCGGTGTCGTCGGTTCAGTTGGTGGACAACGGGTCCGGGACCACGGGTGCGCCCATCCGGGCCGGCGCGCACATCCCTGAGGACACGAAGCTGCCCACCGTGCTGTTCCAGACCACGATCAGCAAGCTACGTGACCTATTGAGCGCCACCGGCCGTGGCCGCGACGACGCATCCGTCGGAATCCTGGCCGCGCTCGCCGCCGCCACCGACCATCGCCGGGTGAAGCTCGTCGATGCCGGAAAGAGCCTGGATCGCCTTCTGGATCAATTGAACTCGGTGGTCAGCTCCGACACCGGACCGTCGACGTTGTCGGCGTTCGTCGAGGCCACACACGGGCTGGCGGCGACGGCCCCGGACCTGCTCGACACCCTGCACCAAGCCGTCGAACCCATGCGGACATTCGCCGAGACCCGCGGCCAGCTCACCAGCCTCCTCGCCGGCACCGACCACAACCTGGACACCACTCATCAAGCGCTCGAGCGTCACGTCGACCAACTCATCCGGATCACAGGAGATTTCACGCCCGTGCTCGGCGTGCTGGCGCTCAAGTCGCCGGCATTCCTGCCGGCCGCGGTCAAGATCGACAACTTGGCAACCAGGTTCATGAACGAGGTCTGGATGCCCGACCGGGCGGTGGCCAACGCGCGGGTCAACATCTCCTTCACCCCGTCGTACTCCTACACCAGGGCCGACTGCCCACGCTACGGGACGCTGAAGGGGCCGAGCTGTTACACCGCACCGCTGGTTCCAGTGCGGCCCGATCTGCCCGAGGTGCTTCTGCCGCAGAACTATCAGCCCCCCAAAGATCTCGCCCCACCGCCGGGGACCGTCGTCGGAGCCGACGGCAACCTCGTCGCGGTCGGACCGCCGCTGATCAACCCAGTGCCCAACCTGGCCGATCCGAATCCCCCGCTGCCGCCGGGTATGACTCCTTCTCCCCCGGTGACGGGCAGCGCCAACCCGGACGACGCCCCGCCGGCCGCGGCGTCGGTCACCCCGTCCTCGTTCGGCGGAACCGTCGGCCCAGTCGGCAGCCAACAGGAACGAAACATGCTCAGCGTCATCACCGGCCGTCCCGCGACGGCGGCCACCGAACTGCTGCTCGGTCCACTCGCCCGTGGCACGACGGTGTCGATGACCACTCCGGATGCGACAGAGGGGTCGAAGTGAGATCCCGCGCACCGCTGGTCGGCCTGTCGCTGTTCATGGTCGCCGCCGTGGGCGTCACCTGGCTGGTCTATGTCAGCCTGCGCCGCGATGTGGCCGGCAACACCGCGTCGTACTCGGCGGTGTTCACCGACGTGTACGGGCTGCGCGAAGGTGACGACGTCCGGATGGCCGGTGTCCGGGTCGGCCGGGTCGAAAGCATCGTCCTGGACGGCAGGCTCGCCAAAGTCTCGTTCCTGGTGCAGGACGATCAGCCGGTGTTCGGTAACACCGTGGCCTCGGTGACCTACCAGAACATCGTCGGGCAGCGCTACCTCGGGCTATCGCTGGGCCCCGAGGGCAGCCCGCAGCGGCTGGCGCCGGGCAGCGTCATCCCCGTGGAACGCACCGAGGCCTCGTTCGACGTCACCGCGCTGCTCAACGGATACGAGCCGCTGTTCAGCCTGCTCAACCCACGCGACGCCGACAACCTGACCAAGGCACTCATCCAGTCGCTGCAGGGTGACACCTCGTCGTTGGCGACCCTGATCAGCCAAACCACAACGCTCACAGAGACATTCGCCGGCAAAGACCAGAACCTCGGCGAGGTGATCACCAATCTGAACCACGTCGTCTCCACCCTCGCGCGACAGAACTCCGATCTCGACAGCATCATCACCTCGACCCGCGACGCCGTCACCGCCCTCGACCGCCGGCGCCCCGAACTGGTGGCCGCGGCCGGTTCGACGGCGCGGGTGATGGACCACTTGTCGGCCTCGGCCACGGCGGTCTATCCGTCCGTCACCGCGATGATCCAGCGCCAGCCGGGCACTGTGCAGCACCTACTGGGTGTCGAACCTCAGGTCGCGTTCTTCGCCGACAATATTCCGCTGGTCCTCAAGGGCCTGGCCCGGATGGGCAACCAGGGCGCCTACGGCAACGGGTACGCCTGCGACGCCAACGTTCTCGGCTTCTTTCCCGGCCTCAACGATGTGGTGCCGATCATCGTCAACGCCGCCACCCCGGGTGGGGTCGCCAAGCACACCCCCAAGTGCAGGAACACCGGCGATGGCTGATTTCCGCACCCGCCCGCTGGAGAGCTACAACAAGACCTGGCTGGGGTTCATCGCCGTCGCGGTGGTCGCCGTGGTCATCGCGGCCATGGTGGTGGTCCACACCGCCGGGGTCGGATTCCGGCACTACACGGCCGAATTCCTGCAGGCGGCCGCACTGCGGGTCGGCAATCCGATCACCGTCGCGGGTATCCCGGTCGGCACGATCAGCAGCATGAAGCTCGCCGGCGACCACGTCGAAGCGGGCCTGAAGATCCGCGAGGACATCGCCCTCGGCGCGGACTCCAAGGCGGTGATCAAGGTCGCCACCATCCTCGGTTCCCGCTATCTCGCCCTGGACCCGCACGGCACCGGCGCAGTGCCGAACAACACCTTCGACCTCGCCCACACCGAAGTCCCCTACGATCTGCAAGCCGCCTTGAAAGACGCCACAACCACTTTCGAGCAGGTCGACTCCGACCGGTTCGCTCAGTCACTGTCCCTGCTCGGCAAGCAACTACGCGACATGCCCGCCGTCGTCCCCGCGGCCATGGCCAACATCGACACGCTGTCCTCGATCATCGCGGCGCGCCGCGACCAGTTGGGCCAGCTGCTCAAGAGTTCCGAAGAGGTCACCAACACCCTACGCAGCCAGCAGGCCAACCTGGGCAGCCTGATCAACCAGGGGCAGGACCTGCTCGGCCAATTCGTCGCCCGCCGCGCGGTGTTCCACGCGCTGATGCAATCGCTGACCAATCTGGTCGACATCCTCGATAAGCTCGTGGTCACCGACCGGCCCCAGGTCGAAGCCCTGATCGCCGACACCCGCGAGCTGACCGAGCTGATAGCCCGTCACGACGACCTGCTGCGCAACACGCTTCAGGTCAGCCCCGTGATGTTGCGCCAGGTAGCCAACATGAGCGGAAACGGCAACGCCATCGACTTCACCGCGTCCGGGGGTGCGCTCGTCGATTCGTGGATGTGCGCCATCAGCAGCCGGGCCGAGCAGTTCGGCATGATCCAGTACTACAAGGACTGCAAGTGAGCGGCACCTGGGTCCGGCCACGTGTGCGGGTCGCGGCGATCCTCGCCGCGGTGACGACGGTGATCGCCGTGGCTACAGCCGGCTGGTGGTACTGGGCAGGCAGGCCGAAGCCGATCACCGTGACCGCCCAATTCGACAGCGCCGCTGGCCTTTACGAAGGCAATGTGGTGGCGGTGTTGGGTATGCCGGTCGGTAAGATCACCACCATCACCCCGCGCGGAAGCTATGTCGAGGTGGTGTTCACCGTCGACCGTGACGTAAAGGTGCCTGCCGACGCGCAAGCCGTCACGGTGTCCACCTCGATCCTCACCGAACGCCAGATCGAGCTCACCCCGCCCTACACCGGTGGCCCCGCCCTGGCCAACCACGACACCATCGGCCTGACCAGAACCAGGACACCCGTCGAATTCAGCCGCGTGCTCAGTGTTTTGGATCGAGTGGCGACCTCCCTGCGCGGCGACGGCCACGGCGGGGGGCCACTAGCCGACGTGATCGACGGCGGTGCCGGGGTGGTCGACGGCAACGGTGCGAAGATCAAGCAGGCGCTCGACCAGTTGTCCGCCGCCTTGCGCCTCAGCGGTGACGACGGCTCGCAAACACGCGAACAGGTCACCACCATCGTGAGAAACCTCAGCTCACTGCTGGAGGCGGCTGCCGCCAACGACGCCACGCTGCGCGAGTTCGCCTCTACCCTGCACCTGGCGAGCCAGGTCATCGGCGACGAGGACCTCGGCACCGGCACCACCGGACGGAAGCTGAATCAACTGATCCAGCAATCCGCCGATCTGCTCGACGCTCACCGCGACACGATCAAGCAGACCGTCGTCAACGGCGGCACGCTGGCCAAGACGGCCGCCGACAACCAGCGCGAGATCGCCGAACTTCTCGACCTGGCACCGATGGTGGCCGACAACATCTACAACAGCATCGATCAGAGCAACGGAGCACTGCGCGGGCACGCGCTGGTGGACAAGATCGTCTTCGACAGTCAATGGACCAAGGAGGTCTGCAACCTGATGGGCCTGCGCCAATTAGGTTGCAGCACAGGAACCCTGCAGGACTTCGGACCGGACTTCGGGCTGACCTACGTCCTCGACGGCATGGCTGCGATGGGCCAGAAATGAGCACGGCCCGCCGTCTCGCAGTGGCTGCCGCCACGGTGATGCTCACCGCGGGCTGTGGCACCAACGGCCTTGCCAGCCTTCCACTTCCGGCTCCCGGTCTGGACGGGCCCAGTTATCGGCTGACGGCCATGTTCGCCAACGCCCTCAACCTGCCGATGAAGGCCAAGGTGAAACTCGGCGGCGCAGACGTGGGCCAGGTGGAGTCCATGGCGGCCCGCAATTACACCGCGGTGACAACACTGCGGATCAATGCCGGCGTGCAACTGCCGGTCGGCAGCACCGCCGAATTGCGCACGGCTACCCCCCTGGGCGATGTGTTCGTGGCGGTGCAGCCGCCGCCCGACGCCGCGCCCGACGCGGTCATGCTGCACGACGGAGACACCATCGGCCTGAACTCGACAGGATCGGCGGCGACGGTCGAATCGGTGCTCAGTTCGGCGGCCGTGCTGGTCAACGGTGGAGCAGTACGCAACTTCACCACCATGATCAACGGTTTCGGGCGGGCCGTCGGTGACCGGGGCCAGGCACTGGCCGACCTGATCGGCAAGTCGAACCAACTGTTGGCGACGATGAACGGCCGCTCCGACCAGCTTGCGGCTGCGATGACCGAGATGAACCACCTCACCGGCGAACTCGACGCCAAAGAGCAGACCATCACCGAGCTGATGGCCGCGGCCGGTCCCGGCACCGATGCACTGGCCGCCAATACGACCCAACTGTCCGACCTGGCCGTCCAGGCCGGTGACACCGCGCAGTTGCTGTCGAGGTTCCCGTCACTGAACGGAACCGACACGAGCGGACGCAGCATGATCGGTGATCTCAACACCCTCGCCGCCACCTTCAATGATGTTGCGGTGAGCCCCGATACCAGCTGGCTGGCCCTCAACCGGATGCTGCCCCCGCTGATCAAATCGACGTCCGGCTTCGCGGTTGCGGGCAGCGGCAGCCTGGACCGCCTGGTCATCGGGTCCGTCCCCGACATCGGCTTCCCCGGCGACATCGGCTTCCACGGCCCGCATCGATACAACTGGAACCAGTTCGCCGGTTCCTTGAAATACACCCTGCTGCGGCTGCAGGAACGGGTGGTGGGCCGCGGCCCGAATTCGCCGCAGCTGCCGGTGATCCCGGATCCTGACACCCCGGGCGCCGTTCTGGGTGATCCGCAGCCGCCGGGAGCACCGCCGTGATCGCATCGCTGGCCACCACCCTTGTCCGGGTGGTGCGCGCGGGTCACCGCCACCAGACCTGGTTGTCGGTGGCCGGTTTGGCGCTGACGCTGGTGCTCGCGACCGCCTACCTGCTGGCCGGCGCGCTGCGGGTGGCGCCGTTCGCGACGTCGTATCGCGTCACCGTGCACCTGCCGGACTCAGGTGGGCTACTGCCCGGACAGGACGTCGCCCTGCGCGGCGTGCGCATCGGACACGTCGAATCCCTGCACCTCACCGAGACTGGGGTAGACGCCATCGCCGACATCGCTTCGACGGTCAAGATCCCCGCGTCGACCATGGTCGCGGTCTCGGCGCTGTCGGCCGGCGGCGAACAAACCCTCGACTTTCGCGCCGATTCCGAGAACGGACCCTATCTGCGCGACGGCAGTGCGGTGGCAGCCGACCGGGCCACCGTGCCGTTGAGCATGGCGCAACTGCTCGCCGACTCCGACGGCATGCTGGCGCAGGTCGATCCGGCGAAGATGGAGCTGATCAAGAAGGAGCTGAGCCTCACCGGCCGCGGGCCGCAGAAGCTCGCCGCAATCGTCGACGGCGGCACGTTCCTGCTGTCGACGCTCGATTCGGTGTTGCCCGAGACCACCAGCATCATCAGGACCAGCCGGGTGGTGCTGAACCTCGCGGCCGACAAGAACGCCGGCCTGGCGGCGACCACCACCGCGCTGGGCCCCACGCTAGCCGGCGTCGCGGGGATGCAGGACGGCTACCGCCGCCTGATCGACCAAGCGCCGCACAGCCTTTCGACGGTGGACAACCTCTTCGCCGACAATTCCGAGACCATGGTGCAGCTGCTCGGCAGCACCGTCACCAGCGCGCAACTTCTCTACCTGCGGGTGCCGGCGCTGAACGCCTTGTTCCCCGACTACCGCGGCTCGCTGCTGGACGCGCTGAACAGCACCATCCACGACCACGGCATCTGGGCGACCGCAGACTTCTACCCCCGCTACGCCTGCGACTACGGCACACCGGCATTCGCTCCGTCGGCCGCGGACTACCCCGAACCATTTATGTACACCTACTGCCGCGACGACGACCCCGCCGTCGGCATTAGGGGCGCCAAGAACGCGCCACGACCGGCCGGCGACGACACCGCCGGCCCTCCCCCGGGCGCCGATCTGGGCCGCCGAACCGACCCGACGCCCCGGGGCCGCTACACCATTCCCACCCCCTACGGCGGGCCCGTCCTGCCGATCGAACCACCGCACTGACACCGCAGCCGAGGAGATCCACGTGGCCACCACAACCGAGAACGAACCCGACACCGACATCGACGTCGGCACCGATCTCGATACTGATGTCGATACCGAGGAGCAGCCCACGGCCCGACCCCGGCCGTGGGGCCGCTACCTGCGCCGCAGCATCCTGCCGATCCTGTTGATCGCATCGCTGTCGGTCTCGGGTCTGCTCGGCTGGAAGCTGTGGCAGGAACACCAGGCCGAGCAGGCCGGGCAGGCCGCGCTGCAGGCGGCCCTGAAGTACGCCACCGTGCTGACGAGTGTCGACTCCACCAACGTCGACCAGAATTTCCGCGACGTGCTCGACGGGTCGACCGGCGAGTTCAAGGACATGTACACCCAATCCAGCGTTCAGTTGCGCCAACTGCTGATCGACAACAAGGCCACCGCACACGGCGTGGTGGTGGACTCGGCGATTCAGTCCGAATCCACCGACCGCGTCGTGGTTCTGGTCTTCATCGACCAGACCGTCAGCAACATGACGGTGCCCGACCCGCGCATCGACCGCAGCAGGATCAAGATCACCATGACGAAGGTTGACGGCCGCTGGCTGGCCAGCAAAGTCCAGTTACTCTGAGCGGCAGAGACTTTCATGTTGCTAAACAGGATCGCCGCGACGATGGCCCTGGTGTGCGCGTCGACGGTCTCCGGGGCGGCTACCGCGGGGGCCACGGCACAGTCCTTCTGCGGTGAGCTCGGTGGCGCCTGGGACGGGCAGTACTGCCACACCACCGTCACCTCCGAGCGGAACGCCGTTCGTGACATCAAGGTCGCGGTGCCCGGCGACCTCGTCGACAACCCGGTGACCGGTCCGGTGATCCGTGACTACCTGCGCACCCTGGTCGCCAACTGGACGACGGTCGGCGCCCACATGGTGGCCGACAGCTTCGGTGCGGAGAACTACCAGATCTTCACCCACGGCGACCTGCTCAGCGTCGTGTTCCACGAGGACTACCACGCCGACGGCCCCAAGCCCAACAACGCCTATCGCACCTTCACCTTTGACATGAAAAGCGGTCGCCGACTAGAACTCTCGGACATCGCGACCGATCGGGCCGCCATCGCGACGCTCGGGCAGCCGTTCATCGAAGCAGCCCTCGACGCGGCCGCACCGCCGCATACCCCGGGCAGCTACCCGTTTCTCCTCGAACGCTGGACTCCGGACAAGGTGTACTCCGGCGGATATCGGGCCTGGGCGCTGACCTCCGACGAGTTGGTCCTCTACATGCCCGACTACCCGGTGGGTCACGACGAGCCACTCGATTTCACCCCGGGCATCATGCAATGGTTCATGGACGGCGGAACCGTCGAGGCCCACATCCCTTTGGCGGCGCTGGCCCCTGTGCTACGCGCCTGACGCGCCGCCTTGGGGGACTACGCTGCCGTCATCAGGCAAAGGAGCTGGCAATGGACCTGACGGCACGCTTTTCGGAGATCGTGGGGCGCGCCCATCTCCTGACCGGTGCGGCGATCTCCGCGGACTACGGCCACGACGAGGCGCTGACCATTCCCCCGCAGCGCCCCGCCTACCTGGCCAAGCCCGCCACCGCCGAGGAAGTGGCGGGCCTGCTCACGGTGGCGACCGAACATCGGGTTCCGGTCACCGCCCGCGGCTCGGGTTGTGGCCTATCTGGTGCCGCGCAGCCGCTGGCCGACGGACTGCTGATCTCCTTCGAACGGATGAACGCCGTGCTCGAGATCGACGCCGACAACCATGTCGCGGTGGTCCAGCCGGGCGTCACCCTGACCGAACTGGATGCCAGGACCGCCGAAGTCGGCCTGAGCTACACGGTGTACCCCGGCGAGCTGTCCTCGAGCGTCGGCGGCAACGTCGGCACCAACGCCGGCGGCATGCGGGCGGTGCGCTACGGCGTCACCAGACACAACGTGCTCGGACTGCAGGCCGTCCTGGCCACCGGCGAGATCATCCGGACCGGCGGCAAGATGTCGAAGATCTCCACCGGCTACGACCTCACCCAGCTGATCATCGGCTCGGAGGGAACACTGGCACTGGCCACCGAGGTGACGGTCAAGCTGGTTCCCCGGCCCGCGCACGGCCTCACCGTCCTGGCCCCGTTCGGCGACTTCGACCAAGTGATGGCGGCGGTGCCGAAAATCATCTCCAGCGGGCTGAACCCCACCATCGTCGAGTACATCGACAATGTGGTCATGGCGGCGATTGTCAACGCCGAGAACCTGGAGCTGGGCATCCCGGATCAGATCCGCGAGTCGTGTCAGGCCTACCTCGTCGTCGCGCTGGAGAACAACCACACCGACCGGCTCGACGAGGACGCCGAGACTCTCGGTGGACTGCTCAGCGGCTGGGGCGCATCGGATGCCTATGTGCTGCAGGGTAATTCGGCTCGACGCCTGATCGAGGCCAGGGAGAACGTCTTCTGGACCGCCAAGGCGATCGGCGCAGACGACATCGTCGACGTCGTGGTCCCCCGGGCGGCGATGCCGGAGTTCCTGCGCCGGGCCCGCGATATCGCAGCGGCGCACGGCGCCGGCATGAGCGGCTGCGGGCATGCCGGCGACGGGAATGTCCACGGTGTGCTGTTCTGCAAGGATCCGCAGATCCGCAGCACGGTGCTCACCGGAATCTTCGCCCTCGGCATGAGCCTTGGGGGCGCCATCTCGGGCGAGCATGGTGTCGGCCGCGCCAAGGCGCACTACTTCTGCGAGTTGGAGGATCCGGCCAAGCTGGCGCTGATGCGTCGCATCAAGAGCAGCTTCGACCCAGCGGGGATCCTCAATCCGGGCGTGACGTTGACCTGACGGCGGGCGTTGCGAAGTTGCCCACGCAGCGTTGCACGTGATTGCCCACCAGCGTGATGTACGTCGCTGTCGATATCGACAGCAACGCCCGAATGCAGCCGGATGACCAGGGAAAATCCGCGTCAATAGATAACCGACAGTGAGTCCATGGAACCGATTTACCCGATTTGTACAGCAACAATGCGTGGGACGATGTTATAGTCGCCGTTAGCTGGATTGACCGACCGGCCGCCAAGGACATCTTGTCCATTGACGCAGTGAGGACTTAGCCACATGGTGCCGGAACACCCCGCCCACCATCCCGAAAGCGAGATAGCTCTGCGGCCGGCCGTACTGCCGACTCCGGTGCATGAGCACAGCTGCAGCCGGCTGGGCTTGGTCGCCAATCCCCCGGGCTTTCGGCGGTCCCTGGGGGACTGGCTCCGCCGCCGCGGTTAGCCGTTGCGAATACGGCGGACCACCACGATCACGGTGACGGCGGTGACGCCGGCCAAGGTCACGGCGACCGCGGGTTTCTTGACGAAACGCAGGAGCGCGGCCTTGACGTCGTCGGCGATGCGCTGGGGGTTGGCGCGTTCGGCCAGCGAGTCCACGGTCAGCGCGAGTCGATCACGCGCCTGATCGATATCGGCCTTGATGGCCTCGGGATCCCGGTCCGCCACTTCCATCCTCCAAACTGCCGCCCTGCCGAACTACCCTAGATCAAGCCGGGTCAACCGCGACGCACCGGTGGAAGAAGGGAACCTAGGTGACCGAGACAGCACGCCTCGAGGTCGGCGACACAGCGCCGGCGTTCAGCCTGACCGACGCCGACGGCAAGACCGTCACGTTGTCCGACTTTAAAGGCCGCAAGGTGATCGTCTACTTCTACCCGGCCGCGATGACACCGGGCTGCACCAAGCAGGCCTGCGACTTCCGCGACAGCCTGGCCGAGTTGAACGGGGCGGGTATCGACGTCGTCGGCATCTCGCCCGACAAGCCCGAGAAGCTGGCCAAGTTCCGCGACCGCGACGAGCTCACCTTCACGCTGCTGTCCGACCCGGACAAGACGGTGCTGACGGCCTGGGGTGCTTACGGCGAGAAGAAGATGTATGGCAAGACGGTGCAGGGCGTCATCCGCTCGACCTTCGTGGTCGACGAGAAGGGCAAGATCGAGGTCGCCCAGTACAACGTCAAGGCCACCGGGCACGTCGCCAAGCTGCGCCGCGACATATCGGTGTAGCGCTCGAGTGTGCGTCCTGGGCGCCCACTGTGCGTCCAGGGCGGACTATCCGGCCGGTCACCGCCATGGGTGCACACTCGACGCCCTCGTGGCACAGTCGACGCGGCGAGGAACGCCACCAGCTAGGTGCGCGCCTCACCCAGTTTCTGCAGCAGCAGCGCTTCGGTGGTGGCGGCACGTTCGAGCACACCCAGATGCAGGCTCTCGTTAACGCTGTGCGCCTGGGTGCCCGGATCCTCGACCCCGGTGACCAGGATGGTCGCATCGGGGAAGGCGGCGGCGAACTCGGCGATGAACGGGATCGAGCCGCCCATGCCCATGTCGACGACGTCGGTGCCCCAGGCCTGGTGGAAGGCGGCGCGGGCGGCCTCGTAGACCGGCCCGCTGGCGTCGATGGCGTAGGGCTGGCCGACGTCCCCGGGAGTCACGGTGACGTGTGCACCCCATGGGGCGTGTTCTCCAAGGTGCCGGCGCAGCGCGTCGAGGTGGGCGTGCGCGTCACCGCCCGGGGCGATGCGCATGCTGACCTTGGCGCTGGCACGCGGGATGAGTGTGTTCGAGGCCTTCGCGATCGGCGTGGTGTCGATGCCGATGACGGTGATCGCCGGTTTGGCCCACAGCCGCTGGGCGACCGGGCCCGAGCCGATCTCCCGCACGCCATCGAGCAGCCCGGACTCCTCGCGCACCCAGTCCGGCCCGCGGTCGACGTCCGCGGCGCTGGACTCGTGCAGCCCGGCCACCGCCACATTGCCGTCGTCGTCGTGCAGGCTGGCCAGCAGCCGCACCAGGACGCTGAGCGCGTCCGGTATCACCCCACCCCACAGCCCGGAGTGCAGGCCGTGATCGAGGGTGGCGACCTCGACGACGCAGTCGGCCATCCCGCGCAGCGACACTGTCAGCGCTGGGATATCCGCCGTCCAGTTGTCAGAGTCGGCGATCACGATGACGTCGGCGGCGAGCTTGTCCTTGTGGGCGGCTAGCAGCCGGGCCAGCGACGGGGAGCCGGACTCCTCCTCCCCTTCGACGAATACCGTCACCCCGACCGGCGGGTTGCCGTCGTGCGCGCGAAAGGCGGCCAGGTGGGTGGCGATACCGGCCTTGTCGTCGGCGGTGCCGCGGCCGTAGAGCCGGCCGTCACGCTCGGTGGGCTCGAACGGTGCCGAATCCCACTGCGACGGTTCGCCTTCGGGCTGAACATCGTGGTGGGCGTACAGCAGTACGGTCGGCGCGCCGGGCGGGGCCGGGTGGCGCGCGATGACCGCGGGGGCACCGCCCTCGCTGACGATCTCGACCTGCGTGAAGCCCGCTGCCCCCAGCAGGTCGGCGACCGCGCGTGCGCTGCGGTGCACCTCGTCGCGGCGGGCCGGGTCGGCCCACACCGACTGGATGCGCACCAGATCCTCGAGATCACTACGCACCGAGGGCAGTACGGCCTGGACCCGCTCGACAAGATCGCTCATGGCCTCGACCCTACCCAGATGTTGATCGCCCGCGAGCAGACACAAAATCGCACGGATTCAGGCCAAATGGTGCAATTCTGCGTCTGCTCGCGAGTTAGGGAGTCTCCAGGATGGCAACCGCGGCGGCGGTGTCGCCGTCATGGGTCAGCGACACGTGGATGGTTACGTCGGCCAGGTGCTCGGCGATGGCGCCCGTCAGTCGCACCTTGGGCCGGCCCCACATGTCGGTGATCACCTCGATGTCGCGGTGGATACCTTCGGGCAGCACCGGGCGCTGCGCGAACCGCGACCCCGACCAAGCCTTGATGACCGCCTCCTTGGCAGCCCACCGGGCCGCCAGGTGCCGCGCCGCGACCGAGCTCTTGTCGGCCGCGTCGCGGCGCTCACCCGGGGTGAACGTCTCGGCGAACACCGTTCCCGGCTGGTCGACCTGCTCGGCGAAATCGGCGATCGACACCACATCGATCCCCACACCCACTATCGCCACGCCGCAAGACCCTACCGGACGTAAATACCATCATCGCCCAGGCGTGACGCCGGGTCGAGCAGCATCGCGGCTTCCTGACGCTTCTCCGGCAGATCGTGGTCGAACCGGCGATCGGCGGGCTTCTCGTACATCGGACGTCCGCCGGCGATGGCCGAGAGCAGCCGCCGCTGACCGGCCAACACCCGCTGCTGCGCCCGCTCGGTGTAATCCGCACGCTCCTGCTCGCTCAGCGAGGACAGGAACGCCTGCGGATGCACCAGTGCGATCAGACCCGACACGTGCCCGAAGCCCAGGCTGGTGACCAGACCCGCCTTGAGCGGGAACTTGTCGCCCAGGCGCAAGGTCTCGCGTGCCCAGACGAAGTGTCCGGACGTGGCCAGCTCGTCGTCCACGCAGTCCAGACTGCGGTTCGGCGGGATCACCCCGTCGCGCAGGACCTGGCACAGACCCATCATCTGGAAGACCGCCGCCCCGCCCTTGGCGTGGCCGGTCAGGTTCTTCTGCGAGATGACGAACAGCGGTGCGCCCGACGAGCGGCCCATCGAGTCGGCCAGCCGCTCGTGCAGCTCGGTCTCGTTGGGATCGTTGGCCAGGGTCGAGGTGTCGTGCTTGGAGATCACCGCGATGTCGTCCGGGCCGACTCCCAGCTTGGCCAGCGAACGGGCCAGCTGGGAATCCTTGCCACCACGCCCGGCGCCCAGCGCACCGAGTCCGGGAGCGGGGATCGAGGTGTGCACGCCGTCGGCGAAGCTCTGCGCGTAGCCAACCACGGCCAGCACCGGCAGACCCATCTTCAGCGCCAGGTCGCCACGCGCCAACAGGATGGTGCCGCCGCCCTGTGCCTCGAGGAAGCCCAGCCGTCGACGGTCGTTGGCGCGGGAGAACTTCGAGTCACTGATGCCCTTGGCCCGCATGACCTCGGTGTCGGCGGTGGCCGCCATGTCACCGAAGCCGATCACGGCCTCCAGCGTCATGTCGTCGAAGCCGCCGGCGACCACCAACTCGGCCTTGCCGAGACGGATCTTGTCCATGCCCTCTTCGACCGACACCGCCGCGGTGGCGCAGGCGCCGACCGGGTGGACCATGGCGCCGTAACCGCCGACGTAGGACTGCATCACGTGAGCGGCAACGACATTCGGCAGGACCTCCTGCAGGATGTCGTTCGGCTTGGCGGTGCCCAGCAGGTTGCCGTGGAACATGGTCTGCATGCTGGACAGGCCGCCGATGCCGGTGCCCTGGGTGCTGGCCACCATGCTGGGATGCACCCAGCGCATCAGCTCGGTCGGGGTGAAGCCCGACGAGAGGAAGGCGTCGACGGTGGCGACGATGTTCCAGAGCGCCACCCGGTCGATCGAGTTGACCATGTCCGGGCTGACGCCCCACACCGTGGGATCGAATCCGGTCGGAATCTGCGCACCCACTGTCCGCGACAGCTTGGTCTTGCGGGGCACGCGGATCTCGGTGCCCGCCTTGCGGATCACCTGCCAGTCCGAGGAATCGGGAACCGGACGGGCCACCGTGTGTTCGGGATCGACCTCGACGAAGGCGCGGGCTTCGGCCTCCGAGGAGACCACGAAGCTGAAGTCCTTGTCCAAGAACACGCTGACCAGCAGGGGCGCCGAGTGATCCGCGCCGACAGCGCCGTCATCGACGAATTCCCGGATGCCGCAGCGCTCCACGACGGTGTCGTGATACCGCTCGACTAGCTCGGCCTCGTCGACCAGCTCGCCGCTGGCGGTGTCGTACCACCCCGGCTTGGGATCGTCCTCCCACTTGATCAGACCGGTGGTCCAGGCCAGTTCGAGCACGCCGGCCGCCGACAGCTCGTTGTCGACCTCCATCTCGAAACGGGTGCGTGACGAGCCATACGGCCCGAGCTCGGCACCGCCGACGATAACCACCAGATCGGCCGGGTCGACGTCGATCTCGGCCCATTCCGGCGGTGTCGACGCGGTGTAGCCGCGCGGCGGCGACGGCAGCGCGGCGATGGTGCCGGAGGCCGGCTCATCGCCGGAATCCGTTGCCGCGGAGGACTCCTGGGCCATCTCCTCGCGGGCCTTGGCGGCCAGCTCAGCCATATCGAGCTGGACGTCACCGAGCCCACCGGTCAAATCGACCCGCAGCGGAGAGTTGGCCGCGGCCACCTTGGCATCCACCGAGCACAGATCGAGCAGCATCGCGGCCATCTCGTCGGTGGTGTAGGTCTGCACGCCAGCTTCCTCGACCGCACCGACGATGGCGTCGTTGTGGCCCATCAGACCGGTGCCCTTGGTCCAGCCGATCAGCGCATGGGCGAAGCTGACGCGCTGCGCCCACGACGTCTCGGCGTTCCACCGGTTGACCACCGCGTCGAGTGCCGACTTGGACTCGCCGTAGGCGCCGTCGCCGCCGAACATGCCGCGGTTGGGCGACCCGGGCAGCACCACGTGCAGCCGCGAGGCGATGTCGCGCTCGGCACCGATGGAGGACAACCCGCCGATCAGCCGCTCGACTGCCCACAGCAGGACCTTCATCTCCATCTCGGAGCGCGAGCCCGCCTCGGACAGATCACCGCCCACGCGGGGCGCGGCGAACGGGAACAGCAACGTCGGGTTCAGCGCATCCTTGATATGGATCGACTGCGGCCCAAGGCTTTCGGACTGCTCACCGCCCACCCACGACGCCAGGGCATCGATGTCGGCGTAGGACGCCATGTTCGCCGGGACGATCCACAGCGACGCGCCGTAGCGGGCGTGGTCGCGGTAGAGCTTCTTGTAGAAGTCCAGCCGGGCGTCGTCGAGTCGCGATGTCGTCGCGATCACGGTGGCGCCGCCGTCGAGCAGACCTGCGACCACCGACGCGGCGATCGAGCCCTTGGACGCGCCGGTGACCACTGCCACCTCGGCGCTGTAGTGGCCGCGCTCGGGGTTCTCCGCCCCGGCGGCGATCCGCCCGAACAGCGAGGCGTGGACCGTGCGGCCCGCAGCCAGCGCCTTGCCCTGCCACCAGTTCGCCTGGGTGGCAACCACATTGCCGGCGCCCTCGAATCGCTGCGAGAGCCCGAGCCAATCGGCGTCGATGTCGTCCTCGTCGGCGAGCCACAGCTTGACCAAGTCCTCGCGGGCACTGGCCCACCGGTCGTCGAGCAGCACCGCCTTCTTGGCATCGAACGCCGGAGCGACCAGCCGCGGCCAGTCCGAGCCGAGCTCGGCGGTCACCAGATCGATCAGGTCGGCATCGGTGGCCGCAGCAGCGGCGGTGACCGGGTTGTCCAGACCCAACTGGCCCAACACCATTCGCGCCGCCGATGCCAGCACGCCGTCCCGGCCGGTCACCTTCTCGGCGAATTCGGTGAGCGCCGCGGAGTCCACGACCCCGCCCCCGGCGCCACCACCGGCCGACGGCAACGACACCGCGACGCCCTTGCGGGCAGCCACCGAGGCGACCGCCGCGTCGATGGCCTTGTCGACGGCGCCGGCGTCAGCCAGCGCACCGTCATGCAGGCCGCCGAGAGCACCGCCACGAACACTGCTGCCCTCGCGGGTGCCCAGCGCTAGTTCGGCGGTGACGTGCTTGACCCAGCCGTCGCCGAGTTCCCACTTCTTCTTGACCCGCTCGGCGATCGCGGCCGGCCGCTTGCCGGACGGGCCGAGGATCGTGCGCAGCTGGTCGTTGATCGCGTCGGACAGCACCGGGCCGAACGGCTTGTAGGTGCGGGCCAACTTGGAGACCTGTCCCTTCAGCGAGGCCAGGTCCGCCTCGGCGGCACCGTCGATCGCACCGAGGTTGAGCTCCGAGCCCAGGTCGACCAGCAGCTGGTTACGCCGCGAGGACGCGCCGTCGGTGATCGACTCGATCGAATCGAGCAGCTCGATCTGGTCGATGCGCATCTTGGCGCTCAACGCGATCAGCGCCAGGGTGGCGTCACCGGCGTCGAACGCAATGTCGTCCGGGCGAGGTCCGCCGGACGGCGCCGCGGCCGGAGCCGGTGCGGGTGCGGCAGCGGCGGCGGGTTCGGCCGCCGCTTCGGCCGGGGCGGCGGGCTCGTCCTCGACGTCCGGCTCCGGGTCGGTGTCGGTGGCGAACAGCACGGCGGCGTCGCGCTCGGAGTTGAGCACTTCCACTGTGCTGTGGGCGTATTCGGGCAGCTTGAGGGTGTTGCTGGCCAGCCCGGCCACCGTCGGCGCGGACTTCACGCCGATCTCCACGAAGCGCTCGACGCCGAGGCCGCCGGCGGCCTCTTCGATGAACAGCAGATCCTGGGTCTCGATCCAGCGCACCGGGCTGGCGAACTGCCAGGCCAGCAGCTCGATGACGATCCGGCGGCACAGCTCACGGGGCCGCTCGGCCCGCCAGGTGTCGTAGTCGGCGAGGATCTCGTCGAGCGGCTCGGCGGGCACCAGGTCCCGGATCTCCTGGACGAAGTCGCGGTCCAGGGTGAACGGCCGGGGCACCAGGTTGGGGATGTAGCGCCCGACGATCAGTGCCGGGTCGGTATCCTCGGGCATGACCCGCTGCAGCGCCCGACGGAAGTCGTCGACACCCACCCGCAGCACCTCGGAGTGGAACGGCACGTCGATACCCGGCACCAGGATGAACGAGCGCTTGCCGCCGCTGATCTCGCGGCGGCGCTCGACCTCCTCCTCCAGAGCCTCCAGGCCGCGCACCGTGCCGGCGATCGCGTACTGCGAGCCGCGCAGGTTGAAGTTGACGATCTGGAGGAACTCTCCGGTGCGCTCGGCGATACCGGCGACGAAGTCCTTGACGTCGGCATCCGGCAGGTCGATCTGCGACGGCCGGATCGCGGCCAGCCGGTAGTTCGACCGGCCCATCTCGTCGCGCGGGACGATGTCGTGCATCTTGCTGCCGCGGTGGAACACCACCTCCAGCAGCGCCTCGAGCTCGTAGACGCCCGACACGCAGGCCAGTGCGGTGTACTCGCCGACCGAGTGCCCGCAGGCGATCGCACCCTCGACGAAGGCACCCTGCTCACGCATCTCGGCGACCTGCGCGGCAGCCACCGTCGCCATGGCCACCTGGGTGAACTGCGTCAGGTAGAGCACGCCTTCGGGGTGCTGGTAGTGCACTCCGGCGGCGATCAGGCTGGTCGGATTGTCGCGGACCACGTGCAGCACCGAGAAACCGAGGGTGTCGCGGGTGAACTTGTCCGCGGTGTCCCACACCTTGCGGGCAGCCTTGGAGCGGGCCCGGACCTCCATGCCCATGCCCTTGTGCTGGATGCCCTGGCCGGGGAAGGCGTACACCGTCTTCGGCGCGGCCAACCGGGCGGTGGCGCTCATCACCAGGTCGGTACCGACCTTGGCGGTGACCTCCAAAACCTCTGCGCCCAGGTCGATCCCGACCCGGTCGACGCGGAAGTCGATGTCGTCGCCCGGCTTGACCATGCCCAGGAAGCGCGCGGTCCAGCCCAGCAGCTTGGCCGGCGGGACGGGCTTGCCGTCGGTGGCGGTCACCACGTGCTGGGCGGCGGCCGAGAGCCACATGCCGTGCACAATCGGCGAATCCAGCCCGGCCAGCAATGCCGCGGCCTGATCGGTGTGGATCGGGTTGTGGTCACCGGAGACGACGGCGAACGGACGCATGTCGACCGGGGCGCCGATGGTGACGTCGCGACGACGGCGGCGCGGGGTGTCGGTGGCGTTCTCCGACACCGCTCCCCCGGCACGGACCGGGTCGCTGAGTTCCTTGGCGCCGGTGCGGCCGCGGATGGCGAAGCGCTCCTCGAGCACGGCCAGGATGAGGCCGTTGGCGTCGGTGACGTTGACGGTGACCGGGACGACGCGGCCCACCTCGGTGTCGGTGGCCACCGACGCCGTTGCGGTGACGGTCAATTGGGTCTTGTCCTTGGGCAGCGGCTTGAGCAGCTGCGCGGCGTGATCCAGGTGCACCAGGCTCAGCAGACCCTCGACGACGGGGAAACCGCTGTCGGTGGCCGCTGCGCCGATCGCCGCGAACACCGCCGGCCAGCAACGACCGACCAGTGCATCGGGAACGACGGAAAGCGTTGGCGCTAAAGGTGACCCGAAGGTGGCGGTCACCCCGGTGTGGTCGGCGACTCGCTCCGGATCCCACTCGACGCAAACGGTGGTGGAGCCGTCGACCACCGGCGGCAGGGCGTCGGGCCCGTCGACGCCGGCGGCGATGGCCAGCACGGCGCGCATCGCCGCGGCGGCATCCTCGGTGCGCACCACCGGGGCTCCGCCGTCGACCACGGTGGCCGGCAGCGTGAAGGTGATGTCGATCCAGGTGCCTGAGAGCGGGACGCTGAGCACCACCCGATCGGGCCCGGTGACCTCGAGGCGCGCTCCGGTGGAATGGTTTGTCGCGCTGCCGAATTCCCGGGTCGCTTCGCTCCTGCCCTCCGAACGGTTGTCGTGCACCAGCCATGCCGACGGCGGCGCGATGCGGTGCACCGGGTTGGTGGCGGTACGACCGGCCCACAGCACGTCGGGCGAATCGAGCACGATGGCCAGCGGCCCCGTCACGTCGGTGCGCACCCGCAGACGCGAGGCCACCGGTTCGGGCTGTGCACCGGCGGCCAGCGCCTGGTCCACGGCGGCCTTCTCGAAGCGGTCGAGCAGCTCGCCCACCGGCTCGTCGACCCGGGTGATGCCGGCGACAGCTTCGGTGCCGGGGATGACGCACACCTGGTCGGCGGTGTAGCGCGCGTCGTGGGCCTGCCACAGCGAGTCGCTGCGCCACCAGCGGCGGACGTCCTTGTCGATGACCGGCACGAAGTTGACCGGCTTGCCCAGCGTCTTGCACAGCTGGATGAAGAACGGTACGTCAGCCGGATGCAACACCACCGACCCGGCATCGGGGTAGCGGGCCACCAGCCCGGCGATCGCCTGGTCAGGGTTCTCCAGCAGCCACTCGCCGTCGGCGGAGGCCGCGTCGAACAGCGTCTCGATCGGGCCGGTGTCGGCATCGTTGAGCCGGGCTTCGGCGCGCTGCAGCATCTCGGCGAAGCGTTCGCGCCAGGAGATGTCCAGCCACGGCGAGTCGTCGGTCTTGGTGTCGGCGGTGGAGTCGCCGTCACCGATCGCCAGCTCGACATAGCGCTGCAGCCACTGCAGGTAGGTCATCTCGGCGACGTCGCCGAAGTACGGCTTGGCGGTCACCGCCATCGCAGCGATGATCTCCTCGCGGCGCTGAGCGACCGCGTCGGCGTCACCGGCGACCTCGTCGAGCAGCCGGCCGCAGCGGGACGCGGCGTTGTCGATCTCGTGGATGTCGGCGCCGAGCTGGCTGCGCCCGGAAGCCATGCCGTTGACGGCCGTTCCGGCGCCGACCCAGGTGTCGGTGCCGGCGGTGTCGACCAGCAGCTGCTTGACCGCCGGGGAGGTGGTGGCCTCCAGGCAGGCCATGGCGGCGGTGCCGACCAGGATGCCGTCGACCGGCATCAGCGGGTAGCCGTAGACGGCCGACCAGCGGCCGGACAGGTACTCCGCGGCCCGCTCGGGCGTGCCGATGCCGCCGCCGACGCAGACGGTGATGTTGGACCGGCCGCGCAGCTCCGAATAGGTGCTCAGCAGCAGGTCGTCAAGGTCCTCCCAGGAGTGGTGGCCCCCGGCACGCCCGCCCTCGATGTGGACGATGACCGGCTTGGTCGGGACCTCGGCGGCGATCCGGATCACCGAGCGGATCTGCTCGACGGTGCCCGGCTTGAAGCAGACGTGGGCGATGCCGACGCTGTTGAGCTCGTCGATCAGCGCGACGGCTTCCTCGAGCTCGGGGATGCCGGCGCTGACCACCACGCCGTCGATCGGGGCACCGGACTGGCGGGCCTTCTGCACCAGGCGCTTGCCGCCGAGTTGCAGCTTCCACAGGTAGGGGTCGAGGAACAGCGAGTTGAACTGGATGGCCCGGCCCGGCTGGAGGAGCGACTCCAACTCGGCGACGCGCTTGTCGAAGATCGGCTCGGTGACCTGGCCACCGCCGGCGAGCTCCGCCCAGTGTCCGGCATTGGCCGCGGCGGCGACGATCTTGGCATCGACGGTGGTCGGGGTCATGCCCGCCAGCAGGATCGGCGAGCGGCCGGTGAGGCGGGTGAACTTGGTGGACAGCTTGACCGACCCGTCGGGCAGCGACACCACCGACGGCGCGTAGCTGGACCACGGCTTGGCGACCTCGGGGACGGCGCCGACGGTGAACAGGTTGCGCTGGCCGCCGCGGGTGGCGGCGGGGACGATCCCGATGCCCAGGCCGCGGATCACCGGCGCGGTGAGACGGGTCAGGATATCCCCGGGCCCTAGGTCAAGAATCCACCGAGCTCCAGCGTCGTTCAACGCGGTGACCTCTTCGACCCAGTCCACCTGCTGGACCAGGATCGCCTCGGTCAGCGAGCGAGCCAGCTCGACGTCCAGACCGACCTTCTCGGCCCAGCGGCCGACGATGTCGATGCCGTCGGCCAGGCGCGGCGTGTGGAAACCCACCTCGACCTGGACCGGATCGAAGACGGGGCTGAACACCGCGCCGCCACGCAGCTTGTTCTTGCGGTCGGCGGCCTCAGCCTCGGCAATCTGCTCGCAGTACAGCTCGAAGCGGGACAGCTGCTCGGGCGTGCCGGTGATGACCACCGAACGCCGGCCGTTGCGGATGGACAGCACCGGCGGCAGCACGGTGCGAACGTCCTGGGCGAACTCCTGCAACAGTTCGTAGATGCGCTCGGGGTCGGCGTTGGTCACCGACACCATCGGCGGGCGGTCGCCGAGGACCGAGATGCCCCGGCGGCGGGCCACCAACGTGCCGGCGGCACCGATCAGCTGGGCCAGGGCCAACAGTTGGACGTCCTTGGCCCCACCGGCGCGCAGCGCCTCGACAGCCAGCACGCCCTGCGAGTGACCGGCCACCGCAACCGGCGGAGTGGCGGCCAGATCCATGCCCTGGCGGGCCACCGCGCGGATGGCCGCGATCTGGGTCAGCAGGACACCAGGGACCGACACGGCGGCGGAGGTGAGCTGCTTGGCCGAGGGCACCGACTCCTCGGCGGCCAGCGCACGCACCCAGCGCAGCGGCTCGAAGCCGATCGGGCGGACCACGACGAGTTCGTCGGCCACCTGCTCGAGCAGCAGCTCGGCCTCACCGGCCAGGGTCGCGAGTTCCGACTCGATGCCGGCCGAGGTGACCAGCTCCTCGAGGGTCTCCAGCCAGGCGCTGCCCTGTCCGCCGAAGGCGACCGCGTAGGGCTCACCGGCGTTGAGCCGATCGACCAGGGCGTGGGTGTTGGTCTCGGCCGCATTGCCGCTCCACGATTCGTCGCCCGTGGACAGCCTGTCGTGCTCGTGGATCGTCACCTTGTGTATCTCCCTGTCATGCTCGTCGTCGCGGCTCGCGGCCGCGGCTTCGTCGCGTATCGCTACGTGTCGGCGTGTCAGACCTGCGCTGCCCTGCGGAGGTGCTTGTCGGCGATTCCCCGTCGAATCACGGAGCCCGCGCGGCCCCTCGAACGAGGGTCCGCGGGACAAACCGGCTCCACTAAGAGTGGCATAAGAACTGCCACCATTTTCCGCCGGATATTGGTTACTGACGAGTTCTACGCACGGGTAACAGCATGCTGGGTAACACGGCACAGAAGGGCCGACGGGACCTTCCGGGACAAACGTCCTGCATGCAGGTGGTTACGGTTGAGTAGCCACAAGTGCGCAGATCAAGGCACGATTGTTATCGAATCGTTACCTATGGATTCCCTGTCGACACCAGCGGGCCGAGGTGCCCCGCCAAGCACTTGCTCAGTTTTTCAGTCCACATTTGTTCACCAGAATGGCGTCCCAAAGTTTGCTGGCAAAACCTTACTAGTCGGTAAGTTTTGGATTTTCCTCAGTCCCACTGACCGAATTGCGGCTTCAAGATGTTGTTCACGTCCACCCCGACGCCGGCCACCTGGCGCGAGTCGATCTCGACCTGGTGCAGGTGCGCGGCCGGGTGGGTGTAGCCCGCCGGCGAGCCCCAGTTGTGCTGCCAGAACCAGGAGCCGATGCCGTCCTGGAGCGCCCAGTCGATGGTTTTGGAATTGCCGTAGACGCCGACGCGCTGGTGTCCGATCACCGACTCCCACGCCCGCAGGTAGGGCGCGACGAGCTGTTTGTACTGGTCCAGGGTCGGGTTGTCGTCGATGGAGACATAGATCGGCGCGCCGACCGGGCCGCCGGCAGCGGTATGCAGCTCCCACCCCCGCTTGGCGTGAGTGATGCCGCCCTGCTCGCCGCCGAGCCAGTCCGCGGTGTCCTGCTTGCCGAACTGATAGTTCGACACGATCTTCAGGCCGGCCTGGTAGAGATCCCGGGCCTCGGGCAGCCGGATCGGCTTTCCGAGCATCCAGTCCCCGCCCGGCCGACGGTCGGAAACATACCGGATCGCGCCGAGTGCACCGGAGGCCTTCAAGTCGCTGGCGCTGATGACTCCGGCGGCATAGTCGAGCAGAACGCCCAGCGACTCGGCGGACGCCGGCGGCGGGGCAAGCGCCGACACCAAGGCCCCCAGCCCCAGCGCGGCGGGGGTTGCGGCAGCCAACTTCAGCACGTCGCGGCGCGACACGGACACGCGGCTCAGCATATGACAACGACCTCATCAACCCCAGAAACGCCAACGGCCACATCCGCATCACATCTCAGCCAGCCGCATTCGAAGGAGAAATCCGGAGATTCGGACCGCCGCGACCGGCGAAGTCGATCATGAGGCTGCGCTGTGACAACGCAATCCGTACTATCCACCCATGCCGCCACCCTCTTCCCGGCCGCCGCAGATCGAATTGCGCGGAGCGCGGAAGGTGTTCGGCGACGTCACTGCGGTCGAGGCGGCGAACCTGTCGGTCGCCGACGGAGAACTGTTCGCCATCCTCGGCCCGTCCGGATCCGGGAAGACCACCGTCCTGCGGATGATCGCCGGCTTCGAGCAGCCGACTGCGGGCACGGTTCACCTCGGCGGCGTCGACGTCACCGCGCTGCCTCCTGCCAAGCGCGACACCAACACCGTCTTCCAGGACTACGCGCTGTTCCCGCACATGACGGTGGCCCAGAACGTCGAGTACGGGCTCAAGGTCAAAGGCGTGCCCAAGCCCGAACGCCGCGAGCGCACGATGGCGGCGCTGGACATGGTGCGCCTGTCCGGGCATGCCGCCCGCCGGCCCAACCAGCTCTCCGGCGGCCAGCAGCAGCGGGTCGCCCTGGCCCGCGCCCTGGTCGGTCGGCCCAAGGTGCTGTTGCTCGACGAACCTCTCGGCGCGCTGGACCTCAAGCTACGCGAACAGATGCAGGTGGAGCTCAAGGCCATCCAGCGTGAAGTCGGCATCACGTTCGTGATCGTCACCCACGACCAGGACGAGGCGCTGACGTTGTGCGACCGTCTCGCGGTGTTCAACAACGGCCGCATCGAACAGGTCGGCGCGGCACGCGAGGTCTACGAGAACCCGGCCAACCGCTTCGTCGCCGACTTCGTCGGCACCTCCAATGTGGTCGACGGCGAGACCGCCGAAGCACTCGTCGGCCGGACCGGCACCGCGGCCATTCGGCCCGAACGCATCGCCGTGCTGGCGCCGGGCGAACCGGTCCCAGCGGGAATGCGCAGCGTCACAGCCGAAGTCGCCGAAGTGGTGTATGCGGGGCCGGTCACCCGGGTGGCCGCCGACGCCGCCGGAGTGCGGCTGACCGCCACTCTGCTCTCGGCCGAGGCCTCCACCGACATCGCCCACGGCGCAACCGTCGTGCTGGCCTGGCCAGACGGCGCCGTCAGATCCCTGTCCGCATGACAATCCTGTCCGCACGACAACGAGGAGCTCGCCATGAGAACCACCACCCGCCGACTCGGTGTCGCGCTGGCCGCGTGCGCCGCACTGGTCGCCGCCTGTTCGAGCTCGACCAACTCCGGAGGCGGCACCGCCACCGCGCCGCCGAAGATGGAACCGCTGTCGGCGTTGGGCCAGAACGAAGGCCAGCTCAACCTGATCGCATGGCCCGGTTACGCCGAGGACGGCTCCAATGACCCCAAGGTCGACTGGGTGCACCCCTTCGAGCAGAAGACCGGCTGCAAGGTCAACGTCAAGGTCGGCAACACTTCCGACGAGATGGTGCAGCTCATGCGCACCGGACAGTACGACGGTGTGTCGGCCTCCGGCGACGCCACCCTGCGCCTGATCTACGCCGGCGATGTCGCGCCGGTCAACACCACGCTGGTGCCGAACTACGACACCATCTCCGCATTCCTCAAGGACAAGGCCTGGAACTCCGTCGACGGCCAGATGTACGGCATCCCGCACGGCTGGGGGGCCAACCTGTTGATGTACAACACCGACGTGGTCAAGGGCGCACCGGACACCTGGGGCGCGGTGTTCCCCGGCGCTGCCGAGTACAAGGGCAAAGTCACCGCCTACGACTCCCCCATCTACATCGCCGACGCGGCGCTCTACCTGTCCAAGACGAAACCCGAACTGGGCATCAAGAATCCGTACGCGCTGACCGAGGACCAACTCAACGCCGCCGTCGACCTGCTCAAGGAGCAGCACGCCAACATCGGCGAGTACTGGTCGGATTACACCAAGGCAGTGCAGGCGTTCGAGTCCGGCACCTCGGTGATCGGCACCACCTGGCAGGTGATCGCCAACATGATCACGTCGGACAACAAGGTGAAAATCGCCACTGTGCTGCCCAAGGAGGGCTCCACCGGGTGGTCGGACACCTGGATGGTGTCGTCGAAGGCCAAGAACCCCAATTGCATGTACCAGTGGATGGACTGGATCACCTCGCCTCAGGTCAACGCCCAAGTCGCCGAGTACTTCGGTGAGGCACCGGCGCAGACCAAGGCCTGCGAGTTCACCAGCGACAAGACCTTCTGCGACACCTACCACGCCACCGACGCCGCCTACGCGGAGAAGATCAGCTACTGGACCACACCGCAGAAGCAGTGCGTGGACGGCAGTGGTGACAACTGCACGGCCTACAGCGAGTGGGTCGACAAATGGCAGCAGATCAAGGGCTGACTTAACCGATGAGCCAGCGGATCCGCCTGGCCCTTCTGCTCGTACCGCCGTTGGCCTGGCTAGTGGTGGCCTATCTGGGATCGCTGGGCGTACTGCTACTTTCAGCGTTCTGGAGCACCGACACGTTCACCGGTGCGGTGGTCCGGTCCTACACCGGTGACAACATCGTGCGGGCCGCCACCGATGCGGTGTTCCGCACGGCCACCCTGCGCACCGTCGGAATCGCGCTGAGCGTCACCGTGATCTGCATCGTTCTGGCCGTTCCGCTCGGGCTGTACATGGCCAAGGTCGCCTCGCCGCGGGTGCGACTGGGTCTGGTCGTGGCGGTCACCACACCGCTGTGGGCGAGTTATCTGGTCAAGGCCTACGCCTGGCGGATGCTGCTCTCGCCCTCCGGTCCGCTGCAGTGGGTGGCGGGCCACACGCCGGGCTACGGCTTGATCGCCACCGTGCTCACCCTGTCGTACCTGTGGTTGCCCTACATGGTGATACCGGTGTTCGCCGCGTTCGAGCGGGTGCCCAACCCGTTGATCGACGCCAGCGCCGACCTGGGCGCCTCGGATCTGACCACTTTGCGAACGATCGTGGCGCCGTTGGTGTTTCCGGGTATCGCCGCCGGGTCCATCTTCACGTTCTCACTGTCGATGGGCGACTACATCGCGGTGACGATCGTCGGTGGCAAGACGCAGATGCTGGGCAACATCATCTACGGACAGCTGGTGACCGCCAACAACCAACCGCTGGCCGCGGCGCTGTCGCTGATTCCGTTGGCCGCGATCGTGCTCTACCTGTTGGCGATGCGACGCACCGGGGCATTGGAGAACGTCTGATGCTGTCGAACGGGATGCGGCGCCTGGTCCGCGGATGGACCGCACTGGTGCTGGTGTTTCTCTACGCCCCGCTGCTCCTAGTCGTCCTCAACTCCTTCAACGCATCGAAGACCTTTGCCTTCCCACCCACCGGTTTCACCTTGGCGTGGTGGGGCGATGCCTGGGCCAGCTCGGGAATGTGGCATTCACTGGGCAACTCGGTGGTGGTGGGACTGTGTGCGACGGCGATAGCCCTGGTGCTCGGCAGCCTGGCCGCGTTCGCCGTGCAGCGCTACCAGTTCTTCGGACGGCAGACGATCAGTTTCCTGGTGGTGCTGCCGATCACCCTTCCGGGCATCGTCACCGGTATCGCGTTGAACGCGACGTTCACCTCGGCACTGGGCGTGACGCTGGGCTTGGCGACAGTGATCGTCGGCCACGCCACGTTCTGCGTCGTGATCGTCTTCAACAACACCCAGGCTCGGCTGCGCCGGCTGGGCACCGGACTCGAAGACGCCTCGGCCGACCTCGGCGCGTCCAGCTGGCAGACCTTCCGCTACGTGACGTTCCCGATGATGCGCGGTGCACTGGTCGCCGGCGCGATCCTGGCATTCGCGCTGAGCTTCGACGAGATCGTCGTCACGACATTCACCGCCGGGCCGGCGGTGCAGACCCTGCCGATCTGGATCTTCGGCAACCTGTTCCGGCCCAACCAGGCGCCGGTGATCAACGTCGTCGCCGCCGCGCTGACGGTGCTCGCGGTGATCCCGGTCTGGCTGGCGCAGCGCTTCGGCGGTGATCCCGCGACCACCCGGGTGTAGCGAGCCCACATCACAGCGCTCATGGGTGCGGGTCGAAGTCGACGCAGAAAATTGACTGATCATCGGCCACCAACCGGCGCTGGCACTACCATTCATCTCATCGCAAAAGCCCCATACCCGATCTCAAATGGGTTCCGCGGGTGAGGGGGAAGTCGGTGAATCGACGGCTCGGCGCCGCTGGGACAACGATGTCAGCCCCACCCGAGCGCAACCCGCCGCTGACCAGACTGCGATGGAACACCTTCGGGTTCTCGACCCGACTAATAGTCCGAATACTGCTGATCGCAGTCCTCGCTATTGGCGCTGTCAGCCTGGCGTATTGGCTCACCATCGGTAGCCTGCGGTCATTGCCGGCTCCCCTGATTCCTGAATATCTGGGTGCCGCCGGCTCGTACGCACTCCTAAGTCTGGCGATCGCAGCGCTCTACCTCGGCAGAACCATCAGACGATCCCGCCTTCTGATTGCCGGTGGACTCGCTGCACTGTCAGTGGCATGCATGACCGTGTGGCTGGGCCCCTTTGAGGCGCTCGCCAGCCAGAGTGCACTCCAGCTGGGTCGCGGGTCGGCACCCGTTATCAGTCAGCTCGCCGCCCTCACCGCAACTCTGCTGTGCTGGGCCCTGCTGCTGAGCATGGCCCAGGAAGGACGCCCCCCGGTCCGCATCACCGCTGAACTGTTGACGTTGGCAGCGGCAGTCATCGGCATGAGTGCCATCGTCGTCTACGCCTACGGCGACGACCTTTCGGCACCTTTCGAGCTCCTACGCAAGGTTCGGGTCCCGGCGGCGCTGAGCATCACGCTACTGGCCACCGCCATCCTCACCGCGGAGAGTCAGTGGACGACCCACCGGCTGGTGCGGCGTCTGGGATGGGGCGCGGGCGCCTTCTTCGCCGTGCTGCTGAGTCTGCTCGCCTTGACCGGAGTGACTTGGCAAATCATCGACAACAGTGCGAAAAGCCAACTTAACGAACGATTTCAGTTCGATGCCCAGGCAATGCAACGGCTTGTCGAGTCGAATCTGAGCACCGACATCAAAGCGCTGAAGAGCGGAGCAAGCCTGTTCGCCGCATCCACCGACATCACTCGCACCGACTGGACCGCCTATGTCGACGGCTTGAATCTCGCCAACGACTACCCCGGAGTTCTGGGATACGGGTATTCCGAGGTGATCCCCCGAAACGAGCTCGCAGCGAGGGAGGAAGCGATCCGGGCCGAGGGCCTGCCCGAGTTCAGAGTATTTCCCGTGGAGCCGATCCGCGATGTCTACACCAGCATCGTGTTCCTCGAACCTCTCGATGAACGAAACCGTCGGGCAGTCGGATTCGACATGTTCTCCGAACCCGTCCGCCGCGCGGCCATGACACGGGCGCGCGACAGCGGGGAGCCGGCGATGTCGAGCCGGGTGATCCTGCTTCAGGAAAACGAAGAACAAAAGCAGAACGGCTTTCTTATCTACGAGCCCGTATACCGCAAAGGAAGCTCACCAAGCACCATAGCCGAGCGAATCGCGATGCTCCGGGGCTACGTGTACAGCCCATTTCGGGTAGACGACTTCGTCAACGCCGCCCTAAGCGACCAACACGCGAACATCCGGCTGGAAATATTCGATCAAGACCCCGGCAATCCCGGACAGTTCGAGCCAGCCAACCGGCTCTACGGCGAACCACCGGTGGAGAACGGCGACCCCCACCTGACCGCGGTCCGCACGCTGACCGCCGGCGGTCGGACCTGGCTCCTCCGTTTCACCGCATCCCCTGGTTACGCGTCATTCCAGGACCTCGCACGAACCCGGATCGTGCTCTACAGCGGGCTGTTGGTCAGCGTCGCGCTCGCCTTCGCGACCTACCTGCTCGCGTCATCCCGACAACGCGCGGTCTCGATCGCCGAACTCCTCACCAAGGATCTCGCCAACGAACGCGACATGGCACGCCTGGAGCAGCAGAAGGACGAGATGCTCTTGAACGGGATCGTCGAAGCGATGATCGTGTTGAATCGCGACGGTCTCATCGAACGCGTTAACGCGGCGACTGCGACGATCCTCCGGGCCGACGAAGAGGAACTAGTCGGCAGGCATTACAGCGACGTGTTGAGAGCCTACGACAGGGACGGCAACCCCTACCCGCCGCAACAGCGGCCCATCGCCCTGGCACTGGAGAATCGCGCGCGCACCGCCAACGCCGTGATCCACTACAAGCGCGACGACGGCAGCGTGTTTCCGGCACTGCTCAGCGTCGCTCCCCTGATCCACAACAACGAGCTGTTCGGGGCTATCGAGATTTTCCGGGACATCTCCGAAGAGGAGCGGCTCGATCGGGCGAAGGACGAGTTTCTCTCGGTTGCCTCGCACCAACTGCGCACGCCGATCACGGCGCAGAGCTGGCTACTCGACATCCTGACGGACCCGGAAACGGTGGGGGAACTCACCGATCAGCAATACGGCATCGCCCAGAAGCTGATTAAGAGCAACGAGCGTCTGGCCGATCTCGTCACCGCACTTCTCAATGCGTCCCGAGTCGAATCAGGACGGCTGACCGTCGCGCCGGTACCGACCGACCTCGTCGAGCTCACCCACAGTGTCCTCGACGAGGCAGCCGTCGAACTGCAGCCCCGCGGTCAGCGGATATCCGTTGACGCCGCCGAACTTCCGCTGGTGGATCTCGACCCGGTTCTGGTCAGACAGGTCATTTTGAACCTCGTCACCAACGCCAGCAAGTACTCTCCCGACGACACCACGATCGAGATATCGATCGATGTCTGCGGCGACGACATCGTGTACCGGATCAAGGACCACGGTTATGGCATTCCCATATCACAACATGGCCAGGTGTTCTCAAAGTTCTACCGCGGTGCGAACATTCTCAAAATGCAAACCGACGGTAACGGTCTGGGCTTGCACCTGGTGAAATCGATCATCGAATTGTGCGGCGGGACCATCAGCTTCGAGTCCACCGAGAGCCGGGGGACGACCTTCACATTCACCCTGCCGCTGAGCGGAGCCCCAGCGCACGACGGCGAAGTCAGATTCGAAGAATCGCCGTCGTTGTCGTAGAGGAAAGCCCGAAACCAACCTTAGCCAGTCCGAAGACAACCCAGAACGGAGGGTCACGTGCCCAACACCATCGTCATATTCGAGGACGACGCGTTCCTGCTCGACGCCTACCAGCTCAAGCTCTCCAGCAACAAGGAGTGGAACGCCGTCACCTTCTCCGACGGCGAATCCGCTGTCGCCAGAATAAAAGACGCCCGACCGGACGTGGTCGTGCTTGACCTGTTGATGCCCAAGAGGTCGGGCATCGAGATACTCCGCGAGATGCGGGCAGACCCGCAGACCAGGGACATTCCGGTGATCGTGGCCTCCAACCTTGGTCAGCGGGACATCGTGAACGAGGCCCTCACCCTCGGAGCGAAGGACTATTTCATCAAGAGCGAGACCAAGATCAGCGACATCCTGGCTGCCGCTAAGAAATATCTGTGATGCTCAATCCGTGCTTTGTCTTCTCCCACCGGTAGGGACTTGTGATGACCTGGAACAGGGATCGGTAGGCGGCGATGCCGATCAGCAACCAGTAGATGGGCATCAGCGGGGCCAACGCGATTGCAGACCACTGCCGTTTGGCGACCGCAGAGATCAAGTAACTGACGAAGAACAAGCCATTACCGATGAGCAGGTTGAGGAGCCCGACCAGTGCCATCCAGGCGGACAGCCCGAGCCCTACACCTGGCAGGCCGAACAGGGCCGGGACGTACCACAACGCGAATATCAGCCACAGCAACGGATTAATCAGCGGTAGAAGGAAATTGGATAGGAAGACCGCGGATGAACTGACGAATCCGTAGAGTCCGAGACGCCTGATCATGCTGATGGGGCTGCGCATGTGTACCAGCGAAGTGATGAGAAACCCCTTCTGCCAGCGAGTCCGCTGCGTAATCCAATTCCACAGCTGACTGTTGGCTTCCTCGAGTGTGTAGGAATCCAGCATGGCGGTTCGATAGCCGAGCCGGCTCAGACGCCAGCCGAGGTCGGCATCTTCGGTCACGTTATAGGCGTCCCATCCACCGACTCTGCGCAGCGCCTCGGTCACGAAGTGGTTACTCGTCCCACCGAGCGGAATGGGTATGTTCCACGCCCGCAGGCCAGGAAGCATGAAGTCGTACCAGAACCCGTACTCCAGCGCGAAAAAACGGGTCAACAAATTCTCGCCCGGGTTGTAGAAATTCAATTTCGCTTGCAGGCACAGCGTGTTCAGTGGTTCGTCGACCATACGAAGGAACGCCATCTTCAGCTGCTTGGGGTCCGGCCGATCCTCGGCGTCGTAGATGACCGTCATGGTGCCGCGCGCGAACTCGAGGGCATAATTGCACGCACGCGGTTTGGTCGCTATCTGACCATTCGGGACCTTGACGAGATGAAAGATCGTGTGGGCGGCATCCGCAATGTTACGGCCATCGATGCCTTCATTCTCATAGGCTTCGATCGTCGCACGGTCGGAGACTTCGACAATCAGCTTGATGTCCAGCTTGTCGGGCGGGTAGTCGATGTTGCGGAGCGCCCGGATCAGGCTTGGCACAATTCTTGCCTCGTCGTAGCCGGGGACAAGCACGGTGTAGGTCGGGTACAACACGTCCGGCAGTTCGGCGAGCAACTCGTCTGCCGCGCTCGGCCCCTCTGTCCACAACGCCCGTAGACAGACGGCAAACCGGAATGGCATGAAGACGAAATACAAGACATTGATGATGACGAAGAATGCCAGGACCCAGAAGTCCGGACGCCACACGACCAGCCCGACAACCAGCGTCACCGTCAGTAGCAATACCGCCTTCGACCGACTATTGATGATCCCGCGGCTCGAGAATTCTGGCGCAGCGAAACTCAAACTGGTCTCGGCCTTGGCACGGGTCGTGGTGTAAACGCTCAAGGATATCGCTTCACGGATTACCGACAGGGAGGCCATGACGATTCGGAATCGGGCGTCCTCGTCGAGGTGCGACCGGCAGATCGCGATGATCTCGCCCCGGACGAACGGATCTGCGCAGGCGACCACGAATTCGCCGTCCTGTCGGAAAACGAAGAACGACAGCTTGGTGAGGATCGATGGGCCGATGAGATTGGCAACCGAGGCTGAATCGTCCATCATCACCGGAATATCGCTGATGTACTGATATCCGAGGGCGGAAGCGACATCGCAATAGTAAGTCTCGGGTTCACGAACGAGATCATGGGCCGCGAGCCACAGCACGGGTTGTCGAGAAGTCCAAAAAGGCGAACTATCGGACAGAGCATCGTTGAAGAACCTCGCCAACCGATCGCGGTCCGGCGTGTCGATACTCACACTGGCAAATCGTAATACCGGCTCCTCAATTCGGAGCGAACGCGGCGGCTATCGGGAGCGGCACTCAGGATGCCTCGCACGCCGACAAGAGCGCGGTCAAGTGTTCGTCCAACGTCGCCTGCATCTGGCTCAGCGGAGCACGCTCGGTAAGGTCCCGCGTCCCGCCGGCGCTCCGTCGCGCGGACGGCGACGGTCCTCGCGAGCAAAGGAAGCAAAGGAGAGGCATCCGCTCGAGTTGGGACCGTCACGCATGTGTCGTCCACCTTCGCTGTTCAGCTGGCCTTGCCAAGGACAAGGACATGGGACTTAGGCAGCCGGTCGCCCCTCGCGTGGCGGGAAACGATTTGCACCGGCGGGAGATGATTGATGACGACGTAGCCGAGAGAGACGAGAGGCGAGGGTCAGTGCGGGCCTGGATTGTGTGGTCGACCGGGTTACTGGCCTACGTCGTGGCCGTCCTGGACCGGACCACCTTGGGCGTATCCGGGCTCGACGCCGCCGAGCGGTTCTCGGCGAGCCCAGGCGTGCTGTCCACCTTCGTGGTGCTGCAGGTAATCGTCTACGCCGGCGCCCAGATCCCCGGTGGGATCCTGCTGGACCGGTACGGATCCAAGGCGATGATCCTGACCGGCGGCACCCTGATGGTCATCGGACAGCTCACCCTGGCCTTCACCGAATCGCTGCCCACCGCGATCGCCGCCCGCGCGGTCGTCGGACTCGGTGACGCGTTCACCTTCATCTCGGTGCTGCGGCTCGTCCCACACTGGTTCAAGCCGCGCCAGATTCCATTGGTCGCCCAGTTGACCGGAATCTCCGGCCAGCTGGGCCAGGTGCTGTCCGCGGTGCCGTTCCTGTCCCTGCTTGCCGGTTCGGGGTGGACCACCGCCTACACGGCAGTCGCGGCATTCGGTGTGCTGTCGGTGGTGCTCACCGCGTTGCTGGTGAAGAACACCCCCGACGGGGTCACGGTGTACGACCCGGTCACCAGCGTGCGCGCCACGCTGGCCAGTGTGCGCACGGTCTGGCTGCGCCCCGGCACCCGGCTGGGCTTCTTCACCCACATGGGCACCCAGTTCTCGGTGACCGTGTTCGCGCTCATGTGGGGTGTGCCGTACTTGATGGTGGCGCAGAACCTCTCCCGCAGAACCGCGGGAACCCTGCTCATCGTCTCGGTGGTCTCCGCGATCGTCGCCGGGGTGGTCATCGGCCTCCTCACCGGCCGGCACCCGCACCGGCGGTCCCACCTCGTGCTGGGCATCATCGCCAGCAACGCCCTGATCTGGACCGTCGTGCTCGCGCTGCCGGGACCGGCCCCGCACTGGCTGCTGGTGATGTTGATCGTGGTGATCTCGGTCGGCGGGCCGGGGTCCATGGTGGGCTTCGACTTCGCCCGCACCTTCAACCCGACGTCCACGCTGGGCACCGCGCAGGGCGCGGTGAACATGGGCGGCTTCCTGGCCTCGCTGCTGGTGATGCAGGCCATGGGCATGATCATCGGGGCCCACGGCGGGTACTCGTTCGACTCGTTCCGGCTCGCCTGGTGCGTGCAGTACGCGGTGTGGGCCCTGGCTGTGGTCGGCATCCTGGTGACCCGCAAGAAAGCACGCCGCACCATCGGCGACATCGAGGAGAGCAGGTATCTGCTCGAGTTCTTCACCGACACCGAACTTGACGCCGCCGCCCCGCGCCGCGGCCGCTGATCAGCGGTTGCGCGCGATGGTCGACCAGCCGGTAACGCCCCCGGCACGTCCGTCGATGTCCCAGTCAGCCCCGAGCTGCCGTGCAACCCGACTCCACGACAGCTCGGGCTTTTGCTCTTCGTGGGGTCCCGGCCGGCCCCGCCGCAGGCCCACCAACCGGTGACTTCCGACCCTGCCACTGTGCTGCCGCCAGTCGCAGACTGGACGGCGACGGGGATACCGAGAGGCGGGACATGGCTCCGAAGGTCCAGCACCTGACGACATTGGACGCGGGCTTCCTGCAACTCGAGGACACCGACCACCACGTCAGCCTCGCCATCGGCGGCGTCGCGGTGCTGGCCGGTCCCGCACCGGAATTCGACGTCCTGCGCGACACCATCGGGGCGCGCTGCCTGACCAACCCGCGGGCCACCCAGGTGTTGCGCACCCATCCGCTGGACCTGGTCGCCCCCGAATGGGTCGACGACCCGACCTTTGATCTCGCCCACCACGTGCGACGCACCGCGCTGCCGCATCCCGGCGACGACACCGCACTGTTCGCCGAGGTCGCCTCCATCATGGAGCGCCGGCTGGATCGCGAGCGTCCGCTGTGGGAATGCTGGGTGATCGAGGGCCTGGCACAGGACCGGTGGGCGCTGCTGGTCAAGGTCCACCACGCACTGGCCGACGGTATCGCGGCCAGCAACCTGCTCACCGGCCTGTGCGACGAGGCCGACGTCACCAGCTTCGCCAGCTCGATAGGGGCCGCCCAGCGCCCCAAACGGCGCACCACACCGCCGATGCCCAGCCTCAATCCCCTTGACTGGGTAGGCGACTCGGTGCGATTCGGCCTGGCGGCCGGCAAGGTTGCGCTGCGGGCAGCCGGCGGCGCCGCCGAGATCACCGCCAGCATGCTGCGCCCGGCGGCCCGGTCATCCTTCAACGGCCCCATCGGCGGTCTGCGCCGGTACAGCTCGGCCGCAGTGAAGATGCACGACGTCGAGGAGATCGCGCACGCTTTCGGCACCACCATCAACGACGTCGCACTGGCCGCGGTCGCCGACAGCTACCGGGCGGCGCTGCTGCGCCGCGGTCAGCAGCCCCGCCCGGACTCGCTGCGCACCCTGGTCCCGGTCTCGGTGCGGGCCACCGATGCCATGGACGTCTCGGACAATCGGGTGTCGCTGATGCTGCCACTGCTGCCCGTCGACACCGCCGATCCGCTGCAGCGGCTGCGCGCGGTGCACGACCGGCTGACCGTCGCCAAGTCCAGCGGCCAGCGCCAGGCCGGCAGCGTGGTGGTGTGGGCGACCAATCTGATCCCGTTCCCGGTGACCGCGTGGACGGTACGGCTGTTGTCGCGACTGCCACAGCGGTCGGTGGTCACTGTGGTGACCAACGTGCCCGGCCCGCGCCAGCCCCTGACCCTGATGGGGCACAAGGTCATTCGCCTGCTGCCGATACCCCCGATCGCGGCGGACTTCCGCACCGGGATCGCGATCTTCAGCTACGCCGACGAGCTGGCCTTCGGGCTGCTGGCCGACTTCGACACCGCCGCCGACGCCGACGAACTCGCCACCGGCATCGCACGCGGGGTGCAGCGGCTGCACAAGCTGGCCACCTCCGCCCGGCACTCCCGGCGCAGGGGCGATCTGATGCTGCTGTCGAACGGCTGACTCACCCCAGCTGCTTGGTACCGGCCAGCGCCGGCATCCCCAGCGCTTCCGGTAACCGTCCGCTGTGACTGAACCGGGCCGCCCGCCGGTGGATCCGATGTTCGCGGCCACGGGTCCGGGGCGGGGCCGCCGCCCGCGTCGGCTCGGCGTAGAACATCTTCTTGGTGACCTCGACCAGCACCAGGTAGGCCAGTGTGAACAGGGCCAGCGCGCCGAAGAACTGCCAGGGCAGCGTCGTGAAACCGAGCGCATGCGCGAACGGAGACACCGTCATACCGATGCCGAGCGCAATCACCGCCAGTGTGGTCAGCGTCAGCCAGCCGCCCGGGCGGCTGCGCACGAACGGGATGCACCGGGTGCGGATGGCGAAGATGATCAGCGTCTGGGTGGCCAGCGACTCGACGAACCAACCGGTTCGGAATTCCGTTGGCCCGGCGTGCAATACCCCGAGCATCAACCCGAACGTCAGGAAGTCGAACAATGAGCTGATCGGGCCGAAGGTCAGCATGAACCGCCGGATGAACGCGATGTTCCAGTGCGACGGCGCCTGCAGCTGCTCCTTGTCGACCCGGTCGGTGGGGATGGCCAGCTGCGAGCTGTCGTAGAGCAGGTTGTTGAGCAGGATCTGGCTGGGCAGCATCGGCAGGAAGCTCAGCACCGCTGAGGCGGCCGCCGCACTGAACATGTTGCCGAAGTTGCTCGACGTGCCCATCAGCACGTACTTGATGGTGTTGGCGAAGATCCGCCTGCCCTCGGCCGCACCGGTGGCCAGCACACCCAGATCCTTCTCCAGTAGCACCACATCGGCGGCGTCCTTGGCCACGTCGGTGGCGGTGTCCACGGAGATCCCGACATCGGCGGCGTGTAGCGCCAGCGCGTCATTGACACCGTCGCCGAGGAAGCCGACCGAGCGGCCGTGGTGCCGCATCACCGTGATGAGCTTGGCCTTCTGCTCCGGTGAGATCCGCGCGAAGATGGTGGCGTCGCGGGCCGCCGCGTCGAATCCGGCCTCGTCAAGTTCGGCCAGCGCGGCGCCGGTGACGGTGCCCTTGGTGGGCAAACCGATTTCGGCGCAAACCTTTTCGGCCACCTGCGGGTTGTCGCCGGTCGCGATCTTCAGTTCGATGCTCAGCTCGGCGAGCCGTCGCAGGGACGCCCGCGCCGCGAGCTTGGGCTGGTCGGCGAAGACCAGGAACCCGTCGAGCGTCAGCCCCGCCTCATCGGCGGCGGTGATCACAGACAACTCCGGCGCCGGGCGGCTGGCCACCGCGACCACCCGACGGCCCGCGGCGAACAGGGCGTCCATCAGCGGGTGCGCCGCGGCGGGCACCTGGCTGCAGTGCTCTAGCACCTGCTCGGGTGCGCCCTTGACGATCAGTGTTCGGGCGCCGCAGTCGTCGACCAAGGCCGATGTTGCACGCCGGAGGTGGTCGAAGGGCAGTTCGGCGATCCGGGTGGCGTCGCGGGTGACCACCCGCTGGCCGGCCTCGGACTCCCACAGCGCCGCGTCCAGGGAGTTGGCGCTGGTGCCACCGACCGCGGGGTCCACGTCGGTGGCCAGCAACCCCTTGCGCAGCACCGCATCCGCCGGCGTCCCCACCGCATCGACGGCCTCGATGAGGGTGATCCGGCCTTCGGTGAGGGTGCCGGTCTTGTCGGTGATCAGGATGTCGATGTCGCCGAGGTCCTCAATGCACACCAGCCGCTTGACCAGAACCTTGAGCTTGGCCAGCCGCCGTGACCCGGTGGCCAGGCTGGTACTGACCACGGCGGGCAGCAGCTGCGGGGTGATGCCCACCGCGATCGCCAGCGCGAACAGCACCGAGTCGATGACGGGCCGGCGCAGCAGCAGATTGGTCACCAGGATCAGCACCGTCAGGGTGATCGCCACCTGCAGCAACAGATAGGAGAATCGGCGCAGCCCGGCCTGGAAGTCGGTTTCGGGCTGTCGCTCCCCCAGCCCCGCGGCGATCCGGCCGAACTGGGCGTCCAGGCCGGTGGCGTACACCACCGCGGTGGCGCCGCCGGCGCTGACGACGGTGCCCATGAACGCCAGGTCATTCGCGTCGGCCAGTGCCGCATCGGGCGGCGCCGGCGATGCCGACTTCTCGGCGGCGGTGGACTCGCCGGTGAGGATGCTCTCGTTGCATTCCAGGCCGTTGACGGTGAGCACCCGCACATCGGCCGGAACCAGCTCCCCCAGTGCCAGTTCGATGACGTCACCGGGCACCAGCTCGTTGACATCGAGCTTGACGTAGCTGCCGTCGCGGCGCACCACGCAGGTGTGCCGCACGCTCGAATGCAGTGCGGCACTGGCCCGCTCGGCGCGGTACTCGTTGAGGAAGCCGAGACCGACGCTGACCGCCAGGATCAGGCCGATGATCACCGCCTGCGTGCTGTCGCCGAGGAAGTAGGACAGCACCGCGGTCACCGCCAGCAGGGCCAACACCGCGTTGTTGAGTTGCCGGCGCAGCACCGCCCAGGCGCTGACCCGATGGGTGCGAAGCGAATTGGGGCCGAACGTTGCCAGCCGGGCGGCTGCCTCGGTGGTCGACAACCCGCCGGCGGTGGTGTCCAGCCAGCCCAGTACGTCGGTCAGCGGCGCGGCCGCCACTGCGGCCGCGGTCAGTGACGGCGGCGGCAGGGCGGCCGGGTGTTCATCGGGAATGGTTGCTGTCACCGGCGCGCGCCGCCTCGAGGAGCAGGCGCCGCTCCGCCGCGGCGACCGTGCGCCGCGCGCGTGCTGCGGCATCGGGGTTCACCGAAACCGACGTAATACCCATCCGCACAAGGTGTTCGGCGAAGGCCGGTTTCGTCGACGGTGCCTGACCGCACAACGACGACGTTATGCCCAGCCGGCGCGCGGTGGAGATGATGCGGCCGATCGCGTCGAGCACCGCGGCGTCGGACTCGTCGAACAGTTCGGCGCAGATGTCGGAGTCACGGTCTACTCCCAGCATGAGCTGGGTCAGGTCGTTGCTGCCGATCGACACCCCGTCGATGCCCATGCCCACATACTCGGGCAGCCAGTGCACCACCGAGGGCACCTCGGCCATCACCCAGCGGTGCAGGCCGCGCTGGCGGCCGAGCGGGCTGGCGTCGACCAGCGATAGGCACTCCTCGAGTTCCCATTTTGTCCGCACGAACGGAATCATCAAGTGCAGGTTGGGGTTCTGTTCGCGAACCCGGGCCAGCGCGGTGAGTTCCAGGGCGAACACGTCGGGCTCTTTGACGTACCGGTAGCACCCGCGGTAGCCGATCATCGGGTTGTGCTCGACGGGCTCGTAGGCTTCGCCGCCGGCCAGCCCACGGAACTCGTTGGTTCGGAAGTCGGTGGCCCGGTACACCACCGGGCGCGGGGCGAAGGCGCCGGCGATCCGGCCCACCGCGGAGGCCAGCGCGTCGACCAGGGTGTCCTGCTCGCCGCGGGCGATCAAATCGCGCGGATGCCGGTTGCGCAGCGCATCGGTGAGGATGAACTCCGCCCGCAGTAGCCCGACCCCGTCGACATCCTCGGCGGCGACTCGCTCGGCGCTGTCCGGCATCGCGAGGTTGACGTAGATCTTGGTGGCGGTTACCTCCTGGGCGGCCACCGAGGTGGGCGCCACGGCGGGGGCGGACGCGCCGGTGACCACCGCGCCGCCCTGGGCGGGTGAGGTGCGACCGGCCAGCACCCGGCCGTGGGTGCCGTCGACGGTTACCAGCATGCCGTCCTCCAGGTCGGCGGTCGCCGTACGCGCGCCGACGATGCAAGGCACACCGAGCTCGCGGGCCACGATAGCGGCGTGGCAGGTCATCCCGCCGGTGTCGGTGACCAGAGCCGCGGCCCGACGCATGGTGGGCAACCAGTCCGGGTTCGTCATCTGAGCCACCAGCACCTCACCGTCCCGCAGCCGGGCACCGTCGGCGACGTCGATCAGCACCCGCACCACGCCGGACGCCTCACCGGGCACGGCGGGCAGCCCCTGGGCCACCACGTCATGGGTCTCCGGCACAGGCTTGCCCACCCGATGCAGGGTGGTGATCGGCCGGGTCTGCACGATCCACGTCTTGCCTCCGGCGATCGCCCACTCGGTGTCCTGCGGGCAGCCGCTGTGCTGCTCACTGCGGACGGCGATCTCGGCGATCGTGCGTGCCTCGTCGTCGGAGAGCACCTGCGCCAGCCGCTCGGCCTCGGGCAGCTCGACCTTCTGGTCGCAGCCGTCAGAGCCGCGCACGATCTTGAACGCCTTGTATCCGATGCGGCGAGACAGGATTTCGCCGGTTTCCTTGGACACCAGGTACGTGTCGGGCTCCACCGATCCGGACACCACGACCTCGCCCTGACCGAATGCCCCCTCGATGACCACCCGGTCCTCGGCATCGGTGGTCGGGTCGGCGGTGAACGCCACGCCGGCCCGCTCCGAGGCGATCATCGTCTGGACGACCACCGCCATCGCCGGGTCGGCGGAGAAATTCCGGCTGGCCCGGTAGGCGACCACCCGGGGCGCGAACAGCGAGGCCCAGCACTTCTGGACGGCGTCGAGTAGCTCCTGCTCCCCGGTGATGTTGGTGAAGGTCGCGTTCATTCCGGCGAACGAGGCGTCTGCGCCGTCTTCTCCGGTGGCCGAGGAGCGCACCGCGACGCTGGTGTCGTTGCCGAGGCGCCGATAGGCGGCGAGCACCATGTCGCGGACGTCGTCGGCCATGCCGGCCTCGAGCACCAGAGCCTGCATCTGCTGGCACATCTCGCTGAGCTTGTCGGTGTCGCTGCCGTACCGCATGGCTTCGCGGTGGGCCGCGTTGAGGTCGTCGGCGACACCGGCGGCTTCGGTCGAGGCCAGATAGCAGTCCCGCAGCAGCACGAAGCCGGGTGGCACGGGCAGGCCGGCCGACACCATCTCGCCCATATTGGCGCCCTTGCCGCCAGCCTCTTCGGCGTCGCTCATCCGCAGCTCGGCGATGTCGGCGACGTAGTGACGATGTGCCATGAAGATCTCCTCGAAAGTGCTGCAGGACTTCTCAGATAGCCAGACAGCAGATCTGCTGAGCGAGCGCGACGGAGTCGGCGAGCGGTCTGGTGGTGTCGATGCGGTGCGCGCCCTGCCAGCCGTCGTCCGCGCGGTCGGCCAGTGCGGTGGCGATCTCCGGGGTGGCTTGCGAAGTCGTCTCGGTACGGGCCCGGATCCTGGCGACAGTGGCGTCCAACGGCGCGGTGCAGGCGAATTCGAAGACGATCGCCGGCGACTCGGCGGCCAGCGCCCGAGCGCGCTCGCGATGGCCGGCCTCGCGCCAGGTCCCGTCCAGGATGACGGTACGGCCCTCGCACAGGTCGAGATGGGCCCGGCGCAGCACCCCGTCATAGACGGCGTCGACGTTGCTTTGGCTGTAGAGCCCTTCGCCGAGTGTGCCCGGTTCACCGGTCAGTTCGCCGACGCGGACCATCTCGGCGCGCACGTCGTCGGTCGAGATCACTTGGGCGCCAAGCGCATCGGCCAGAGATCGAGCCAGCGTGGTCTTGCCCGTTCCGGGTCCGCCGCCCACCAGGATCAGCCGGACAGCACCGGCGCGCAGATGATCGAGCGCGATCTGCAGATGCCGCGCGGCCTCCTGCGCGGCACCGGCGCCGCCCTGGATGTGGCGGACGCAGTCGACCTTGGCGCGAACGACGGCGCGGTAGGCGATGTAGAAGTCGCGCAGCGAGGACGGCGCGTCGTCCCCGGCCAGCCGGGCGTAGGTCGACAGGAAGACATCGGCCAGATCGGCCCGGCCCAGGAACTCCAGATCCATGGCCAGGAACGCGGCGTCGTCAATGACGTCGACGTAGCGCAACTGGTCGTCGAACTCCAGGCAGTCCAGCAGCGCGGGCCCGTCGTCGAGACAGAAGATATCGTCGGCCAACAGGTCGGCGTGGCCGTCGACGATCTTGTGCTCGGCGACCCGGCGGGCGAACAGCACTGCGCGACCGGCAATGAAGTCGGTTGCCAGGACTCCGATTTCGGCCACCGTGGTTGAGTCGAGGCCTGGAACCACCCCGTCGGCATAGCGCGCGAGTTCGGTGAGGTTCTCCTGCCAGCGTCCGGTGATCGCCTCCACCCGACCTTCGGCGTCCACCTCGCGCCCGCGCAATGCCGAGGCGTGGAAGCGGGCCAGCATCAGCGCCACCGCCGCCAGCTGGTCTTCGACCGGCTCGCCCAGGCGCACCAAGGTGGCCAGCCTGCGGTCGTCGGGGTGGCGTCGCATGACGATGACCGGTTCGGGAAGACCGCCGGGCGGGGTGAAGCGTCCGATACCCAAGTAGCTGTCGGGGGCCAGCCGGCTGTTGAGCAGCAGTTCGTGGGCGCACGCAGCCTCCCGCCGCTCCAGCGTCGAGAAGTCGAGAAAATCGGTGACGACGGGTTTCTTCACCTTGTAGGCCCGATCGCCGACCAGGAACACCATGCCGGTATGGGTTTCGGCGATCCGGGGTCCGACAGCGGTTTCCGATGGCGCGGCGGTTGTCTCGTTGCGCGATCCCGATCCCATGTCCTTAATCCTTGTCCGTGGCGGACATCGACACAGCGGTCCTACGGCCACTGAGCGCGGGTGTAAGGTCCCCTGCACCGAGAGCACAAAGGCCCCTGTACCGCCCGCGTCCTGTCAAGTGACTTCCGGCCCCTGTCGTCGGGGCGTCGGCGACATAAGGTTCAACCATGGCCAAGTCGGCGCTCGATCCCCAGGTGTTGGCGAACGCGGTGGAACTGGCATGCCGTGCACCGTCGGTGCACAACTGCCAGCCGTGGCACTGGGTGTGCGAAGGAGCGCAGCTGAAGCTGTTCGTCGAGCCGCATCGGGTGCCCCATGCCACCGATCTCAGCGGGCGCGAGGCGATCATCAGCTGCGGTGCAGTACTGGATCATCTGCGAGTGGCCGCCGCGGCGGCCGGCTGGCAGACGCACGTCGCGCGGTTCCCCAACCCCAACGACCCCGATCACCTGGCCACCGTCGACTTCAGCCTGATGGAGTACGTGACCGACGCCCACCGCGGCCGCGCCGACGCGATCCTAGCCCGGCGTACCGACCGGCTGCCCTTCGCGCCGCCGCCGGCCTGGGCGGCATTCGAAGCGGTGTTGCGCAGCACGATCGACACCGACAAGGCGACGCTGCACACGCTGGCTGACACGGCGCGTCCCCAGCTGGCCGAAGCGTCGCGCCTGACCGAGGCGCTGCGCCGCTACGACGCCTCATACCATGCTGAATTGCATTGGTGGACAGCACCTTACGAGGTCTCGGATGGCGTGCCCTACAGCTCGCTGGTTTCGGTTTCCGAACGTGATCGGGTCGACATCGCCCGCAGGTTCCCCGCCGAGGAACATCCCGATCGCCGGCCGGAGGTCGACCACGACCGGTCCACGATCGTGGTGCTGTCCACCAACGGCGACACCCGCCGGGAGGCTCTGGGTTGCGGTGAGGTGCTCTCGGACGTCCTGCTGGAGGCCACCATGGCCGGACTGGCCACCTGCACCTTGAGCCACATGACCGAATTGGCGGCCAGCCGCGCCATCGTCCGGGCACTGACCGGATCCGACGATGACCCGCAACTGCTGATCCGAGTTGGGCTGGTTCCGTCGATCGCGCAGCTCCCATCGGCCACCCCCCGCCGGCCGCTGGCCGACGTTCTGGAATTCCGCGGCTAGCGCCCCTCGGCGCGGCGTTTGATCCCCAGCAGCATGCCGCGGGTCATCAACGACACCACGGGACCGGACAGTTCAGCACCGAGCACCTCGCCGGGCAACCGCATTCGCGCCCGGCTGCGGACCAGGAGCCGGCAGCGATCCTCCCAGCGCGGCATGACGTGGAACGACCACACCCCGTCCCACGGCAGGGCAGCAGGATCCGCCCGCAATACGATCGACTGACCTTCGACGACCTTGGCGACCGGCAGCGCCAGTCCGTCGCGCAGGCCCATCCAGCCGCGCGGGACCAACCGGATCACGTCGCCGACGGCCAGCTGCTGCCACTCGGGGTGGATCCGGTCGGCATTGCAGAACTTCAGGCCGACAAGGTTTTCCAGCGATTCGTAGCTGTACAGCCCGCCGCGATCCTGCCCCATCTGCACCAGCCACGGCCACACCGCACCCGCGGGCGCGTCGATCCACACTCCCTCGGTGGTCTGCACCGCCGGCCGCCCGACGAGTTCATCGCCGGGAAGCGGTGTTTCGCACTCGTCCTTGGTGGTACCCCAGTTGCGATAGAACCGTCTGGCCGCATAGACACTGGCTCCGGCGAGCGCCGTTGCCATCACGCTCCTCCACATGCCGTCAGTGTTTCGCACGACGAACGCGATGCGTAGGGTCTTACGCCCCCATCCGGGCCGGCGCCGACGAACGGCCCACCGCGTCAGGACTTCGGTCCCTACCGGTGGCCCGGGCGCAGTGGTCGGATCGAATTCGAATGAGGGGACAGCCATGGAACACCACGAGACCAAACACACGGCGGTACTGATCGCCGTCGACGAGGACGCCGATCGCACGCGGGCCACCGCTCGGCTGTCGTGGCGCGACACCACCCTGATGGGCCTGGGGACCGCCCGGATGGACACCGGTGACGCACACGCCCTCGAACTCCGCGACGAAATGGCCGTCGCGCGCGCACTATCCAATCTGGCCAACCAACTCTTCGCCACCTCGATATCGGAACTCGAGACCGCCGCACCCCGGGGGTCGTCGTTGACCGTGTTCCGGGGCGGCCGACGATGACCAAAGCCGGCGGCTTACGCCGCCAGCAGCCGCGCCGGGTCTTCTCCGACCGCCGCGAGGCGGGCCAGGTGCTGGCCGGGCTGTTGCAGGCCTACCGGGGCAGGCCCGATGTCCTGGTGCTCGGCCTGGCCCGCGGGGGCATCCCGGTCGCCTACGAGGTGGCCCGCTCGCTGGGTGTGCCGCTCGACGCGTTCATCGTCCGCAAGCTCGGAGCTCCAGGTCACGAGGAGTTCGCCGTCGGGGCCCTGGCCAGTGGCGGCCGGGTAGTGGTCAACGACGACGTGCTGCGCGGCCTGCAGATCACCCCGCAGCAGCTGCGGGAGGTCGCCGAGCGGGAGGCTCGTGAGTTGGTTCGCCGGGAAGCCGCCTACCGGGAAGGGCGTCCCCCGGTGCAGGTCGCCGGCAAGACGGTGATCCTGGTCGACGACGGACTGGCCACCGGCTCGAGCATGCTGGCTGCCGTACAAGCCCTGCGCGAATCCGAACCGGCCGGGATCGTGATCGCCGTCCCCGCCGCACCGGAGTCGACCTGCCGCGAGTTCGCCGGCATCGTCGATGAGGTGGTGTGCGCGTCGATGCCCACACCGTTCCTCGCGGTGGGCGAATCGTTCTGGGATTTCCGCCAGGTCACCGACGACGAGGTACGCGAGCTGCTGTCGCGGCCCACCACCGGCAAGCCGGCGCCGGCGGCCGAGCAACCTGCCGCCGTCCTGGTGGCCCACGCCGCCGTCGACGCGCCAGACGGGGTGCCGCCACACGAGGTCCTTGAGGACCTGATCGGCGACGCCCGGGTGGTGCTGATCGGCGAGAGTTCGCACGGCACGCACGAGTTCTACCAGGCACGCGCCGAGATCACCAAGTGGCTGATCATGGAGAAGGGCTTCAATGCCGTTGCCGCCGAAGCAGATTGGCCGGACGCCTACCGGGTCAACCGCTACGTGCGGGGCCTGGGCGACGACTCCACACCTGAGGAGGCGCTACGCGGTTTCGAGCGCTTCCCCGCCTGGATGTGGCGCAACACCGTCGTACGCGACTTCGCGGGCTGGTTGCGCTGGCACAACGGCCGCTGCGCGGCCGACGGGCGCCGGCAGACCGGGTTCTACGGTCTCGACCTCTACAGCCTGCATCGTTCGATGCAGGAGGTCATCGCCTACCTGGACGGCGTCGACCCCAAGGCTGCGACCCGCGCCCGCGCCCGCTACGCCTGCTTCGACCACTCCGACGGCGACGACGGCCAGGCCTACGGCTACGCCGCGGCGTTCGGCGCCGGCCCGTCCTGTGAACGTCAGGCCGTCGAGCAGCTGGTCGAGCTGCAACGCCATGCGGTGGAGTACCTGACCAAAGACGGTCAGCTCGCCGAAGACGAGCTGTTCTACGCCCAGCAGAACGCGATGACCGTGCGCAACGCCGAGGAGTACTACCGCGGGATGTTCCGCGGGCGGGTCACCTCGTGGAACATGCGCGACAAGCACATGGCCCAGACCCTCACCGCCCTGCTCACCCATCTGGATCGACACAGCGGCGCCCAGGCCGATCAAGGTCCCGCCCGGATCGTGGTGTGGGCGCATAACTCTCATGTCGGTGATGCCCGCGCTACCGAAGTCTCCGCGGACGGTCAGCTGACCATTGGCGAGCTGGCCAGGGAGCGCTACGGCGAGCAGGCCAGGCTGATCGGCTTCTCGACATACCGCGGCATGGTCACCGCGGCGAGCGAATGGGGCGGGATCGCCGAACGCAAGACAGTGCGCCCGGCCCTGGCCGGCAGCATCGAAGAGCTCCTGCACGACACCGGTAAGTCGTCGTTCCTGATCTCGATGCACGACGGCTCGCCGGCTGCCGCCGCGTTGGAGCAGGTGCGGCTGCACCGCGCGATAGGAGTGATCTACCAGCCGCAGACCGAACGGCAGAGCCATTACTTCCACGTGCGCCCGGCCGACCAGTTCGACGCGATGATCCACATCGACACGACCAGGGCGTTGGAGCCGCTGGAACCGACCAGTGTGTGGATCGCCGGCGAAACCCCCGAAACCTATCCGAGCGGCCTGTAGCCAATGGACGAGTTCAGTGTCGCCGGGCACCGCATCGTCACGCTGACGATGAATCCCGCCCTAGACATCACGACGAGCACCGACGTGGTGCATTCCACCGACAAGCTGCGGTGCACGGCGGCACGCTACGACCCCGGCGGCGGCGGCATCAACGTCGCGCACGTGGCCGACGTGCTCGGCGCGTCGGCCACGGCCATCTACCCGGCCGGCGGTTCGGCGGGCGACATGATCACCCGGCTACTGACCGCCGAAGGGGTCCCCGTGCACCCCATCCACATCGGTGGATCGACCCGGGAGAGCATCACCGTCAACGAGTGCAGCACCGACCGGCAGTTCCGGTTCGTGCTGCCCGGGCCGGAACTGACCCTGGCCGAACAAACCGAATGCCTGCTGCAGTTGCGGCGGAAGGCGGCCTCGACGGCAATCGTGGTGGCCAGCGGCAGTCTTCCGCCCGGGGTGCCGCCGGACTTCTATCAGCAGGTCGCCACCGTGTGCGAGGAGATCGGCGCGCTGTTCATCCTGGATACCTCGGGCGGTGGCCTCACGCACGTCAGTTCCGGGGTGTTTCTGCTCAAGCCCAGCGTGCGGGAATTGCGCGAATGCGTAGGCCGGGAGCTGGCCACCGAATCCGAACAGGTCGCCGCCGCCCGGGAGCTGATCGGGCGGGGATGCGCGCATGCCGTCGTCGTCTCCCTCGGCCCGCAGGGCGCGCTTCTGGTGACGCCACACGCCGCGCACCGCTTCCCGGCGGTGCCGGTGCCGGCCGGAAGCGGCGTCGGGGCCGGTGACGCGATGGTGGCCGGCATCGCGGTCGGCCTGACCCGCGGCTGGCCGTTGATCGAGGCGGTCCGATTGGGCGTCGCGGCCGGAGCAGCCAAACTTCTCACTCCGGGCACGGCCCCGTGCACCCGCGAGGACACCGAACGGCTCTTCGAGCAGACCGCCGACCCGGTCGACGTGGACCTGGTCTGCGGATAGCCGAACACGCCGGACGGCCATGCTCATTTCTTGTCAGTTGAGGACTTTCTGCCCTCAGCAGTCATGAGGCGGCGAGACTAACGTCGAAGACAAGCACCGTCCAGTGGGAGCCACCGATGCCCGAACCGTTCACCCCGCCGTCGATCGTCGTCGGTGTAGACGGATCCCGTGGCGCCGTGCGCGCCACGCTGTGGGCCATCAAGGAGGCGGTCAGCCGCGACATCCCGCTGCGACTGCTGTACGCCATCGCGCCGTCCGGTTCCGGTCAGGCCGATCCACAGGAGGAGGCCCGCCAGCTGGCCAACGCCGAGCTGGCGGTGCGCTACGCCGCCAACGCCGTGGAAGCCACCGAGGCGCCGGCGAAGGTAGAGGTCGAGATCGTGGCCGGGCGGCCGACGGCCACGCTGGTTCAGGCGTCTCGCGCGGCGGCCATGGTCTGTGTCGGCTCGGTCGGTCTCAAACACTTCGACCACAACCGGATCGGTTCGACGGCCACCGCGTTGGTGGCCTCCGCGCACTGCCCGGTGGCCATCGTCCGCGGTTCGGACCGGGTCGCCACCACCGATGCGGGCTGGGTCGTCGTCGACCTCGACGAATCACCCGACAGCGCCGCGGTGCTGCAGTGCGGCGTCGAAGAGGCCCGGCTGCGCGGCGCGCCGCTGCGGGTCCTGAGTTCGTGGCAGTCGCGCTACACCGACGTGCACGACTCCCACGCGGTCGCCGACGGCAACCGGATGGTGCGGGCCCAGCTGGACCGACGGTTGTCGCACTGGAAACACCGCTACCCCGAGCTGGACGCTCGCCCGGTGGCCGTGCACGGCAGCGTGCTGAACTATCTGGCCAAACACGGCGAGGAAATCCAGCTCGTCGTGGTCGGCGCGCGCAACGCCGAAAGCATCGAGGAACTCCTGGGCCCCACCGGGTCGGCGGCTCTGCACAACACCGATTGCTCGGTCCTGGTAGTCGATCGGCAGCGCCTGTTGTGACACGTCGTAGCTGCGGACCGATATCGTTGCAGCACGGACTGCGGATTCCGCCGCCGCAGAGTGTTGCAGACCTGGAAGGCACGCCATGGTCAAGGTGTTTCTCGTCGATGACCACGAGGTCGTTCGCCGCGGCTTGATTGACCTGCTCTCAGCCGACCCCGAGCTCGACGTCATCGGTGAGGCCGGATCGGTCGCCCAGGCAATGGCACAGATTCCGGCGTTGCAACCCGATGTCGCGGTCCTCGACGTGCGGCTGCCCGATGGCAACGGCATCGAGTTGTGCCGCGACCTGCTCTCGAAGATGCCGGATCTGCGGTGTCTGATGCTGACGTCGTTCACCTCCGATGAGGCGATGCTCGACGCGATCCTGGCCGGGGCCAGCGGTTACGTCGTCAAGGACATCAAGGGCATGGAGCTGGCCAAGGCGATCAAGGACGTCGGTGCCGGGCGTTCCCTGCTGGACAACCGGGCGGCCGCGGCGTTGATGGCCAAGCTGCGCGGGGCCGCAGAACGCTCCGATCCCCTGTCGGGTTTGACCGAACAGGAGCGCGTGCTATTGGGACTACTGGGCGAGGGATTGACCAACAAGCAAATCGCCGCGCGGATGTTCCTGGCCGAGAAGACGGTGAAAAACTACGTATCGCGTCTGCTGGCAAAGCTTGGTATGGAGCGACGCACACAGGCTGCGGTGTTCATCTCCAAACTCGACCAGAGCCATCACAGCGAAGACTGAAGCACCTGGACCTATCCAATGGCACGATGGGATTCGTGACCGACGCCGTCGGACCGGAGGGGAACCAAATGGCCGCCCCACCCGTCCGCGATACCTTGTCGGGATTGCGCCTGCGCGAACTGCTCGTCGAAGTCCAGGACCGGGTCGAGCAAATCGTCAAGGGCCGTGATCGGCTCGAGGGGTTGGTCGAGGCGATGCTGACGGTGACATCGGGGCTGGAACTGGACGTCACACTCAAGACGATCGTGCGCACGGCCATCGACCTGGTCGACGCCCGCTACGGTGCCCTCGGGGTCCGCGGCCACGACCATGAACTGGTCGCCTTCATCTACGAGGGCATCGATGGCGCTACCCGCGAACTCATCGGCCCGCTGCCCCAGGGACGGGGGGTTCTGGGCCATCTAATCAACGAGCCCAAGCCGATCCGGCTGGACAACATCCTGCAGCATCCGGCCTCGGTCGGGTTCCCGCCGAACCATCCACCGATGCGCACCTTCCTCGGCGTCCCGGTACGCATTCGCGACGAGGTCTACGGCAACCTGTACCTCACCGAGAAGGCCGATGGCCAGCCCTTCAGCGAAGACGACGAGGTGCTGGTCGAGGCATTGGCGGCCGCGGCCGGAATCGCCATCGACAACGCCCGCCTCTACGAGCAGTCCCGTACCCGGCAGCACTGGATCGAGGCCACCCGCGACATCGGCACCGAGCTGCTTGCCGGTGCGGAGCCGGCCCGGGTGTTCCGGCTGATCGCCGACCAGGCCCTGGGGTTGACCCGTGCCGACGTGGTGCTGGTCGCGGTGCCCACCGACATAGAACTAGGCGTCAACGAGGTCGGCGAACTTCTCGTGGTCGAGACAGCCGGGATGGCCGGTCCGGCCAGCTCGTTGCCACCCATCATGGTGGCCGGCAGCATCGTCGGCGAAGCGTTCACCACCCGAACACCGCGCCGGCTGGACAACATCGGCGACGAACTGAACGGTGTGCCCGAGGCGGGGCCGGCGCTGGTGTTGCCGTTGCGCACCACCGACACCGTCGCCGGCGTGGTGGTGATTCTGCGCCGCCGCGGCGGGCAGACGTTCAGCGACAAACAGCTGGACATGATGGCGGCGTTCGCCGACCAGGCCACGCTGGCCTGGCAGCTGGCCATCACCCAGCGACACATACGGGAACTCGACGTGCTCTCCGACCGCGACCGGATCGCGCGGGATCTGCACGACCACGTCATCCAGCGGCTGTTCGCGGTCGGGCTGTCGCTGCAGGGCACGATTCCGCGCAGCCGATTGCCCGAAGTGCGCCAACGACTCACCGAGAGCGTCGACGAACTGCAAGGCGTCATCCAGGAGATCCGGACGGCGATCTTCGACCTGCACGGCGCCTCCCTGGGCACGACCCGACTGCGCCAGCGGCTCGACGAGGCGGTCGGGGCATTTCCCGGGGCGGACCTGCGCACCACCGTCCAGTACATCGGACCGCTCTCGGTCGTCGACGCCACGCTCGCCGATCACGCCGAAGCGGTGGTCCGCGAGGCGGTGAGCAACGCCGTGCGGCATGCGCAGGCACACACGCTGACCGTCAACGTGCGGGTGGAGGACGAACTCACGATCGAGGTGATCGACGACGGTCGCGGAATGCCGCCCGACGTCACAGCCAGCGGACTGAACAACCTGCGCCAGCGGGCCGCCGAGGTCGGTGGCGAGTTCTCCGTCGATACCGCACCAGACGGTGGCACCGCCCTGCGCTGGACGGCGCCACTGCCCTGACCGCCCCGCAACCAGTCCGCAGACACCGCGTCGTCACCGCGCGACGATCACCGGCATCCGGACTCCGTGCACTACCGCAGTACTGACCGATCCCAACAGCAGCCCAGCGAAGCCACCGCGCCCGTGGCTGCCGACGACGACGAGCTGCGCGTTCTCGGACTGCTCGATGAGCTGGCGAGCCGCCCGGTCGGCAACCACGACCCGCCGCACCAGGACGTCGGGGTAGCGTTCCTGCCACCCCGCCAGCCGTTCGGCGAGCGTCTCCTCACCGAGCTGCTGCATCGTCGACCAATCCAGTCCGGGGAACTCGAAAACCCCGGTGTCACTCCAGGCATGTACGGCGAGCAGGTCGACGCCGCGCAGCGAGGCCTCTTCGAACGCGATCGCCACGGCCTGCTCGGAGGCGGGTGAACCATCGACGCCGACCAGCACCGGCGCCTTCGACGGGAGCGCCATCAGTGGATCCTCGTCGTGGATGATCGCCACCGGGCAATGCGCGTGATGCACCAGCCCCGTGCTGACCGAGCCCAGCAATCCGCGGGCCAGGGCGCCGCGGCCGCGGCAGCCGACCACCACCAGCTGCGCATCCTTGGACAGGTCGGCCAGAGTCGGAACGGGCGGGCCGGAGACGATCTCGGTGGTGACCTCGACCAGCTGGCCGGCGCCGGCTTCCTCGGCCGTCTTGCGCGCGCTGTCGAGGATCGCCTCACCGGATTCCTGTTGCCACTGCAGATATCCCGGCGGCATCGGCACCTCGGGGAAGGTCATCACCACCGGCGGGTTCAGGATGTGGACCAGCTTCAGCGGCACGTTGTGCATGGCCGCCTCACGGGCCGCCCAGTCGACGGCGACCTTCGACTCCGGCGAACCGTCGACTCCGACGATGATGCCGTGTCGTGTTGTGGGAGTTGACATTTCATTCTCCTTCTAGCCGGTACGCATCTAGACGCCAGGCACGTGGACTGCCGGCGCGTCATCTACAACGCTAGGGTCCGCGAGTCTTGAGAACATGAGGCGTAGGTCCCCTCCCCCATGGCCACAAGGCCCTGATCGGGACTCGAACCGGTGTGGCAGAGTCGGTGCCATGGTCAGCGTCAGCCCGTTCGGTGTCCGAACCGGCATCATTGACCATGGCGGATCCGATATCGGGCCGCCGGTCGCCATTGACCCGCGCTATCACGACGCGGTCCTGTTCGATCTCGACGGCGTGATCACCGATACCGCCTCGCTGCACGAGGCGGCCTGGGCAGAACTGTTCGCCGACTACGACTTCACCTCCGCCGACTACCGGCACACCATCGACGGTAGACCACGCTTCGACGGGGTGCGGGACTTCCTGGCCTCCCGCGGGATCGTGCTGCCCTGGGGCACACCGTCGGACGACGGGCCGGACACCGTATGCGGCCTGGGCAACCGCAAACAGCGGCTATATCTGGCCAGGATCGCCAACGGCGTGCCGACATTCGCCTCGACGGTGGCCCTGGTGCGCCGGCTCGATGAGCTCGGGGTGGGCACCGCGGTGTACTCGGCCAGCCGCAACTGTGAGGCCGTGCTCGAGGCCGCCGGAATCGGCAACCTTTTCGCCGTCCGCGTCGACGGCGTGAGCGCCGAGCAGCTGGGCCTGCCGGGCAAACCCGACCCGGCGGTGCTGCTGGAGACCGCCAGGCGCCTGGGCGCACGGCCCGGCCGCTGCGTCGTCGTCGAGGATGCCGAAGCGGGGGTGGCGGCCGGCAGAGCGGGCGGCTTCGGGCTGGTGATCGGTGTCGACCGAACGGGCAGCACCGGGTCCGATTTGTTGCGGTGCGGCGCCGACGTGGTGATCGGCGACCTCGCCGACGTCGCCGTGCGGGCCATCGATCGCCGGATGTCCGCGCTGCCCGACGCCCTGCACGTGTTCGATCAGATCGCCGACGTCGCCTCGGCCCGAAAACCCGTGCTGTTCTTCGACTTCGACGGCACGCTGTCGGAGATCGTCGACGACCCGACGGCCGCGACCCTGGTTCCCGGTGCAGCCAAGGCGCTGCAGGCGCTGGCCGCCCTCTATCCCGTCGCGGTGCTCTCCGGTCGCGATCTGGCCGACATCCGGGTTCGCGTCGGCATTCCCGGCTTGTGGTATGCGGGCAGCCACGGCTTCGAGATCGTCGCCCCCGACGGCGTACACCACCAGAACGAGGTCGCGGCCGCCGCGACACCCCTGCTGGCCCATGCCGCCGAGGAACTCGCCACCGAGCTGGCCGAGCTGACTGGAGTGGTGGTGGAGCACAAGCGGTTTGCCGTCGCCGTGCACTACCGCAACGCCGCACCCGAGGCGGGCGCGACTGTGACCGCCGCGGTGCACCGGGCCGGCGCCCGCCATGGCCTGAAGGTGACAGCAGGACGCAAGGTTGCCGAGTTGCGCCCGAATCTGGACTGGGACAAGGGTGCAACGCTGGAGTGGATCAGCGACCGGGTCACCGACCACGAACCGTTGCTGCCCGTCTACGTCGGCGACGACCTTACCGACGAGGACGCCTTCGACTGCGTGCTGCACGACGGCATCGGGGTCGTCGTACGCCATCAGGAGGACGGTGACCGGTACACCGCGGCGCGTTTCTCGTTGGCCGATCCGGCCCGCGTCCGCGAGTTCGTCGAACGGCTGGTCGACCAGTTCGACGTCGAGCGCCACGTCGTCTCCAGCCCATGGTCATTCACCTTCGGGGGCTACATCCCCGAACAGGAGCGGCTGCGCGAGGCGTTGTGCACCGTCGGCAACGGCTACCGCGCCACCCGCGGCTGCGCCCCCGAAGCCGACCCCGGCTTGTTCCACTATCCGGGCACCTACAACGCGGGGCTCTACAACCGCCTCGCCGACGAGATCGGCGGCGTCCGGATTGAGAACGAGAGTCTGGTCAACCTGCCGAACTGGCTGTCGTTGAAGTTCCGCATCGACGGCGGCGACTGGTTCGACATCGACACGGCCCAGATCCTGACTTATCGGCAGACTCTCGATCTGCGGCATGCCGAATTGACCCGGGAGTTCCGGTTCCGCGATCCGTCCGGCCGCACTTGCAGTGTCACCCAGCGACGCATCGCTGCGATGCACCTACCGCACGCCTGCGCGCTGGCGACCACGATCCGGGCCGAGGACTGGTCCGGCACCATCGAGATCCTCTCGCTCATCGACGGCGACGTACGCAACGGCGGTGTCGAGCGCTACCGCGACCTGGCCGACGACCACCTGGTCGCGACCACCACCACGGAGCTATCGCCGAATTCGGCGCTGCTGGTGTGCCAGACCGTGCAGTCGCAGATTCCGATCGCGGTGGCGGCCCGGACCACGGTGTGGCGCGGAGACACCCCAGTCGAGACCGACGGTCGCGTCGTCGACGAACCCCGCCGCGTCGGACACGACTACGTGGTGGCGGTGGCCCCGGGTGAGACGGTGACCGTCGAGAAGATGGCCACCATCTTCACCGGCCGCGACCAGGCCATCTCGGACCCCGGCGATGCCGCCCAGCGACTCCTGGGCCGCCTCGGCCGCTACGCGGACCTGCGGGACGGGCACGTCCGGGAATGGGCCCACCTTTGGGAACGATTCGACATCGCCTTCGAAGACAACGCCGATGCGCTGCGGGTCGTTCGCCTCCATCTGCTGCAGCTGCTCCAGACCGTGCCCAACCGCGCGGTGGACCTCGATGCCGGCGTCCCCGCCCGCGGGTTGCACGGCGAGGCCTACCGCGGCCACATCTTCTGGGACGAGTTATTCGTCTTCCCGGTGCTGAATCTGCGCTCCCCGGAGACCACCCGCTCGCTGCTGCGCTACCGGTACCGCCGACTGCCTGAGGCTCGCCGAGCCGCGCAGGAGGCCGGCTACGCGGGGGCGATGTTCCCGTGGCAGTCCGGCAGCGACGGGCGCGAGGAGAGTCAGAAGATGCATCTGAATCCGAACTCGGGCCGCTGGAACCCCGATGCCAGCGCCCGGGCGCACCACATCGGCAGTGCGGTGGCCTACAACGTCTGGCAGTACTACCAGGTGACCGGCGATCTGCAGTATCTGATCGAGAACGGTGCGGAGATGCTTGCCGAGATCGCCCGGTTCTGGGTCAGCCGTGCTGAATTCGACGACACCCTGGGTCGTTTCGTGATCCGCGGGGTGATCGGACCGGACGAGTTCCACTCCGGCTACCCCGACGCGCCCTACGACGGTATCGACAACAACGCCTACACCAACGTGATGGCGGTGTGGGTGATCGTCCGGGCGCTGGACGCCCTCGATGCGCTGCCGTTGCGGGACCGCCTGGATGTGATGGAGCGGCTGGGAATTCACGGCCGCGACCTCGACACGTGGGATGACGTCAGCCGGCGCATGTACGTTCCGTTCCACACTGCCGCTGGCTCGACGACGGGCCCGCAGGTCATCAGTCAGTTCGAGGGTTACGGTGAGCTGGCCGAACTGGACTGGCACGGGTACCGGCGGCGCTATGGCAATATCCAGCGACTCGACCGGATCCTGGAGGCCGAGAACGACAGCATCACCCGCTACCAGGCCTCCAAGCAAGCCGACGTGCTGATGCTGTTCTATCTGCTCTCCTCCGACGAGCTGCGGGAATTGTTCGCGCGCATGGGATATCGGTTCACCCCGGAGCAGATCCCCACGACCGTCGACTACTACCTGCACCGCACCTCACACGGGTCGACGCTCAGTGGCGTGGTACACGCCTGGGTGCTGGCCCGCGGTGATCGGGAGCGAGCCATGCGCCATTTTCAGCAGGTTCTGATGTCCGACGTGGCCGACATTCAGGGCGGTACCACGGCCGAGGGCATCCACATCGCCGCGATGGCCGGCAGTATCGACCTGCTGCAGCGGTGCTTCACCGGCCTGGAGACCCGTGCCGATCGGTTGATCCTGTCCCCGATGTGGCCGGAAAGCCTTGGCGCCCTTCGGCTGCCCATCTACTACCGCGGCTACCGCCTGCATCTGACGATCCTGGGCCGCAATGCCGAGATCAGTGTCGACCCCACCGACCACCCCGCCATCGAGATCGAATGTCACGGGAAGGTGCAGAGCTTGACGCCGGGGTCGACGCTGCGATTCACCTAGGAGTTCTCGGAATCGGCCAGCGTGCGCAGTCCCTGATCCCACTGCGCATGCCTGCGCCGATCGAGCCGGAACCGCACCAGCCCGATCGCGGAGGCGGCCAGGGTGACGACGCTCAGCCACAACACCACTGCGGCGCTGATCGCGTCGGCCGCGGCACGGTCGGGCCGTGGCGGTGGGCCGGCATAGTCCCCACTGGCGTTGTCGACCCAGATCGACAGCTGCTCACCGGCTTTGACCGAACGGTCCCACGGGACGTCGGCTTCGTGGGTGACACCGCGATCACTCCATCGGGCATGGACGGAGAAGGTGACGCTGTAGGGCCGCACCGAAGCGTCGCTGTCCCGGACGACGGCCGCGGCGACCGGGTGCCGGGAGTGCACCTGCGCCGCGTACACCGCGGCACGGCTGGAATGAACAGCGGTTCCGACGGCGCCCGCCACGGGGACCGCCACCAACACCAGCGCGACAGCCAACAGCAGCGCCAGCGCCTCGAGGCGATCGGTGGAGCGCACCAGCGGGTTACGCCCGATCAACCGGCCCAGCACACCACGCCCCGGCCGGAACACGATCGTGTCCATCGACGTACGCCTGCGCATTAGCTGGCCTGGGTGATCAGGCCCACACGCTCTTCTGCGGGGCCCTCGGTAGGCCAATCGACCACCTCGGCCAATGGGCGGCGCGGCGTCGCGGGCAGTGGATCGGCGTTGACCGCGGCCCAGCCCACCCGCAGCAGCATCTGGGGATGGCCGCTGGTGCCGAACACGTCGGCGCGCAGCGCGGCCCGGGTTTCGGCGACCTCCAGCGGTTCAGTCACCGGGCAGGTCGCCAGCCCCATCGCAGTGGCCGACAGCAGCACCAGGCTGGTGGCCTCACCGGCGCGCAGACGTGCCATATCGTCGTCGGTCTCGGTTCCCAGGGCGAGCATGACGCCGTTGTCGCGCGCCGCCGGGGCCGGGCCCGGCTGCTTGAGGGCTGGGCCGGCGAAGACCCTGGCCGGGATGGCCGAGCCTGGATCCGGAGCCGGGGTGTTGCGGGCGGGAACGCCGGCCACCGAGCCGTACCGTCCGCTCCAAGCGTTGAGTTCGCTCAGATAGTCGGTGTCACCGGCGTGCTTCCACACCGACTGGGCGATAATCGCCTTGAGCTTCGGGAGCAGGTCGATCTGGCGCAGCATCACGCCCGCGCGCGCCGCGCGGGCGCCCATCAGCGCGATGTCGCCGACCGGCACCGGCCACGAGCTGTAATCGCGTCGGTCGGTACGCCGACGGGCGATCGCGGCGGCAAGCGTGACGTCGAGTTCGCTGGCCGGTTGCCGGTGCACCTCGATGGCCGCCAGATGGTCGCGGTCGACGGGGTCGGGAAAGCGCTGGATTCTCGCCTGCCAACCCATCGCGGCCAGGGCGACCACACAATGGTGCAGTACCGCACCGCAACTGACCAACATGTCGCGCCGGTCGGGATCGGTTTTCGGCAGGTGCCGGCTGGGGTCGGCGTAGAGATGCAGCCGGTGCGGTCCCACCCGCCAATGCCAGGGTTGGGAGTTGTGCACCGACGGTGCTTGAGTTGCCAGTGTGAGCACCGCCCGGACCGTGTCGGGGTCGGGAAAATCCGCATTCATATTCTCGCCGCCCTCTTTCGGATCACTGCAGTTCACTCCACTGTCGCGCGCGCACCCGCGGCGGGCCAGAGACGTTAGTCCTTTGCTGTGGGGACTTGTGCAGCCGGAATACTGGTGCGGCCGTGCGCTTCGGCCCGCTCGCGAGTACCTGATTCAGCTGGCGGCCTCAGCGTCGGCCTTGATCTGTCGAAGCGTGACACGCAGAATGTGCGCGACCACCGGCCGGATCAGCCGCCAGTATCGGGCGAACCGGCGTTTCGAGACGGTATCCGTTGTCGCCGTGCGACATTCGTAGCTCAAGAGCGTCCGGCCAGCACCGTACGGCAGCACCGAGAAGCTGGCCGCGATCTTGCCCCAGCCGGGTTCGGTGAAACCGGGAAAGTCCGCGGCGTCGACCTCGCGCCAGGTGATCACCGGCCGCCAGAACCGTCCGACGGCGCCGAAGACGATCTCCGCACCCGGCCGCTCGCCCAGCACCAGCCAGCCGGGAATACCGACCCCGTCGCCGATCACCAGCCGCGGCGGGCGCGGCGCCGGGCGATTACGGAAACGCGCGGGTAGCTGCCGAGCCCACATGGCCGTGTCCAGCAGCGGGCTGTGCACCCGCAGCAGATCCAGACCGCGGGCGGCGCGGAAGGTGGTCGAGGTATCGGCGAGCACCACGACGTGTTCGGAAACCACCACGTCGTAAGTCGGCAGGACCGAGTCGATGACCATGCCCTCGACCCCGGTCGCCATGGCTCACATCATGAAGCCGACGGACCGGCTCTACCTAGAGGCCGACGTCATACGCGGTCGGGACCATCGACCGTGCCCTAGGCATGGCGGCTGGTCACTCCCCCGTCGACCACCAGGTGAGTACCCGTGATGAAGGACGCCTTGGACGACATCAAGAAAGCCACCGCCGCGGCAACCTCCCGCGGCGCACCCAACCGCCCCAGCGGCGCAGCGGCCTCGAACCCTTGCCGCACTTCGTCGATGTCGAGCGCGATCTGCAGCATCGGCGTGCGGATGAAGCCGGGGCACACCGCATTCACCCGGATGCCCTCCGGGCCCAGTTGTGCCGCCATCGACCGGGTCAGTCCGAGCAGCCCGGCCTTGGAGGCGCAGTACGCGGGGATGAATGGGTTGGCGCTCAGACCCTCGATGCTGGAGATCCCGACGATCGCGGGCCCGGCACCGGCGCGGGCGGCGTCCTGCAGGTGCGGCAGCAACAGCTGCGACAGCATGGCCTGGGCGCGCAGGTTGACGTCGAGCACGGCGTCCCACGATTCCTCGGTGAAGGCGCCCACCGGTTCGGCGATCACCCGGCCCGCGGCATGGACCAGGCCGTCGATACCGTCCAGCGCCGCAGCCGCGGCGTCGACGGCCGCGCTGAGCGCCGCACCGTCGCAGACGTCGAGCATCGCGTGTGGCGTACCGAGTTCGGCGGCGACCTCGGCCACCGCGGGAGCGATGTCCCATAACGCCACTGGCCGCCCGTCGGCGACCAATGCCTCGGCGCAGGCCCGCCCGATTCCCGACGCAGCGCCGGTGACGACAACTCCGCTCACGACCGCTCCTTAGTCGATGCGCAACCGTTTACGGTGCGCACCGTAGCGCCGTCACGGCGGTCACGGTGCGGAGATGTCCCACTCGCCGGGCACCCATCTCAGCCCCGGTGCAGAAACCCCCTGTGCCGCTTGGGGTCGACGGGAAGAGTCGCCTCGATGATGGCGCGCACGGTGCGCCGGCAGCGCCCGCATTCGGAGCCGGCGCCGCAGGCTTTCGCGACCTGCTTGGTGGTCGTCGCCCCGCCCGCCACCGCCTCGATGACGGTCTGACTTGTGACACCGCTGCAGAGACAGACGAACATCGGCGCGAATCCTCAGGCGTTCGCGTCGATGCGCATGAGGTGCTGCAGCCGGCCGACGAAGACCGGCGGATAGGCGCCGATGCCGGCGCCCGACATCCAACCAGCGGCCGCGTCGGGATGATCCACCCAGGCGACCGCGTCGGCCTCGTCGTCGAGTTCCTGCAGGATCATCAGCTCATGTCCGTCGTCGAAGGCGCGGAACACCCGGATGGCGCGAACGCCCGCGGCCGCGAACCGGTCCAGTCCCGCGTGCACGCCGGCGATCGTCGAGGCCACGTCGTCGACGGCGGCGATCGAGCCGACGATCACTCCGGGAGTGGCCTGCTCCGATCCCTCCACGGTCAGCTTGTCCACCGTCTCACCGGCGAAGATGGCCGGGATGTCGTCGAGGCCGACAGCATCGAACCAGTTCAGGAAGGCCCGCGAGCGCAGCACCTGCAGGATCGGCTCCTTGTTGCGCAGCGACATGGTGACCATGACGCGGCCCGGATCCCGGATCGCGGCGTAGAGCAGTGCGTAGTGCACCCCGAGGTCGGCCAGCGCCCCGCGGCTGCGCTGCAGAACCGGCCAGACGCGGGCCGGGTCGGGCACCCGGTAGTCCATGGCGAGGACGAGGGAATGCGCATTGGTGTCGGCCGCCCCGTTCACGCCGACCACCTCTCAGTCGCTGGCCGGCAACGGCTTGGCGGTCTTCTGCTCCAGTGGCGTGCTGCCCACACTGAGCGTGCCGGCGCCGGCCTTGGTGACCAACAGTTCGGCGCCGCTGGCGTCGATGTAGCGCTTGCCCATGACACTGCCCCCGGCGAAGTCGGGATCGAGTTGGACGTCGGCGGACTTCTCGGCGTCCAGCGCGATCATCGGTGCGCCGCCGGCGCGCAGGTCGTCGAGGCTCTCCGACGAGCGCACGACGATGACCTGGGTGTCACAGACCTGACTCTGCAGTCGGGTGCCGGTCTTGATCATGGATGTGTCCTCCTGGGATCTAGGTGGCTGACGGCGACTTGAGTTCGTCGGCCAGTTGACGACGCAACACCTTGCCGGTCGGCGTGGTGGGGAGTTCGTGGCGGAACACCACCCGGTCCGGCGTGCGCGAGCCACGCAGGTGGGCCCGGACGTGCGCGCGCAGATCCTCGGGGTCGGGGGTGATGTCGGCGACGGGCACGACAACTGCGACCATGATCTGACCCCACTCGGCATCCTCAACCCCGACAACGGCGACGTCGTGGACGTGGGGATGCTCGACGAGGACATCCTCGACCTCTGCCGGCGCGATGTTCTCGCCGCCGCGAATGATGGTGTCGTCGGAGCGGCCACCGATGAACAGGTAACCGTCGGCGTCGAGGTAGGCGACGTCCTTGGTCGGGAACCAGCCGTGGTCGTCGAGGACCGAGCCGATCTCGGCGTATTTGCCCGACACCTGGTCACCGCGGACGAACAGCTCACCGACTTCCTCGGGCCCCAGCACGGTGCCGTCTTCGGCGCGGATCTGCACCTCGATGCCTGGCACGGGTTGACCGACCGAGCCGAGCCTCTTGCGGGCGGCTTCATCGCCCGACCGGTGGGCGTCCCGATGGTCGTCGGGTGTGAGAACGGCGATGGTGGAACTGGTTTCGGTCAGTCCGTAGGCATTGACGAAACCGACCTCGGGTAACAGGTCGAGTGCCTTGCGGACCAGCGGTAGCGCCACCTTGGAACCGCCATAGGCCAGGGTGCGCAGTGCGGGCAGCGGCGTGGGGTTGGCTTCGAGTTCGGCGATGATCCGGTCGAGCATCGTGGGCACCACCGTCGCGCTGGTCACCGCCTCGGTGGCAGCGAGCCGGATCCACTCGCGCGCGTCGAACCGGCGCAGGTAGACCATCTTGCGGCCCGCGTACAGATTCGACAGCGCCGCCCCGACACCGGCGATGTGGTAGGGCGGCACGCAGATCAGCGCGGCATCCCCCGGCTCGGCCGAGGCGAACTCCACCGTACCGGTGACATAGCTGGTGAGGTTGTTGTGCGACAGCTCAACGGCTTTGGGCCGCGAGGTGGTGCCGGAGGTGAACAGCACCACCGCCACGTCGTCGGGATCGGGGAATTCGCTGACCGGATCGGTCGTGGCGGCAACGGAGAGAAACTCCGCCGATTCGACGCTGGCGGCACCCAATCCCGTGACGACGGCGCGGTATTCGGCGTCGAAGACGACCAGCGGCTCGGGCAACCGGTCGATCAGTTCGGCCAGCGCCTCCCCGGAGAGCCGATAGTTCAGCGGGGTGAACGGCCGCGCGGCACGGGCGGAGGCGAAGATCAACAGCGGAAGCATGGCGCCGCCAAGCCCGACGTAGACCACGCTGCCCGCACCAGAGGCCGCGATGACGCCGGCCCCGCCGTCGGCGAGCTGGTTGAGCTCTCCGACGGTCAGCCGATGGCCATCGGTGACCACACCGACCCGCTCGGCGTCGGACGCCGCCATTTCCAACAACAGTGCAACGCTCATTGAATCGACTCCTCCTGACGCCGCGGCTAGACCGGGTTGAATTCCGAGATGAGCCAACGGCCGCCGGTATTGGACAGCTTGACCACCACGCTGCTGGTCGCCAGCGCCGGATCCGGCCGGTCCTTGCTGGTCGTCACCTGATTGACGAACACCAACACCACCGCGTTGTCGGCAGTCAATTCCGAGACCGCTGCGCGCGCGACGGTCGCCTCGGTCTTGACACCCTTCTGCCGTGCGGCAGGTGCCACGATCTCGTCGGTGAACTGGCTGTAGTACTTGAGGAATTCACCCGTGAGATGGGATTTGGCGTTGGCCAGGTCCTTGTCCAGGGTGTCCGGCGCATACGACAACAATGCGACAGTGCCGTCCCGGGCGGCACCGGCGACCTGCTGCTGGCGTTGTTGAATCTGACTGTCGACGGATTCGGTGGTGAACAGGTTGAGGCCGAAGGCCTTCTGATCCGGACGGTAGATCCACCAGTAGACCGCGCCCGCGCCAACCGCCGACCCCACCAGCAGCACCGCGAGCACCGGCACCAGCACTCGGGTCAAGCGCCGGGTTCTGCGCGGTTGCGGGACGCCATCCCCGGGGATGGCGGGCTCAGCGGCGATCTCGTCGCTGCCCGTCGTGCCGCCGGGTTCGGTGTGGTCCGCGTCCAGGGCGCCGGCCTCCGTCGCACCGCTCTCGGTGATTTCCGCTTCGATCGCGTCGGCGTCGTTGTTCTCACTGGTCATGGCACGAACTCCACATTCGACATCTTGAACTTGTCCCCGTCGCGCGCCACTGTGACGCTCATCCGCCAGGCACGCGGATCCTGTTGTGCACCATTGGCATTGGTCACTGTTGAGGACGCGGCCACGAGTACCAGACCGGTATCGCCGCCGTCATTCTCCAGTGCGGCCGATTTGATCGAACCGACGGTGACCGCCTTGGATTGCTCAGCGGTCTTCACGAAGTCGTCCGCACCCTTGGTGAAATCATCCTTGAAGGTCCCGGTCGACAAGTCGATCACGTGCTGGACGTCGGCCTGGGCCCGGTTGTAATCGATCGACAGCAGCGCCGTCACGCCGGAACGGGCAGCGTCGACGAGCTGGGCCTGATGAGCCCGTTGCGCAGCCACCTTCTGGTGCTGGACGACCATCATGGCGGTGAGCACCAGCGATCCGATCACCACAAGCGCGACCACGCCGGACGCAACCACCAGCCGGCCACGACGCAACCACCAGCCGCGACGTTCGACCTGGACGGCGCCCTCAGCCGGCGCGTCTTCGTCAGCAGCCTCGGTGGGCTCGTCTTCGGTGGGGATTGCGGTGGGCTCGTCTTCGTCGGACGCGGCCGGGGCCGGGCCACGCAGCCGCGCCGCGGTGGCCTTTGCCCGAGCGGCCTCCGCTTCAGCTTCGGCCTGAGCCGCCTCGGCCTCGGCGAGCTCGGCCAGCGTCTGCGCCACGGCGTCCTCGTTGAGGTCAGCCGCCATGGCTGTCCCGCATGTTCTTCGGGTTCGACGCGCAACGCGCGACAACGGCTAGACGTCGCATGTCGAACTCCTCTCTGGTCCGCATCTGGTCCGCATCTGGTCCGCATCTGGTCCAAACATCCCGCCAGCGTACGGGCGGGCGCTGAGCTGTCCGTCACATGCACGGCCTACGCGTGATACTCGATGAGAATGAGATTATCACCAGCCGGTAAGGAGTTAGATCGCACAGCCGGGACTGCACCACAGATTACGTTCTCATACTGCGGAAATGCCGTTTCCGCCGACTCACCGCAGCTGGTCTTTCATGACCTTGCCCGTCGCGTTCAGCGGTAGGCCGTCGACGAAAGCCACCGCGCGTGGCACCTTGAAGCCTGCCATCCGGTCGCGGCTCCAGCCGAGCAACTCCTCAGCCGACACCGTCGCCCCGCGGTGGAGGACCACAAAAGCCTTGCCCACCTGGCCGAGCCGGTCGTCGGGCACGCCGACGACGGCGGCCTGGGCGACCGCGGGGTGCTCCATCAGGAAGCCCTCGATCTCGGCCGGGTATGCGTTGAACCCGCCGACGATAAACATGTCCTTCTTGCGTCCGGTGATCCTCAAACGACCGGTGGCGGTGAACGTGCCGAGGTCCCCGGTGTACAGCCAGCCGTCGGCATCGATGGCGTCGGCGGTGGCCGACGAGTCGTCGAAGTAGCCCTGCATCACGCTGTAGCCGCGCACCAGCACCTCTCCGTCGTCGGCAAGCCGCACCTCAACCCCGTCGCACGGCAGGCCCGCCGTGGTGGCGATGTCGTCGAAAGAGTCCCCCGGCCGCGAGAGGGTGACCGTGCCGGCCTCGGTGAGGCCGTAGCCAGTGGCCAGTGTCTGGAACGGAAGTTCTTGGTGCACCCGACGGACGAGTTCGACGGGAATGTCGGCGGCACCGGTCACTCCGGCGCGCAGGGTGGCCAGCTTGCTCTTGTCCGGCACCGCCAGCAGGGAGTGATACAGGGTAGGCGGCCCGGGCAGCATGGTGATCTTCTCGGCGTCGATCAGCTCGACGACGCGATCGACGTCGAACACCGGAACCGGCAGCATTGTGGCGCCGCGGAGGAACGATGCGATGCAGCCGGCCTTGTAACCGAACGTATGAAAGAACGGGTTGACGATCAGGTAGCGGTCACCGTGGCGCAGGTCGGCGAGGTCGCACCACTCGGCGTACATCCGCAGGTTCTGCCGGTGGTTCATCATCACGCCCTTCGGGCGCCCGGTGGTTCCCGAGGTGTAGATGATGTCGGCGATGTCCGTTCCGCTGACGTCGCGGCCGAACGGGTCGGCCTCCTCGAGAAAGCCGGATCTGAGGTCGATCGCGGGCACGCCGGCCGGAACGCTGAAATCCTGCCCCAGAAAGCCCTTCTCGATCAACACCGCTTTGGCCCCACTGCGCGTGATGATGTCGGCAGCCTCGGCGACCTTGTACCGGGTGCTGACCGGGACCACGATGCCGCCCGCGGTGAGCACACCGAACGCCGCGATCATCCACTGCGCGGAGTTCGGCGCCCAGATGGCGACCCGGTCACCCTTGCCGACCCCGAGCGTCGCGAAAGCACCTGCCGCACAGCGCACCCGGTGTGCAACCTCAGTGAACGTAAGACGCAGCGGACCGTCGACGACAGCTTCGCTGTCGCCGAACCGGTCCGCTGCGCCCAAGACCATCTCCGGGATGGTCTCCCAGTTTTGCGCTGGTGTCACACGGTGACGAGGCGACTCAGGTTGCCGCCCATGATCTTTGCCTGGTCCTCAGCCTTGAGGTGCGAGAGGGCCTCGACGTAGTAGGTCGGCTCGGCCAACCCCTCCGGGTGCGGCCAGTCCGAGCCGTACAGCACCTGGTCCACGCCGACGAGGTTGACCAGGTCGTCGATGCCGTCCTCGAAGAACGGGCTGATGTAGATCCGGTTCTTGACCATCTCGACCGGGTCGCTCGGGAAGGCCTCCGGGGCCTTGCGGTAGACCTCGGCCAGGCCGTCCAGAAGCGGAGTCATCCACTTCGAGCCGGCTTCGACGATCGCGACCTTGAGCTTGGGGTGCCGGTAGAGCGCACCGTGAATCACCCACGAGCCCACCGAGTCCTGGATCGGCCGCCACTCGTTGAGGATGCCCATCGCGTTAGTCTGGAACGGCAGCATCTCCTGGTCGGCACCGTCCCACTCCGAGGTGTACCGGGAGTAGCCGCTGTCGCTGGAATGCATGCCGACCAGCAGGTCGTATTCGACGACCCGCTCCCAGAACGGATCGAACTCGGGCAGCGCGAACGACCGCGGGCCACGGAAGCCGGGAACCGGCGCCGGGCGCACCAGGATGGCGCGGGCACCGCGCTTGACCGCCCACTCCAGCTCCTCGATCGCCTTCTCCACGATCGGCAACGTGATCACCGGGGTGGTGAAGATGCGGTTCTGGTAGTTGAAGCCCCACACCTCGTCGAGCCACTGGTTGAGCGAGTGGACCAGTACGTGGATGGCGACCGGATCGTCGCGCAGCCGCTCCTCGATGAGGCTGGCCAGCGTCGGGAACATCAGCGTGCGGTCCAGCCCCAGCTCGTTCATCACCTCCAGGCGTGGGCCGGGCTCGAAGAACGCCGGGATGGCGCGCATCGGCTCGCCGAACAGCTCACGCTTGCTCTTGCCGTCCGGGTTGCCGTACTTGAAGTACTCCTCCCAGGCGCCCGGCCGGGCCACGACCTCGAAGGTCGGGTTGGGAATGTAGTTGCTGATCTGCCCCCGCAACGCAATCTTGGTGCGGCCGTTGACCTGAACGTACTGGACGTAGTCCTTGTACTCCTTGGGGAGGAACTTCGTCAGCGCCTCCGGCGGCTCGTAGAGATGATTGTCCGCGTCGAAAATGGGAAACGGGACGTCGACACGGTGCGACAACTGGCCCATGAAATCCTCCTTATGCAGTTCGTGAGAATCATATTCTCACATCGGGCCCAAGGCAATACGTTCCTCCCCCACCGAACCTCACGATTGCCGCATTTCTTACAAACCAGTAAGTTGATCGCATGACCGCCATCGGCCCCATCGCCATTTCCGACCCGACTGCAGTGCAGGATTTCTGCCACCGCTGGACAACCGCATGGAACGACCATGACGGCGACGCGGTCGCCGCACTGTGCGCCGAAGACCTGGTGTACGACGAACCCGCGCTGGGCCACACCGTGCACGGCCGCGACGCGATCAAGGGTTTCGTCACCGAGATGGCGCGGTCCTTCCCGGACAACACATTTGCCCTCGAGGGACTGTTCGCAGACGTCCATCGACGCGCCGTGCTGGTGGCCTGGAAGTTCACCGGCACCTACGCCAGCACCGGCCGCGTGGCCGAATTCCACGGTGACGATCGGCTGGAGTTCGGCGGGGACGGACTGATCACCGCCTACCGATGCCTCTACGACAACGAGCTCGTGAAGCGCCAGATCCGCAGGGCGGACCGGTGACCCGGATCGCTGACCAGCCCGCGTCGACACCCCGGGTCCACAAACCCGCGGCGGTTCGCCGCCAGGAGATCATCACCGCCGCAGCGGTCGAGTTCGCCGAAAACGGGCTCGCGGGGACGCGTTTGGAGGCCGTCGCCGCCCGGGCGGGAGTGTCGCACCCCCGGGTCGTGCAGATGTTCGGCTCTAAGCGCGGACTGTTCCTCGACGTCGTCGCGTCGGTGTTCGATCGGGTGACCGAGATGTTCGTCGCGACCACAGCGGCCCACCAGGAGCCCTCTCGACCGGTACTGGTGGCGCTCGGTGACGCCTACCGCCGATTGCTGCAGCGCGACCGTACCGTCGCACTGGTCATGCTGCACGCCTACGCCGCGGCCGGTGATCCGATAGTGCGTGACGAGGTCGCCGCCCGGTATCTGGCGTTGCAGCACAAAGTAATCGACCTCACCGGCACCGACGCGATGGGAGTGCGGACCTTCTTCGCCACCGGTCTGCTGGTGACGGTCTCGACGGCACTGGCGATGCCCGGCAAGCGGACCGACGCGCAGTGGGGCGGCTGGTTGCTGGAACTGGCCGCCCCGGCCGTCACCGGCCGGCCTTAGCGTCCCCTCGCGCCGGAGCGGTGCCGATTACCCCCGCGGCTTCCAGCGAGGCGACCTCGGCTTCGGAGAGTCCGAGTTCGGTGAGCACCTCGGTGTTGTGCTGGCCGAGCAGGGGTGCGGACTGCAGGTGTAGCCGGTCCGGGCCGTGTGCCAGCCGAAACGGCAACGTCGAAAACCGAGCGGGCGTAGTGACCGGGTGCGCAACGGTTTCGAAGAAGCCGCGCGCGAGGAGTTGCTCGATCTCCGCCTGCCGGTGCGGCTGCATCACCTTGGCAACCGGAATCCCGGCGGGCCACAGTTCGGCGACGATCTCGTCACCGCTACGCCGCCGGCACCACGCCGCCAGCTGCGCGTCGATGTGATCGGCACCCTCTCGGCGTCCCGCCACCGTGGACAGCTCAGGCGCGGCCGCCCACTCCGGGTCACCGAGGGCGGCGCGCAGCGAGGCCCACTGCTCGTCGTTCGCCACGGCGATGGCGACCCATGAGTCGTCACGGCCGAACTCGTCGATCTCGTTCGTGCGGTAGAGGTTCTGCGGTGCGGCCGCCGGCCCGCGGTTGCCCTCGCGCTCCAGCAGCGCCCCGTAGGCGCTGTACTCGATCACCTGCTCGGCGGCGATGTTCAGCGCGGCGTCCACCATCGCCGCCTCGACGAGTGAGCCCTTGCCGGTGCGCCTGCGGTGTTCAAGCGCCAGCAGCACACCGTTGAGGGCATGCAGGCCGGCATTGGGGTCACCGACCGAGTACGGTTCGTACGGATTGCGGTCGGGGTAACCGGTGAGCCAGCTGATACCGGCTGCCGCTTCGATCACGTAGGCGAATGCGGGGTTGTCCCGCCAGGGGCCGTCCAGACCGAAGCCCGGCATGCGAAGCATGACCACATCGGGCCGGATGCTCTGTACCGCGGCATAATCCAGGCCAAGCTGGTCGAGCACCCGCGGCGTGTAGTTCTCGGCGACCACATCGGCGGTGGCGATCAGCCGGGTGAGCAGCTCGCGGCCCCGCTCGCTGGACAGGTCGAGGGTGAGGTCCTTCTTGTTGGTGTTCAGCGCCGCGAAGATCGGCTGCTTCTCCCACCAGTTGTCCTCCGTGACCGGCACGCCCGAGATCATCCTGGTGCCGTCGAGACGACCTGCGGACTCGACGTGGATCACCTCGGCGCCCAGCAGGGCCATCATGTGCGTGCACGACGGACCGGCCCAGAACGTGGTGAGATCCAGGACCCGTATTCCTCTCAGCGGCAACCGTTGCGTCGGGCCACCGCCTCGCCGCGGGACCCGGTCCGCGTGGCGTTGATGCTCGGTGTGTTCGCCCAGTCGTGGCGCCGGCGCGGGCGGACGCAAATCGACACCGCTGATCCGGTACGGGTGCGCCGGCTGACGGAAGCCCGCCGGATTGCTGACGAACGCCCCCCGCGCGCTGAAGTGGTCCAGCGATTCGATCGTGGCGCCGTTGGCGACCGGAGCGTTTGGGATGCGGAACGCCGTTGCCAGATCCCGCACTTCGTCAACGGTGTGTTCGGCCACCCATGCGTAGAGCTCACCGGCCTTCTCGTTGGCCCGCTCGGTGATCGTCATCGACGACGTCTCGTCGATCCAGTCCTCGTGACCGGTCATGGAACACAGGTCGAACCACTGCTGGGCGGTACCACAACCGATGTCCACCAGACCGTCACTGGCCCTGGCGATACCGGGCACGGTCATCCGGCGAGCGTCCCGCCACGGCCGGTCCAGGATGTCGAAGTAGGTGACCGGGAAGTAGGTCAACCCCATCACATGGCATTCCAGCATCGACAGGTCGATGAGCTCACCACCGGCGCCGCTGAGTACGACGCGCATCCGTGCCGCCAGGATGGCGGCGCTGGCGTACGCCCCCGACAGGTAGTCGCCGACCCGGCCGCCGACGTACACCGGTGCCCGGTCCGGGGCTCCCCGCCCCAGGCCGACGATGCCGCCAGACCACGCCTGCAACGTGAATTCCGTTGCTGCGCGGTCGTGCCACGGTCCTTCGAGTCCGAACGCGGTGATCGCGGCGACGATCAGATGCGGATGCGCAGCGTGCAACCGCGCGGGCCGCAGTCCGTCGACACCGGCGAGGCGAGATTCCGGTGACCACACGACCGCGTCGGCCGAGGCCAGCAGGTCGTCGATCAGGCGCAGGTCGGCGCTATCTTCGGGGTCGACGACCACGCTCTGTTTCCCGCCGGCCAGGTAGCCGAACAGCGCGCCGTCCTCCCCCTCGCCGATGCTCGCGCCGGAGGCGGACCATCGGCGCAGCGGATCACCCTCGGGGGCTTCGACTTTGATGACCTCGGCGCCGCCGTCGGCCAGCAACTTGGTGCAGTAGCCGCCGGCGATGCCCGTCGAGAGGTCCACCACGACGAACCCGCTCAGCGGCGGATTGGGCCGCCCTGGATCCACGGTTCTACTTCTTCTTCTTCGGCTTGGCGTCTTTGCGGCCCGATTTCGACAGCCGCCATTCCGGAGGGAACTTGGCGTCGTTGTCCTTGACCGCACCGGAGAGGCCTTCGTCGAGGGCCTCATGCATGTCGAGATCGTCGTCGTCATGGGCGATGCTGCCACCCATCGACTCGAAGTAGCCGCCGAGCAGGCTGCCCATGTACTCGCCCTGGAACTGCTTCATCACCTCGAAGAAGATCTTCTGCTGAAAGACCGTGTCGGTGGGACGATTTCGGGCACAGGCCGATGCGTACTTGGCGACCTCGTCCTCGAGGTCGGCGCGGGGCACGACACTGTTGAGGAAGTTGCAATCGGCCATCTCGGCGGCGGTGAACGGCCGGCCGGTGTAGACCATCTCCTGGAACTTGCGGATGCCCATCATCTGCGCCCACCACCACATCCGGGGACCCCACCCGTAGTAGCGGAATGACGGATGGCCGAACAGCGCGTCGTCGGAGGAGATCACCAGATCGGCGTCGGCGGCCTGGTAGAAGTGCCAGCCGTAGCAGTACCCCTTGACCTCCAGGATGGAGATCTTCTTGAAGTCCTGCAACGTACGGATACCCGAATGCGGACTGGCATACCAGGAGCTGATCGTCGCGCCGCGGCGGAACGAGCCTTTGGGGGGATACTTGACTTCCCCGGGCGCGATGCGGAACTCCGAGAGCCGGGGCCCTTCGTCGGGGTCGTCCTGCATCTCCATGAACTCGGGCAGGTCCGCCCCGCTGCCCAGATCGTCGCCGACACCACGGATCACCAGGACCTTGACGTCGTCGTCGACGCCCGCCCGGTACAGCAGATCCGAATAGCGCAGGCGCGCAGCGGCGGTCGGGGCGTTAAGGAACTCGGGACGGTCGAAGGTGATCGTGGCGATCCTGGTCTTCGGGTCCTTGTCGTAGCGAATAATCTCCTCGGCCGACGGCCGCTTGGCCTTACCCATTGCTAGCGCCAACGCTCCACGCCGGACTCGACGTCAGTACCTCGTACCCGTCGGCGGTGATCAGCACGGCATCCCGAGTGATCACCGAACCGACCGACTCCTCCCACACATGCGCGGTGATGGCGAGCACCATTCCTTCCTCCAGCAGTTCGGCGTCGGCAGTGGCCCGCAGTTGCGGCGAGACGACCGGCGGATCGAAGCCCAGCCCCAATCCGTGCGCGACCGGCATCGGTGGGATCGGCTCACCCACCGCCTCGTAGGCGGCCAGCAGGACACTCGAACGATTGCCCGGCCGGCAACCGGCAAGCAGGGCGTCCCACAGCCGGTCGCGGCGCGCGTAGAGCGCGGCCACCTTCGCGCGATCGGCGATCTCGCCGATCGGCCAGGTGCGGGCGACCTCGCCGACATAGCCGTCGGCGAGCACTCCGGCAGCCACCGTGACCAGATCGCCGTCACGCAGTTGCCCGTCACCGGTCGCCCGGCGCCACGGGGTGTCCTTCGAGGTGATCCAGGCAGAGTCCTGGGTGGCCGGGGTGCTCACCCCGAGCGAGGCTTCCGCCTCCATCAGCGCACCCGCCAGCGCGCGCTCGGTGTTCCCGGGCCGCAGTTCAGCGACAGCACACGCCAAGCCGCGTTCGGCGACGTCTACGGCCTCGCGGATCGCTGCGATCTCCTCGGGGGTTTTGGTGCGGCGGGCCGTGCTCATCGCCGTCTCGGCGTCGACCAGTTCGGCGTTGGGGAACGCCATCGGCAGCAGCTTGGCGAAGGTCGGTGTGAGCGCATCGGTACCGACCCGCTTGGCAGTGTCGTGACCCTTGATGCGTTGCAGTACCCCCACCAGGTTCATCGGGTTCCAGGTGAAACCGTAGAGGTGCTCGCGCGGGATCTCCTCCGGGATGCCTTCGTCCCACGTGCTGTTGAGGTGGATGTCGCCGGTCTCGCGGACGAGGGCACAGATCGGTCCGAAGGGGCGGGTGCCGGCGACCCATAGCTGCGGCGCCCCGGTCACGTAACGGACGTTGGCCTGCCGGCCCAGCACCAGGATGTCGATGTCGTGCGCTGCCATCTGGGCCAGCGCCCGCTGCCTGCGGGCATAGCGCAGGGTGGGGGCGTCAGGCTCGACGTCGGTGGTGGAGTCGGAGATCTGTTCAGTACCCGGATGGATGCTCATTCGGCGCTCACTGGTAGGGGTCATAGGAGTACTCGGTCAAGGGCATCCAGCCGTCCTCGGCCACGACGACGATCTCTTCACCGCGATAACCACCGGTACCGTCTTCCCATACGACGGGCTCCAGCACCAGAACCATCCCTGCCGGGTAGACGAACTTGTCGTCGAAGTCCTCGCCCAAATCGGTTCCGATCATGGGCATCTCGGCGGCCTGGGTGCCGATACCGTGGCCCAGGTAGAAGTGCGGCAACCACGGTTTCTTGCCGCCGTTGGCGGCGATGCCCGCGCGGGCCAGATCACCCGAGGTGGCGCCGGCCTTCGTGACGGCGAGCACCGCGGTGATGATGTCGCGCCACTGGTGAAACTGTTCTCGCTGGCGTGGCGTCGGCTCTTGACCCACCAACCAGGTGCGACCGAAGTCGGAGCAGTAGCCCTGGTAGGTGATGGACACGTCGGTCCACAGCACATCCCCACGGGCCAGCTCGCGCTCGGTGGACAGCAGTGGCAACGCCAGATCACCAGTGGTGGTCCAGGTACCCTCCGCCTTCGATGTCGGCATGACCTGCCAGATCGCGTCCATCATGTTGGCGGTCGCGCCCAGCTCGAAAGCCTTGCGCACCAGCTGCGCCGATAGGTCGATCTGCCGCACTCCCGGCGCCAGGGCGTTCTGCACGTCGATGACAGCCGCCTCGGTGATCCGGCAGGCTCGTCGAATCGCCGCAATCTGGTCGGGTGTCTTCACCAGCTTGGCGGTGCCCATGACGGGCATGGCGTCGATCGGCGGCCCAGCGGGGAAGAGCCTGTCGGCGGCGCGACGCATCGCGCCGGTGAGCTCGTCGATGGCCACTGTCGCCGCGGGTCGGACCAACTCGGCCAACCTCTTGCCGAGTTCGTCGACGCCCTCGTCGAATTCGAGGTAGAGCGGACCGTGCAGATGGTCGGCGGGCAGATCCGCACCCAGCAGCGCGCCTTCGCGCAGCGGCATGAACAGATGCGGGTACTCGTCATCGGCGAGCACGAGTGCGACCGGACGTTCCACGTGGGACAGACCGGCGTCCAGCAATGGCCAGCTGGCACCGGTGGCGTAGACCACGCTGCCGTTGCCGAGCAGGATCATCGCATCGACGCCGTGCTCGGCCATGGCCGCGCGTAGCCGTGCGCTGACGTCACGGCGCATCCGGCCGGCGTCGGGTTCCTCCGGGATGTCCATCGCCGACAGCCCCGTGCTGGCGATGGTGGTGACGCCCCGGGAGGCGACCGTCGTCACTGCAACCCTAGGAACTTCTTGACGTTGCCGCTGACGATCTTGGCCGCGTTCTCGGGGCCCACGGCCTCGACCACGGTGGCCAACGATTTCTCCGAGTACCCGTAGGTCGACTCGTTGTGCGGGTAGTCCGAGGACCACATCACGTTGTCGACGCCGATCTTGTCGATGAGCTCCAAGCCGAGCGGGTCGACCATGAACGAGGCACACATGTGGTGGTCCCAGTAGTACCGGGGATCATGGCCCAACTCGTGGTTGAACATGTGCCGGTAGGAGGCCAGCAGATGCTGTGCGTCCTGCAATGCCGTAGGCACCCAAGCGATTCCGCCTTCGAACCACCCGATGCACAGCTTCGGGTGCCGGTCGAGGATGCCCGAGAACAGATACTTGGCGAACTGTTCGCGGAACGAGTCGACGTTGATCATCATGCCGACCACGACGCTGTTGTTCTCGCACGGCGTCTTCGGCGGAGTCTCGCCGATGTGGTGAGTCACCGGCAATCCGGCGTCCTCGATCTCGTCCCAGACCGCGTCCATCGCCGCGCCACCGTAGTCGTAGATGTTGCCGTCGTCGTCCTTGCCGGGGTTGAGCGGCAACAGGAAAGTCCTCAGTCCCAGCGCTTTGAGTTCCGCGAGATTGCTGCGGGTGCCCTTGGGATCCCACCAGTTGATCAGGCCGACGCCGTAGAAGTGTCCGTTCGACTGCTCCTGCAGGTCGGCCATCACCTCGTTGTAGATGCGGAACACCCGCTCGCGAAGTGCCTTGTCCGGGTAGTGGAACAGGGCCAGCACGGCGTTCGGGAAAGCCAGTTCCTTGTCGATGCCGTCCTCGGCGAGTTCGCGAACGCGCGCTTGGATGTCTTTGGTCGACGCGCCGGCCAGATCGTCGTACTGCATGAGCACCCGGCCGAAGTCACCGCCCACCCAGGACTTGCCCTTCATCCCGACCATGTAGGCGCCGTCCTCGTACCAGATCCGCGGCGCCTGGCCCTTGAGGTCTTCGGGGAACTTCTCGTAGAAGATGTCCTGGGCAACCGAGATGTGGTTGTCCGCCGAGAAAACCTCGGTTCCGGGGGGCAGGCCCACATCACCGTGCGCATGCCCGTGTCGGTTCTTCGGTGCGCCGAAGCCTTCCGGTGGGTACAGGGTTGCGGTCAAAGTTGACATCGTTGGCACTCCAATCGGGCTGTGGGGCAGGGTTACCAAGTAACGGGGACTTCGTAGACCCCGTAGGCGAGGTGGTCTTCCGCGAACGGAACCTCCTCGAACGGGATCGCCAACTTCATGTTGGGCATGCGGCGCAGGACGGTGGGGAATACGATCTGCATCTCCGCACGGGCCAGCTGCTGGCCGACGCATTGGTGCCTGCCGTAGCCGAATCCCAGCTGCTGGCTGGCGTCACGGGTCAGGTCCAGCTTTTCCGGGTCGGCGTACATGGCGGGATCCCAGTTGGCCGGGGCCAGATCGAGAATGACCCCATCGCCCGCCTTGATGGTCTCGCCGCCGATCTCGATGTCCTCGAGGGCCACCCGGCGCTGGCCGGTCTGGATGATCGACAGGTAACGCATCAGCTCTTCCACCGCGTTCGCGATGAACTTGGGGTCATCGGAGTCACGCAGCAGAGCGGCCTGTTCGGGGTTCTGCAACAACGCCAGCAGACCGAGTCCGATCATGTTGGCGGTGGTCTCGTGCCCGGCGATCAGCAGGCCGGTGCCCAACTGCGCGGCCTCCTTGACGTCGATCTCGCCGGCGTTGACCCGTTCGGCGAGATCGGAGATGGCGTCCTCGGCGGGCTCTTTGCGCTTTTTCTCGACCAGGTCAATCAGGTACTGGTGCAGCGACATCGCGCCCTTTTGCATGGCGTCGGCCGCGGCGTAGCGAGCAAGCCCGGCGTTGGCGTGCTCTTGGAAGAATTCGTGATCCTCGTAGGGCACGCCGAGCATGTCACTGATGACCCGCGTCGGCACCGGCAAGGCGATCTTCGCGACCATGTCCGCCGGCTGCGGTCCGGCCAGGATCTCGTCGATGCACTCATCGGTGACCTGCTGGATGACGCTGCGCAGTGTCTCCACCCGGCGGAAGGTGAACGGCTTGGACAGCATCCGCCGGAATCGGGTGTGCTCCTCGGCATCGGAAGTGAACACCGAGCGCGGCCGCTTGTCGACAGTGGCGCGCATGTGCTCGTTCCAGTGCGGGAATCCCGACTTGCGGTCGTCGACGCTGATCCGCGAATCAGCGAAGAGCGAACGGGCCGCCTCGTAGCCGGTCACCAGCCACGGGGTGCTGCCGTCCCAGATCCGCACCCGCGACAGCGGTTTGGTCTCGTTCATCTCGAGGAGCTTGAGCGGCGGGGCGAACGGGCAACTCGCGGCTCGCTCCATCGGGTAGTCCGGGACGGTGGACTCACCGACCGCGTCGGTCAATGTGTCGGACATACTTCACTCCTCGACGTAGATGGCCTGGGCGGGACAGGCCGCAGCGGCCCGCCGCACATTGTCGGCCTGATCGGCTGGGGGGTTGTCGTCGAGCAAGACGACCACACCGTCGTCGTCACGTTGATCGAAGACATCGGCGGCGTTGAGGACGCACTGGCCGGAGGACACACATTTGTCCTGGTCGACTTTGACCTTCATCTTCGGTTCAGCCCTGTCGTGTCACGGGTGCAAGCCACAGCCCGACGATCGCGTCGACCAGTCCGGAAGCGGCGTGGCGCCAACTGGTTAGAGGCAGGTGCGAGCCCTCGGCAAGAGAGCGCTCGTATTCCGCACAGGTGTGCATCAACAGATTGCGCGCCATGATGTTTCGTTGCGTGCGCACGTTGGACGGCAGGTCGGGCAGGCAGCGGCTGATGCCATCGAGGACCTTCACCAGGGCCGGCAGCGCCAACGCATCACGGGTGACCGTCTGCTGATAAGCCGGGTCCGCCATGACCTGCGCCGCGAAGCGGGCGTACCACGTGGGATTGCCCAGCGCGGTCAGATGGTCGGTGAGCGGGAGCACCAGGCTTTCCACCCAGTCGCGCAACTGCGGGGCGGGGCCCATCGTGTCGACGCGCTGCTCGCGGAGCAGCTCCACCGGAATGGCGTGCTTGTGCTCGATCGCGCGAACCAGGTCGGTCTTGGTTCCGAAGTGATAGCCGACCGCGGCGTTGTTGCCCTGCCCCGCCGCTTCACTGACCTGCCGGTTGGACACCGCGAACACACCGTGCTCGGCGAACAGCCGTTCGGCGGCGATGAGAATTGCCTCCCGAGTCAGGCTGGCCCGATCGGTGCGCGTGCTCTTGGAGGTGGTCGCAGTGGTCATCGCAGCCAAGTCAACTCCGCTCCATTGGTTAAGTCAAGCGATTGATTTAAGAACTCGAGGCGGCTTTCTTCTTCGGATTGGGCTTGCCGGCCGCCGTCCCCCCGTCGACCGGCAGCACCGTCCCGGTGATGTAGGGCGAGCGGTCCCCGGCAAGGAACAGCGCCGCCTCGGCGACGTCGTCGGCGGTCCCCTCCCGCGCGAGCGGCCGGTCCGCCCGCATCTGGGCGCGGATGCCCGCCTCGAACTTCGCGACCTTCTCCGGGTCCATCCCAGCCGCCGAGGACGCGACGATCGCCGTTCGGATATGACCCGGCGCGAGGCAGTTCACCCGGATCTCGTGGTCGGCCAGCTCGATCGCGGCACACTTGGTGAAGTGGATGACCGCGGCCTTGGAAGCCCGGTAGGTCATCACCCCGCCGCCGGCCTGAATCCCGCCGATCGAGGTGACATTGATGATCGAGCCGCCACCGTGTTCAGCCATATGCTTTGCCGCATCACGGGTTCCGGCCATCACCGCCCGTAGGTTGATCGCCATCACGCGATCGAAGTCGGCGAGGTCGTCGACGAGAAAGCTGCGGTGCATCTTTCCCGACACCCCGGCGTTGTTGACCATGACATCCAAACCGCCGAAGCGGTCGGCGGCGGTGTCGATCAGGCTGGTGACCTGCTCGGGTTGCGTGACGTCGGTCGCGACGAAGGCGGCCCGCTCGCCGAGCCGGCCGGCCAGTGCCGTCCCACGCTCGGCGTCGACGTCACCGAAGACCACGGCCGCACCTTCGGCCGCGAAGCGCTCGACGATCGCCGCACCGAGCCCCGCCGCGCCGCCCGTGACGACCGCAACCTTGCCTGCCAATTCGTTTCCCATTCCGGCAGTCAACTCGGTGGCCGCGAATCAAGTCAAGCGGCTGACTTAAAGCAGCGGGCCGGCCGTTGCCGAGGTCCCGCGCGGGGCCACTGCCACTCGACGCACACTGGAGACCGTCACCACCCCCTCACCGCCATGCCGACCCGGGAGGCATCACGACCACCGACGTCACACTGCGCCAGTTGCGGTATTTCGCCGCGCTGGGCACCGAGCTGAACTATCGGCGCGCCGCCGAGAGCCTGTTCATCACCCAGCCCGCGCTGTCGACCGCGATCAAGCAACTCGAGCAGCGGTTCGGTGTCGTCCTGTTCACCCGCAACACCCGCGAGGTCGCTCTGACCGACCTGGGTGCAGCCTGGTTGCCGCAGGTTCAGCAGGCGTTGGCCGGTATCGACGCCGTGGTCGCCAACCTGGTGACGTTGTCGGGTACGCAGCAGGGTGTCCTGCGACTGGGCTACCTGATCGGCACCGGGGCCGACCTGTTGTTCCGGATCGTGCGGCACTTCGAAGCCGCCCACCCCGGCGTCGTCGTGGAGCCCACCGAGTTCGACTTCGCCGACCCGACCGCCGGCCTGCGCGACGGAAGCACCGAAGTGGCACTTATCCGGCCGCCGGTGGACCTACCCGAACACCGCATGCTGATCCTCGACGCCGAGTCCTGGGTCGCCTGCCTGCCACGCGATCACCCGCTGGCCGACCGCGCCGACGTCGACATCACCGAACTGCTCGACGAGCCGATCGTCTGCGCTCCCCTGACCGCGGGCAGCTGGCGCGACTACTGGCTGGCGATGGACGTCCGCGGCAACCGACCGCCCTCGATCGCCGGGGTCGCCGCGACCTACGAAGCCGAGACGACGATGATCGCCCGCGGCCTCGGTATCAGCTTCACGACGTCCTCGGTGGCGCATTTCTACGACCGCCCGGGAATCGTCTACATCCCGATCACCGGCCGCCCGCCCAGTTACACCGCGCTGGCGTGGCATCCCGGACGGTTGTCACCACAGGCCGAGGCCCTGGTGGCCCATGTCGGAGAGCACTGGAATTTCGGGGACGAACCGCACTGATAAGCGTTGGTTATCAGTCCATTGAAAGGTGGAACTTCCGAAAGCGTTCACGGCGGGTTTTCCTAGCTTCAGTTGATCTCTCGACCCGGCCTGACCTGGAGTGACCATGACCGATGCGCTGACACCCTCGACTCATTCACCATCGCCCCTCCCCCCTGCGTCGACGCCGGGGGAAAGCGAGGACGCCCGGCTGGCCGAATTCGGCTACCGGCAACGACTCGACCGGTCCGTGGGCACCGTGGCGTCCTTCGCCATCGGTTTCGCCACGATCAGCGCCACCACCGCGGTGTTCACCGGTTTCGGCGCCGGCTACTTCACCGCGGGCGGCCCATTCGTGTGGACGCTGCTACTCGCCGCCGTCGTGTTCTCGCTGTGGGCGTTCATCGCCGCCGATCTGACGGCGAAGATCCCGCTGGCCGGCTACGCCTACCAATGGACCAGCCGCATCAACGGCCCCGGCTTGGGGTGGTTCACCGGGTTCGTCGCATTGCTCGGCTGGATCAGCGGCATGACCGGCGTCGGATTCATCCTGTCCGGTTATCTGGGCGGGCTCTTCGGCTGGAACATGACCCAGAGCGAGCAGATCCTCGTCGCCATCGCCGTGGTGTTCCTCTGCGTGCTCATCAATATCTACGGGGTCCGGTTCGCCACGCTGGTCAACAACATCGGGGTCAGCCTGGAACTGGTGATCACCGTCGGTGCGACGCTGCTGGTGGCCATCATCGCGTTCTCCGCTCCCGACCACCATCAGCCGATCTCCGCGCTGTTCACCGGCGGCACGGCAGGCGACAAGGACTCCTATGTGCTCGCCTGGCTGGCCGCGGCGCTGGGCCCGTTCTTCGGGCTCATCGGGGTGGAATCCGGAGCCGACGTCGCCGAGGAGACGAAGAACGCTCGCTACGTGGTGCCCCGCACGATGTTCTACGCCCTGGTGACGTCGGTGGTGATCGAGCTGCTGATGTACATCGTCTATGTACTCGCGATCCGCGACGAGGCCGCCGTCGCCGCCAACTCGGCAGCCCCGATCGAGGAGATCATCAATCAGCAGGCCGGACCGGTGGTCACCAAAATCGTTGTTGCCGTGGCCTTGACGAACATCCTGGCCTGCCTGCTGTCCAACATCCTGGTCGCGACCCGGCTGACCTACTCGATGGCGCGGGACAACATGCTGCCGGGCTCCCGGCTGTGGCGGCACGTCTCGCCGACGACGAAGTCGCCCACCTACGCCGTGATCGGCCTGGGCTGCCTGTCGACGGTGCTACTGCTGTCGGCTCTGGTCAACGAGAAGGCGTTCAACTACATCCTCGGCATCGCCTCGCTGCTGTTCTTCTCCGTTTACATCCTGCAGACCGCCGGCCTGCTGATCGGCGTGCGCAAGGGCACCATCCCCCAGGGTGAGCCCGGCACGTTCGACCTGGGCCGCTTGCGGCTCCCGCTCTACATCACCGCACTGGTCGTCTTCCTCGCGGTCGCCGTCGCCCTGGTCTTCCTGCCCCAGTTCGCCGGCAACGGCTGGGTGTTCCTCGGCATCGTCGCGGTCGCGGCGCTGTGGTGGGGCACCGGGCTGCGCAACCGCCTGCGCCGCGGTGAGGCCGGATCGGACTTCGCCCGCACCCACCTGGTCAACTACTAGTCACCTCGAAAGGGACACTCCCCCATGGCAATCAACACTGACTTCTCCACCAGCAACCTGGTCAGCGTCGAGCCCGGCGCCATCCGTGAGGCCACGCCGGAAGGCTCTGTGATCCAGTACAGCGACTACGAGCTGGACTACTCCAGCCAGTTCGCCGGCGGCGCGGCGTGGATCGAAGGTGAGTACCTACCCGCGTCCGAGGCCCGAATCTCCATCTTCGACACCGGTTTCGGCCATTCGGACCTGACCTACACCGTCGCCCACGTCTGGCACGGCAACATCTTCCGGCTCGGCGATCACCTGGACCGCCTGCTCGACGGAGCTGCCAAGCTGCGCCTGGACGCCGGGATGACCAAGGAAGAGCTGGCCGAGATCACCAAACGCTGTGTGGCGCTCTCGCAGCTGCGGGAGTCATTCGTCAACCTGACGGTCACCCGCGGCTACGGAAAACGCAAGGGCGAGAAAGACCTGTCCAAGCTCAACCACCAGGTGTACATCTACGCCATCCCCTACCTTTGGGCGTTCCCGCCGCAGGAGCAGATCTTCGGCACCACCGCCATCGTGCCGCGCCACGTGCGCCGAGCGGGGCGCAACACCGTCGATCCCACGATCAAGAACTACCAGTGGGGAGACCTCACCGCCGCCAGCTTCGAAGCCAAGGACCGTGGTGCCCGCACCGCGATCCTGCTCGACGCCGACAACTGTGTGGCCGAGGGGCCGGGCTTCAACGTGGTGATCGTCAAGGACGGCGCGTTGTTCTCGCCGTCACGCAACGCGCTGCCCGGCATCACCCGCAAGACAGTCTTCGAGATCGCCGACGCCATGGGGATCGAGGCCACCCTGGGTGACGTCACCAGCCGCGATCTGTACGACGCCGACGAGCTGATGGCGGTGACCACGGCCGGCGGCGTGACCCCGATCGTGGCCCTCGACGGTGAGGAACTCGGCGGCGGGCGCCCCGGACCTGTGACGGTGGCGATCCGGGACCGGTTCTGGGCGTTGATGGACGAGCCGTCGCCGCTCATCGAGGCCATCGACTACTGAGGTGGGCGCCGCGGTCGAAGCCGTGGTGGACCTGGGCGCGATAGCCCACAACGTCGCCGTCGTGCGCGGCCGGGCCGGAGCCGGTGTCCTGGCCGTCGTCAAGGCCGACGGCTACGGGCACGGCGCGGCCCAGGTCGCGCGGGCCGCGTTAGGCGCCGGTGCCGCCGAGCTGGGCGTGGCCACGGTCGAGGAGGCGCTGGCGTTGCGCCGCGGCGGCGTCGAGGCACCCGTCATCGCCTGGTTACACACGGCGACAACCGATTTCGCTAGCGCTATCGAGGCGGATGTCGAGGTGGTGGTCTCCTCGATGCGCCAGCTCACCGACGTGGTCGCCGCCGCCGAACGGCTCGGCAGCCCCGCAACGGTCGGGGTCAAGGTCGACACCGGGCTGGGGCGCAGCGGCGTGACGCCTGCGGACTGGCCGGAGCTTCGCGAGGCGCTGGCCAAGTACGCGGCGTCCGGGGCGATCGTGCTGCGAACGGCGATGACGCATCTGGCCCGCGGCGACGAACCGGGTCACCGGCTCAACGACCGGCAAGCGGCAGGCCTGGACACCTGTGTGTCCGACCTGAATCGAGCCGGAGTACCGCCGCAGGTCGTGCACATGTCGAACTCTGCGGCCGCGCTGACCCGTCCCGATCTGTCCCGCGATCTGGTACGTGCCGGTATTGCCATCTACGGAGGGTCGCCTGCACCAGGGGACTTCGGCTTGATCCCGGCGATGACCTTGACCGCCGAGATCGCGATGGTCAAGAAAGTCGCTGCCGGGCAGGGTGTTTCGTATGACCACACTTGGGTCACTCCCCACGACACCACGGTCGCGGTGATCGCATGCGGGTATGCCGACGGGGTGCCGCGGGCCCTGTCGAATCGGCTGAGCGTAGCGATCGGCGGGCGGCGGTTTCGCAATGTCGGACGAATCTGCATGGACCAGTTCGTGATCGACCTCGGCGCAGACGGCGCCGGTGTCAGCGAGGGCGACCGCGCGGTGCTGTTCGGCTCCGGTGCGGCCGGTGAGCCCAGGGCGCAGGACTGGGCGCGTGATGCGCAGACGATCGACTACGAGATCGTCTCCGGTATCCGTGGGCGCGCCGTGCGCCGCTACGTGTCCTGACCCAGCGTGCGGCGCCGGGCGTCGCCGTAGCGCTCGAGCACCGACGGCGTGGGTTCGGCCTCATAGGTGGTGGCGGCACCGGTCGACCACACCGGCGGCACCTCATCCCCGGACAGCACCCAGGCGGCCTGGCGGGCCGCGCCGAGGGCGACGTACTCACCGGGCTCGGGCAGCACCACCGGTCGCCCGAGGACGGCCGGGGCGATCCGGCGCACCGCCTCCGAGCGCACCCCGCCGCCGACCATCACCACCCGGTCGGCCTCGACACCCTGTTCGGCGATCTTGTCTAGACAGAACTCCATGGACGCCAGCAGGCCTTCCACGGCGGCGCGAGCCACGTTGGCCGGCGAGAGGTTTCGACCCGTGACGCCGTGCAGCGCTCCGGCGGCATCGGGCAGATTCGGCGAGCGCTCACCGTCGAAGTAGGGCACCCAGACCAGGCCCTCTGACCCGGCCGGGGCACTCAACGCCAGCCGGGAGAACTCTGCGAGGTCCACCCCCAGCATCGCCGCCACGGCGGCCAGCATCGGCGCGCCGTTGAGCGTGCACACCAGCGGCAGGTAGCGGCCCGTCGCGTCGGCGAACCCGGCGACCAGGCCGTCGGCATCCTCCGCGGCGGCCTCACCGACGGCGCTGACCACCCCGGAGGTCCCCAGCGAGATCACACAGTCTCCGATATCCGCCCCCAGACCCAATGCAGCAGCGGCATTGTCACCGGCACCCGGCCCGAGCAGCATCCCACCCGTGGTCCCGGCAGACTCTCGCGGTCCGAGCACGCGGGGCAGGCCGGGACGGCGGCCCCGCATCGCCGCGGTCAGCACATCGTCGCGGTAGTCACCGGTCGCCGCTGAGAAATACCCGGTGCCGCTGGCGTCGCTGCGGTCGGTGGTCAAGGCCGTGATGTCGGAACTCCCACGCAGCCGCCACGTCAACCAGTCGTGCGGCAGGCACACCGCGGCAGTCGCATCGGCATGGTCCGGTTCGTGATCGGCCAGCCAGCGAAGCTTGGACACCGTGATCGACGCAACGGGCACGACGCCGATCTCGGCGGCCCACCGGGCCGCACCGAGCTCGTCGACCAGTTCCGCGGCGGCCGTGCCCGAGCGGGTGTCGTTCCACAGCAGTGCCGGGCGCACCACCACGCCACCGGAGTCCAGGCACACCATCCCGTGTTGCTGGCCCCCGACCGACACCGCCTCGACGTCGTCGAGACCTCCGGCTTGGTCGATGCTGCACTGCAGGGCCTGCCACCAGTATTCGGGGTCGACCTCGGTGCCCGTCGGGTGCGGGGTGGCCGCCGAGCGAACCACCGCGCCGGTCTCGGCGTCGCAGACCACAATCTTGCACGACTGGGTGGACGAGTCCACGCCCGCAACGAGTGTCATATCCCGGTTACCGCCACCGCACCATTCAACCCTTCCGCGACCTGTGGGATCAATCGCGGCGCGGCGTTAACCGAGCAGCTAGAGAAGCTAGTTCTCTCACTTCGCGAGCGAACCTCGCGCAATCCGCACACGAGATTGACACGTTTCGAAACGAACTGCCACAGTGCTGGTGTGACCGTCAGCGCGGACAACCATCTTCACCACGACAATCTCCACTACGACCCTTACGACGTCGACCTCAACATCGACCCGTACCCGATGTTCGCCCGGCTGCGCGAGCACGCGCCTCTGTACTACAACCCCGAGCACGATTTCTATGCCCTGAGCCGCTTCGACGACGTCAACAAGGGCTTGATCGACCACGAGACGTTCATCTCCGGGCGGGGTGCCTTGCTGGAGATCATCAAATCGGGGATGGAGATCCCACCCGGCACCTTGATTTTCGAGGATCCGCCGATCCACAACATCCACCGCAACTTGTTGTCGCGATTGTTCACCCCGCGCAAGGTGGCCGCCCTCGAGCCGCAGATCCGCGAGTTCACCGCCCGGTGCCTGGATCCGCTGGTCGGCACGGGCCGCTTCGACTTCGTCAACGATCTCGGCGAGCAGATGCCGATGCGGGTGATCGGCATGCTCCTCGGGATTCCCGAGGACCGGCAGCGCCAGATCACCGATCACGGCGAGGCCACCCTGCAGAAGGAGAAGATCGACGCGCTGGCCACCGGCGAGGTGTTCGCCGAGTTCATTGATTGGCGCACCGAACACCCCTCCGACGACATCATGACCGATTTGCTCAACGCCGAGTTCGAGGACGAGACCGGCACCCGGCGGCGGCTGCACCGCGAGGAGTTGCTGCTCTACTTGACCGTGATCGCCACTGCCGGCTCGGAGACCACCACCCGGCTGATCGGGTGGGCTGGCAAGACGCTGGCCGACTACCCCGATCAACGCCGCGAGCTCGTGGAGAACCCGGCCCTGATCCCACAGGCCATCGAGGAGATCCTGCGCTGGGAGCCACCCGCTCTGCAGATCGCCCGTTACGTAGCGCGCGACATCGAGTACTACGGCCAGACGGTGCCCGAGGGTTCGGCGATGCTGATGCTGGTCGGCGCCGCCAACCGCGACCACCGCCGGTTCGCCCCCGACGGCGATGTGTTCGACATCCACCGTGAACTCAAGTCGCACATGACCTTCGGGGCGGGCACCCACTTCTGCATGGGCAATGCGCTAGCCCGGATGGAGGGCCGCGTCGCGCTGGAGGAGATCCTCAAACGCTTCCCGACCTGGGAGGTCGACTGGGCGGGTGCGCGCAAATCGCAGACCACCGCAGTACGCGGCTGGGATGCCATGCCGACGATCATTTCCTGAAATTCACCACCAACGAGCAAGAGGACTGAAGAACTATGGCAGGACGGGTAGAAGGCAAGGTCGCATTCATCACCGGTGCGGCACGCGGGCAGGGCCGCGCTCACGCGATCCGGCTGGCGCAGGAGGGCGCCGACATCATCGCGGTCGACATCTGCAAGAAGATCGACACCGTCGACTTGGTCGCCGCGTCGACGCCAGAGGATCTGGCCGAGACCGCTGATCTGGTCAAGAATGCCGGCGGTCGGATTTTCACCGCTCAGGTCGATGTCCGTGACTACGACGCCCTCAAGAGCGCCGTCGACGCCGGTGTCGAGGAATTCGGCCGGCTGGATGTCATCGTGGCGAACGCGGGCATCGGCAACGGCGGACAGACGCTGGACCAGACCAGCGAGGTGGACTGGACCGCGATGATCGACATCAACCTGGCTGGCGTGTGGAAAACGGTGAAAGCCGGTGTGCCGCACATCCTCGCGGGTGAGCGCGGCGGCTCGATCATCCTGACCAGTTCGGTCGGCGGCATTAAGGCCTACCCCCATTGCGGTCACTACGTCGCCGCCAAGCATGGGGTCGTCGGACTGATGAAGACCTTCGCGGTCGAGCTGGGCGCCAAGAACATCCGGGTCAACTCGGTGCATCCGACCAACGTGAACACCCCGCTGTTCATGAACGAAGGCACGATGAAGCTGTTCCGCCCCGACCTGGAGAACCCGGGCCCGGACGACATCAAGGTCGTCGGCGAGTTCATGCACACGCTGCCGATCGGCTGGGTCGAACCCGAGGACATCGCCAACGCGGTGTTGTTCCTGGCTTCCGACGAGGCCCGCTACATCACCGGTATCCAGCTCCCCGTCGACGGTGGCAGCTGCTTGAAGTGACCGTGCCGCATCTCACCGTCCCCGACGACTGGGATGCGATCACCCCAGAGTGGATGACGGCGGCTGTCCTACGCGGCCATGAACGGCACGGAGCTCTTCGTCGACATCTGGGCCCGCTACACCACGACGCTGACCAAGGCCGCACCGACTTTGCTGCACGGCGATCCGCACATCGGCAACACCTACGTGCTGCCCGATGGCGAGGTCGGCTTTCTGGACTGGCAGATGGTGCGGCGCGGCAACTTCTCGTTGGATCTGGGCTATTTCCTGCAAGGCAGCCTGACGAACGATGATCGGCGTTCGACCGAACGCGCACTCGTCGAGGAATACCGCATGGCGTTGACCCTGCCCGCCGACGAGATACCGTCAGCCGACGAGGTGTGGTTGCACTACCGCGCCTCGATGGCGCACGGTCTGGCCATCTGGATCGCCACTCTCAGTGGTGGCGACTCCTGGCAGCGTCCGGACATCTGCCTGGCCTTCGCCCAGCGTTACGCGGCGGCCTTCGTGGACTTGGAGACTCGCGCAGCCCTTGACGCCATCGCATAGCCCCGCGCCGCAGCACAGCGTGCACACGAGTAGTTGGGCGCCCTGGGTCACCGGGGACCATTGGCATCTGCAGATACCCGCAGATCCCGATGCGTTACTAGCCGGCGGAGCCGACTTCCTCACCCGGGCGCTGCGCCTTGGCGGCGCCGTGTCAGCGGACAATCAGGTCATCCAGATCGTCGAGGCGGCACCGTTTCCGGGTGGGAGCACCGGTCGCAAGATGATGCTCGATGTCGCCTATCGGAAACCCGGCCCGCCGACCCGGCTGTTCGCCAAGTTCTCCCGTGATCGCACGGATCCCGTGCGCGACCGCGGCAGGTTCCAGATGGACTCCGAGGTGCGTTTTGCGCTGCTCTCGCGCGATTCGGGCTTTCCGATCACGGTGCCGCACTGCATGTTCGCCGACTACCACCAGGAGACCGGTACCGGAATCCTGCTCACCGAACGGGTTCAGTTCGGCCAGGCCGGGATCGAGCCGCAATATCACAAGTGTCTGGACTACGAGATGCCCGACCAGTTGGGGCACTACCAAGCGATCATCCGGGCGCTGGGCAGGCTGGCCGGCACCGCGAAAGCCGGTGCCCTCCCATCCCGGCTGACCGGCGGGTTCACGACGGACATGCGGGAGCTGTCAGTCGGCCGTCGGCCTACGCTGACGCGGGATCGGCTGTGTCGCAATGTCGCCGCCTACCAGTCGTTCGCCGAGTCGAACCCACAACTGCTGCCGGCCACTATCCGTACACCGCGTTTCATGGCCACGCTGGCCGGCACCGCCGTGGCATTTGCCGAACACGAGGCACTGATCTGGAATCGTCTCGAGCAGGACACCGACTTTGTCGCTCTGTGCCACTGGAACGCCAACGTCGACAATGCGTGGTTCTGGACCGACGAGTCCGGAGTCATCGACTGCGGGCTGCTGGATTGGGGATGTGTCGGCACCATGAATGTCGCCATGGCGATCTGGGGTGCTTTGTGCAGCGCCGAGACCTCGTTGTGGGATAACCACCTGGGGGCACTGCTGGATCTCTTCGCGACCGAATACCACGGCTGCGGTGGACCCGCGCTGGATTCCGCCGCCTTCCGCCGTCACGTCATCCTCTACGCGGTGGTCATGGGTGTCACGTGGTTACTTGACGTACCTCGCTACCTCACGTCGAGACTGCCGACGCACGGCGCCGACCGCGGCGACCCGGAGATCCGCGACGACGAGGCTGTCCGGTCCCGGTTGCAGATGATGACGAACTTTCTCAACCTGTGCCAAACGCAGGACTTGGCCCCGCTTGTGGACGAAGTGGGTAGCTGAGTCCGCGGCTGGCTACAACGCCGCCAGGAACTCGAGGAGAAGTTGTGCGACAACCTCGGGCTGTTCGATCTGCGGACAATGCCCGGCACCGGCGACGACGGCCGAACGCCCCCCGGTGATCTGGCCGGCGATCTCGGCGGCCCATCCCGGCGCGAGCAGTTTGTCCTCGCCGCCCTCGACCACCAGAACCGGAACCCCGATGCGCTCGTAGGCCCGCTTGCTCGACGGCGTCGACGGCGCTTCGAGTCCCGGGCGGCGAAACCGCGCCGCGGCCAGCGCTTCCCACGCTCCGGGTGCGATGCTCGATTCGTAGCGGCGCTGTACGTACGCCTCATCGGCGGGATAGGCCGGGTCGGCGAACAACGCCTCGACGATGGCACGCATGGCCTCGAATGAAGCGTCGTAGTCATACAGCGCGCCGGTGTGCCGATTCTTCTGGATATCTCCCCCGCCGCAGATCGTCACCGCGCTGCGGATCGGCAGCACGGGCGCGGCCGATGTCAGGTCGACCAGCATGTTGATTGCACCCATCGAGTTGCCGACGAAGTGGGCCGAGTCGATCCCGAGCAGCGCGCAGAACCGGGCAACATGGCGGATCCGCATGCCGCGCCCGTCGGTGAAGTCCACCACCTTGGCCGAGCCGCCGAAGCCCAGCATGTCCGGGGCCAGCACGCGATAGCGCTCGGCGAGTGCGGGAATCACTCTCTCCCAACCGATCTCCGCGCTAGCGCCGAACTCGCCGCCGTGCAGCAACACCACCGGCTCGCCGGCACCGGCTTCCAGGAAATGCGTGTCGAGCCCGTCGACGACGAGCTTGCGGTGAGCGAAGGTCATGGCCGCCCCGCAGCGGCAGTGCCCGACCGGGCGAAGGTCAGCACCTGGGTGGCCAGCAGCTCCAGCTGGGTGCGGACCCCCTTGTCGATCAGTTCGCCGCCGGCGTCCCACACCGGTTCCGCCGAGTTGATCGCCACGCCCAGCGGCGTCGGCCAGGCGCGCAGCGCGTGACCGATCACCCGCAGCTGGCCCAGCGTGCCGACCGCGGCCTGCCACCCGTACGCGCAGGTGATGACGCCCCAGGGCTTGTTGTCCAAATAGACCGTGGGTCCGTCCCGGAGGTCTTCGAAGTAATCCAGCGCGTTCTTCACCAGTCCGGACACCGCACCGTGGTAGCCGGGTGAGGCCACCACGACGGCATCGGCACGACGCAGGGCGTCGATGAGCCCGGCGGCCTCGGCGGTGCGTGCCGCGTCATGCGGGTTGTACATCGGCAGATCCAGGTCGGCGCCGCAGAACAGCTCGGTGCGTCCGCCCTGGGCCTCGACGGCCGCTAGGCAGTGCCGCAACGCGCGTTCGGTCGAGGAATCGGCGCGTAGCGTGCCGCCGAGACCGACGACCAGCGGAGTTTCCGTCATCGTGAGGACCTCACTTGATCGCAATCGGATTGACCGGTGAGCCGACGGCGCCGGTGACACTCAGTGGTGGTGCGATGAGCTGGAACTCATAGCGTCCGTCCGCGGCGCAGTCGGCGGCCAGTTCAGTGAGGTTCCAGTACTCGCCGAGCATCAGACCCATGTCGCGCAGGCACAACATGTGCATCGGCAGGATCGCGCCATCGACCGCCGATACCGGGTTCTCGACCATCAGGTTGTCGGCCGCCACCGCGGCCACCTGGTGATCATGCAGCCACGAGGCGCAAGTCCAATCCAGTCCCGCGCCCGGCTCTGAACCGTCCCCGGTCTCGAGAAATCTTGCCCACCAACCGGTTCGAACCAGCACGATGTCGCCAGGCTCTACCGTCACGCCCTGGGTCCTGGCTGCCTCGTCGAGTTCGGCCGGCGTGATCGGCTCACCGAGTTCGCAGAAGGTGGGCACGCCGCGCAGCTTGACGATGTCGAGCAGGACGGCACGCGAGGTGATGCCCTTGCCGACCACCTTGTCGATCCCGAGATAGTAGGCGCCCAGGCTGGTCACCGAATCGGCCGGGAAACCGTTGTAGAGCTTGTCCTCGTAGTAGACGTGCGAGAGCGCGTCCCACTGGGTGGCCGCCTGCAGCGGCATGATGATCAGGTCGTCGTTGAAGCGCATCGGGCCGGCCGTAGAGTAGCCGCTGAGTTGCACCGCCGACGGGTTCTGCAGCCACGCAGGACCGTACCGCAGCAGGGTCTCGGCGTCACCGCCGTCGACCGTCATCACGTGGGTGGGGTTCTGGCGGTACTGGAACGCCCCCTGCGGACCCGATGAGCCGAAGTCCACCCCGAGCGGGAACACCTTGCCGTGCTGAACCAATGCGGCTGCCTGCGCAACCTTCTCCGGGGTGATGAAGTTCAGTGTGCCGAGTTCGTCGGCATCTCCCCACCGGCCCCAGTTGCGCACGTCGTCGGACGTCCGGCGGAAATCGGCCATGCTGGCCACAGCGTTCACTCCTTGGTCACCCCTTCTCGAAATCGACGGCTTGACGCGCCGCCAGGATGCCGCCGTCGACCCAGAGCACCTGACCGGTGATGTATCCGGCGGCGGGGCTGCCCAGGAACGCCAGCACCGCAGCCTGTTCGGCCGGATTCGACACCCGCCCCAGCGGTTGGGGGAAGTTGTCGAGGTAATCCTGGCCGTAGGCGGACCGCAGCTGGTCCAGGATCGGGGTCTCGGTCACACCCGGGCCGCTGCAGTTGATCCGGACCCCATTGGCGCCCAGCGATACTGCGCTGCGGACGGTGTATCCGATGATCGCCTCCTTGGATAGCCGGTAGCCGCCATCGGCCAACGCCTCGGGGTGCTCCCCACACCAGGCGATACCCTCGGCCATCGAGGTGGTCGCCAGGAGGCCGGCAACCTGCGGTAGGTGCTCACGGTAGGCCGAAGCAGCCAGCGAGGACACACTTACCACCGACGAGCCGGATTTCAGGCCGGGCAGTACTGCCTCGGTGAACATCCGGGTGCCGAGGAAGTTGATGGTGACCACCCGCAGCGGGTCGCCGATCCCCGAAGACACACCCGCGACGTTGAACACCGAATCGAGCGGGCCGCCGACCGCAACGGCGGCCCGCTCGATGGAGTCCGGATCGGCGAGATTCAGCTCGACGAAGTCATGCACCCCGCCGGCGTTGTCGGGACGCCGAAGGTCCAAGCCGACAACGTGCGCACCGAGTTCAGCGAGCTGTTCGCACAGCGCCGCACCGATCCCGGAGGAACACCCGGTCACGACGACCCGGCGGTCGTCGTAGCGCAGCAGTCGCGCGAGACTCGTCAACGGCCCGATCCCTCAGCTACTGGCCTCACGCGCGCGGGCATCCTTTTCGGCCTGTGCTGCCTGCACGCGGCCCTCGTTGATCTCGGCCCACGCCTCGGGGATCTCGCTGGCGGTGAACTTGCCGCCCTGTCCGGTGGGCAGGCCACCGAACGCGTAGGTGTCGTCGAACAGCGGTGCCTCCGACGGCCGACGGCGGGCCTCCACCTTCTCGATGACCGGCTCCAGACGCTTGGCCTTGGCGGCCACGGCCTTCTCGTCGCGCTCGATGAACTCGGGCAGGATCTCCTTGCCCATGATCTCGATCGACTCCATGACGCCTTCGTGGGCGCGCGGGTTGAGCAGCAGGATGATCTCGTCGACGCCGCTGGCCTCGTACTCCCGCAGGAACTGCCGGACCGTATCCGGTGATCCGATCGCGCCGCGGCCGGGACCGTAGGCCAGCGTCGGATCCTCCTTGACGGCCTCCTCGTAGAGCTCCCAGACCTTGGTCCGGCCCGGTGTATGCATGCCGGTGAGGTAGTAGTGCATGATGCCGAACGAGAAGAACCCGCCACCGACGCCCAGTCGCTTGACCGCCTCGTCGTCGGTGCGCGCCACCATCATCGACAGATCGCCGCCGATGGCCAGGATGTTCGGGTTCATCGCCGGGGTGACGGGCGTGCCCTTCTCCTCGAAGTCCTTGTAGTAGGTGTCCACCCGGTCCTTGAGTGGACCGGGGCCGGTGTAGGCGAAGCTCAAGGCGCCGATGGCCTTCTCGGCGGCCATGTTCACCGAGGACGGCCGGGTGCAGGCCACCCACACCGGAGGGTGCGGCTTCTGCAGCGGGTGCGGGATGACGTTGCGGGCGGGCATCTCGACATGCTGTCCCTTGAACCCGGTGAACGGGTCCTCGGTCATACAGCGGATCGAAACCTCCAGGGCCTCTTCCCACATCGTCCGCTTGTCGGCCGGGTCGATGTTGAAGCCACCGAGCTCGGCCACCGAGGAGCCTTCACCGGTTCCGAACTCGACCCGGCCGTTGGACAGGTGGTCCAGTGTCGAGACCCGTTCGGCGATGCGGGCCGGGTGATTGATGGGCGGCGGCAGGTGCATCACGCCGAAGCCCAGCCGGATGTTCTTGGTGCGCTGGCTGGCCGCGGCCAAGAACATCTCCGGGGCGCTGGAGTGGCAGTACTCCTCCAGGAAGTGGTGTTCGGTCAGCCACACAGTGGAGAACCCCGCCTTGTCGGCGGCCTCTACCTCGACCAGTCCGTCCTGGAAAAGCTGGTGCTCGTCGTCCTCACCCCACGGCCGGGGCAGCGGGAACTCGTAGAACAGCGAAATCTTCATTACTTACCTCCGATGGAATGCGTCGAATTCTTTCCAATGTCATTGCCTGTTGCGGGGTTTCCGCCACGATCGGCGATGTGTCTGGCGGCGATGTAGCCGAACGTCATGGCCGGGCCGATGGTTGCCCCGGCCCCGGCGTAACTGCGACCCATCACCGCCGCCGAGGTGTTGCCCGCCGCGTAGAGCCCGTCGATCACCGTGTCGTCGGAGCGCAGTACGCGCGCGTATTCGTCGGTGCGCAGACCTCCTGATGTGCCGAGATCGCCGAGGATGATCTGGAACGCCAGATACGGCGGCGTGGTGAGCGGATACAGATTCGGGTTCGGCAGCGTGGGATCGCCGTAGTAGTTGTCGTAGGCGCTGTCACCGCGGTTGAAGTCGTCGTCGTGGCCGGCGCGGGCCAGCGTGTTGAACCGCTCCGCCGTACGGCACAACTCGGCGGGGGGCACGCCAATCTTGACCGCCAGCTCGTCGAGTGTGGGCGCCGAGCACACCACCCCGGAGTCCAGCCACGCCTGTGGGACCTTGCGACCGGTCGGTACCGGTGCACCGGGAACCTTGGGGATCGGCAGGTGTCCGCCCACCACGTACCGATGGAACGACCTGGTGTCGGTGATCAGCCAGCAGGGAATGTGGCCGACCCCGCTGCGCTCGCCGGCGATCATGGCGTGCGCGAAGTCCATGTACGGAGCCGCCTCGTTGATGAATCGCCTACCCGCGGCGTTGACCACGAACTGCGACGGCATCATCCGCTCGTTGAGCATGAACTGCAGCCGGCCGCCCGGCCAGCACATTGCGGGGAACCACCAAGCCTCGTCGAGCAGGTCGGTGGATGCACCGACCTTCTCCGCGGCCCGGATGCCGTCACCCATGGCCACCGGGTTTCCGAAGCTCCAGTCGTGTTCGAGTTCGGGAAGATACTCACGGCGCCAGCTCATGTCGTGGTCGAATCCACCGCTAGCCAGGATCACGCCACGGCGGGCGCCCACGCGCTGCTGACGGCCGTCGCGCTCGACAACCGCACCGACCACCGCACCATCGACGTCGGTGATCAACTCGGTCATTGGAGCGTCGAGCCACAGCGGGATCCCCTGTTCGCGCATGGCCAGCCGCATCCGGGCAACCAGAGACTGGCCGATGGCGGCGATCCGCTCCCCGAACGCATGGGCGCGGAACTTACGCAGGAGAAGCTTGGCCAGCACGACCTTGCCCCGCCAGTTCTGGCGGACCTGGTAGAAGAGCCGGAGATCCTTAGGGCCCAGCCAGATTCCCTTCGGCGCCAGCGCCAGCGGTTTGAGCAGGTTCTCCTCGTCCTCGCCGAGCTTGCGCAGATCGATGGGGGGAACGTTGATGGTGCTGCCCAGCTGCGAACCGCCGGGCAGCTCCGGGTAGTAGTCGGCGTAGCCGGGTTTCCAGACGAACTCCAGCCAGCTGCTGATGTTCTCCAGGAACTCCATCATCTGCGGCGCATGGTCGACGTAGGCGGCGATGCGCTCTTCGCTCACCAGGCCCTCGGTGATCTGCCGCAGATAGTTCTTGACGCCTTCGGGATCGGGCGTATATCCCTCCCGCTTCTGCGACGGCGCACCCGGAACCCAGATACCGCCACCCGAGAGCGCGGTGGATCCGCCGAAGTGCGAGGCCTTTTCGATCACCAGCGTGTCCAGCCCCGCGGCGTGGGCAGCCAGCGCCGCCGTCATACCGGCGCCGCCGGATCCGACGACCAGCACGTCGACGTGGGTGTCGAACGATTCCACGCTCACCGAGCGGCTCCCGTCGGTACCGCCGCACGCACCGCGAAACCGGCGATCAGATCGGGTGCGGCGCGGTAGTAGCTCACCGCTGTCCGATACGGACCCGCGGCCGCCAGCGCGGCGAACGCGGCCACCCAGGTGCGGACTTCATGGGCCGAATTGCCGGCCTCCCGCGCAATCCACGCGTTGGTCCACCCGTCGAACTCGCCGAACCGTCCGTTGTCGAGCAGATCGAGCAACGACAGGTCCCACTCGGGGTTCAGCGGTTGCAGACTTCCCTGCCCCGTGGCGAACTCGCGAGCCGCGGCAATCACGGCATCCTGACGCGCCTGCCGCTGTTCGACGGTCATGGGCTTGCCATCGACGATGCGTTCCAGCGCGGCCGGCGGTGCCGTGGCCAGAGTGGGAATCGGTGGGTCGTGCGACAACCCACCCGAACCGATGACGAGCACCCGCCGATCGAGGGTCGCGAGGAACTCTCCCACCGCAGTGCCCAGTGCCCTGGACCTGTGCAGCGGCCCCAGCGGAGTGGCGACCGAGTTGATGAAGATCGGGATGACGGGCACCGCGGTGCTGCTGCCGAAGAGCTTCTCCAACGGCTGGACGGTGCCATGATCGACATCCATCCCGGCCGAGATCGCCACGTCCACACCGGCATCGAGCACCGCACCGGCCAATTCCATGGCCAGTTCGCGTGGGACGTCGAGGGCGTCGGCGGCGGTTCCGTAATCGCCGACCCCCACCGCGGCCGTGCCGATGCAGAACGGCGGCATCAGCCGGTAGAAGAACCCGTTGTAGTGGTCCGGCGAGAAGATGACGACCAATTCGGGGTCGTACTCGGTGACGAAGTCACGTGCGTGTCCCAGCGCGTCCTCCACGTCGTCAAGTAGTTCCGCCGACGGTCCGGGAAGGTTCAGCAGGGGACTGTGGGACATACAGCACAGGGCCAGAGCCATCGTTGCCTCCCGGCGTGAGGGTGAGCTTGTTCATCAGAGCCGCGCTCAATTCCGGGGCGCGCTGGGCGATGCAGGAACCGGCGATGCAGCGGTCGGGGCGTAGGAACAACACCGATTCCTCGCGGGCGTCGAACCATGCCTTGAGGGCACCGGTGCGATCACCGACCACCACGACGTCGGGATCGTCCTGGTCGGGCCAGGACAGCTGGGTCACCGGCCGCAGCGCGAGGAACCTCGCACCGATTGCCTTCCATTCTTCGAAGGCCCTCTCGCCCAGAATCTTCCGCGGGTTGTTGTTCCAGGACAGGACGCCGAACCACGGTCCGATGACGTCATCGAGCAGCACGTCGCGCTGGACGCGGGTATCCACCCGGGGCTGGATGAACAGCGTCCCCACCCCTGGTGACGGCGGCTCGTTGTGCACCACCGCGCCTTGGTCGTAGAACGGCATCGGCTTGAACCGCATCTCGAGGATGTAGCGCTTGAGCGTCGGCACCAGAGATGCCGCCCTGATCACCACGTCGCGCGCGGCGGCGACGCGGGGGTTGGTCGGCGAGATCACCCTGCCCACCGTGGTCGACAGGTCGATCATCGCCCGGGCGTGCTTGCGCCGTTCGACGTCGTAGCTGTCGAGCAGCTCCTGGCGCGCCTGGCCGTTGACCACCGCCGCCAGCTTCCAGCCCAGGTTGAACGCGTCGCGGATACCGCTGTTGTAGCCCTGGCCCTGCCACACCGGCATCAGGTGGGCGGCGTCACCGGCAATGAACAACCGTCCCGCCCGGAAGGATCCGGCGATGCGGGAATGGTGGGTGTAGACCCGCCTGCGGATGATGTCGGCCTTGTCCGGGTAGGGAATCAGCGTCGAGAGCATCTCGGCAACGAACGCCGGGTCCTCGGCCATCTCGTCGGATTCGTCGGCGTGGATCATGAACTCGAATCGCCGGATTCCGTGCGCGATCGAGATCGACACGTAGGGCCGGGCCGGGTCCGCGCCGACCTCACTGTTGGGATGTCCGAGCGGGTCGTTGGCGACGTCGACCACCAGCCACCGCGTCGACGAGGTCGTGCCGTCGAAGGACACGCCCATCAGCCGGCGGGTGGCACTGCGGCCGCCGTCGCAGCCGACGATGTAGCGGGCCCGGACTTTTCGGACCCCGGAGGTACCGGCCCCCAGCTCGACGACGACACCGTCGGGGTTCTCGGTGACGGAGACCATGGGCTGGCCCCAGGCGATCTGGACGTGGTCGAACCTGTCCAGGCCCCGGCACAGCTCGGCATCGACGAGAGGCTGAACGAACCCGTTGCGCTTGGGCCAGCCGAATCGGGCGTCCGGCGGCGCCATCTCGGCCAGCAGCCGTCGCTTGCCGTCGAAGAAGCGCAGGATCTGATTGGGCACCGTGTGCGGCAACACGGCGTCGACGACGCCGATGGACTGGAAGCTGCGCAAGGCCTCGTCGTCCAGCCCGACACCGCGCGGGTAGTCGATGAGAGCGTCGCGCTCCTCGGCGATCAGCACGCGAACACCCTGGATACCAAGGATGTTCGCCAGGGTCATGCCGACCGGGCCGGCACCGACCACGACGACGTCGACATCGGTGTCGGCGTCGGTCACCGAACCATGGGCAGAGTTGTTCATGCTCACCGGCCCAGGAGGAAGTCGATGTGCAAGCGGTCGAACGTCTTGGGATCCTCGTATTGCGGCCAGTGACCGCACCCTTCCATGACCTCGAAGCGCGCACCGGGGATCATCTCCGAGATGCGGCGGCCCTCGTGGGTGTCCGCAGTCGGGTCGTCGCTGGTCCACAACACCAAGGTGGGAGCCGTGATGGCACCATAGTCACTGGGGCCCATGATGTTTCGCTGGCGGATCTCGGGGTCCTGCAGCGCCATGATGTCGCGCATCGCGGCGGCGAATCCGGGCTGGCGGTACACCCGCTGCCGGCTGGCTACGATGTCGTCGTAGTCCTTGGACTTGTCGGCCATCAGCCACTTGATCCTGGCCTGCACGGTCTCCCAGCTCGGGTTCTCGGCCGCGGCCATGGACAGGGTGACGATCCGCTTCATGACCTCGAGGTCCGCCTGGGAACCGCCGGCGGTGTTGAGCACCAACCGGTCCAGCCGGTCGGCGTGGTCGACGGCGAAACGCGACGCAACCCAGCCGCCAAGCGATTCGCCGGACACGTGCGCCCGTTCGGCACCGATGGCATCCAGCACATCGGTCAGATGACCGACGTAGTGGGCGATCTCCAGCGGGTGGCCGGGCTTGTCGGTGTATCCGTGGCCGAGCATGTCGATCGACCAGGTGGAGAAGTGCTCGGCGTGGGCTTCCAGGTTGCGGACATACGCCTCGGCGTGGCCGCCCGAGCCGTGCAGCAGCACCAGGGTCGGCAGACCGGGATCACCGGCGTGCAGGTAGCGCGTGCGCACGCCACCGGCGTCGAGATAACCCTGCGCGAACGGAACGCCCTGTAGGTCACTCCAGACGCTTTCGAACTCCGGCACCCGTTGGCCCCAATCCTCGATGATAATGGGATTCTCGCTTTTTGTAAGCGGTGTGTGTATTTATTGAACTATGGTGTGCGATAGTTTAAGAGCATCACTCTCGCGATGCGGTCTGTCAAGGCGCCTCGGAGTGCTCCGTGGAAGTCACCGCATCTCAGCCATGAGGACGTCATGACGCAAACGCAGGTGGAAAGCCCGACCGGCACCGCGCCGGGGTCGCAGACCCTGGCCCGTGGCCTGCGGGCGTTACAGCTGGTCGCCGCCACCAAGGGCGGCCTGACCATTCAGCAGGTGGCCGAGCACATCGGAGTACACCGCACCATCGCCTACCGACTGTTGAGCACCCTGGCGTCCTACCGGCTGGTGGCCAAGGGAAACGACGGGCGGTACCGGCCGGCATCCGGGCTGGCCGCACTCGGGGCGTCGTTCGACAACAACATCCGCGAACTCGGGCTTCCCACCCTGCGCGGCCTCGCCGACGAGTTGGATACCACGGTGTCGCTTCTGATCGCCGAGGGCGACCAACAGGTCGCGATCGCCGTCATCGTGCCCACGCACGTGTCCTACCAGCTGTCCTTCCACGAAGGCAGCCGCCATCCCCTGGAACGCGGCGCCGCGGGCATCGCGCTGTTGGCCAGCATGACGCCGCGGCCCGGCGAACGCCCACTGGTAACCAAGACTCGCGAACAGGGTTGGGTGATCACCCACGGCGAGGTCGAGCCGAACACATACGGCCTGGCCGTCCCGGTACACCGGCCGCCGGCTTCTCCGCCCACGTGTATCAACCTGATCTCCCATCGCGAGGATGTCGTGCTACGCGGCAGGGAGACCGTGATCGCCGCCGCCGAACGACTTTCCGCGATTTTGAGTTAAGCACCCCGCTGAACTGCGCAAATGCCGCCGCACACGCTTGACACCCCGTGATCGACGTCGTTAGCGTGACAACAACCGAACACCCACGTTCGTTATATGCACACCAATTTTTGTGTGCCGCAATGGGACTGGAGATGAGGAGCCCGCTATGGCGCACCCTGCCACGCAAGCCTGGGACCACGAGATCGACGTCGTCGTTCTCGGCACCGGCGCTGCCGGGATGACGGCAGCGCTGACCGCTGCGGTCAACGGCGCCACGGTCGCGGTCTACGAGAAGGCCCAGACCATCGGCGGTACCACCGCGGTGTCCGGCGGCATCGTCTGGACACCGGCCCACCACCGCTCCCCCGATGTCGACCTGCCCGTCGAGGACGCGATGGCCTACCTGCGCGCCCAGGCCCTCGGCGCGATGGACGAGGAGCTGGTGTCGACCTTCGTGCGTACCGGCGAGTCGGTGATCGACTTCGTCGAAGCCAACAGTGACGCGCGCTTCGAAATCGCCCCTGGTTACATGGATTACAAGCCCGAGCTGCCGGGCGGCAAGACCGTCGGAGGCCGGTCGCTGAGCCCGATGCCCTATGAGGTGTCCCGCGTGGGCGAGTGGGCGCAGAAGATCACGGCGTTTCCCGCCGACTGGAGCAACGTCGGTTTCGACGCCGAAACCCGGGCGCGGCTCAACGCCGACGTCGACGACCGTGGCGGCGAGGTCGTCGTGGCCGGCGCCGCGCTGATCGCCGGACTGCTCAAAGGTCTGCTGGACCGCGGTGTCGTGCCGGTGACCGGCGCCAGGGCACTCGAGCTGATCACCGACGCCGGCTCGGTGATCGGTGTACGAATCGCGCTGGGCGACAAGGAGATCGCCGTGCGGGCACGTAAGGGCGTGATCCTCGGCACCGGCGGCTTCGAGTGGGACGAGTCGCTGGCGGGCGCGTTCCTGCGTGGCCCGATGCGCGGCGCGGTGTCCCCGCCGAACAACACCGGCGACGGATTGCGCATGGCGATGGCCGCGGGTGCGGATCTCGGCAACATGGGCGAAGCCTGGTGGGTGCCGATCGTGCAGATCCCCGACGACACCATCGAGGGCAAGCCCCGTAGCCGCAGTGTGCGGCTGGAGCGCACCCGTCCGCGCAGCATCATCGTCAACCGGGCAGGCAAGCGTTTCGTCAACGAAGCCTGCGACTACAACTCCATGGCCGGCGCGTTCCACTATCTCGACCCGCGAGGCGGCTACGTCAACGACCCGGCCTGGATGGTGTTCGACTCGTTGCACCTCAAGCATTACGGCTTCCTGGGCATCGAGCCCGACGGCCTTCCCCCCGAGTGGTTCAACCAATCGGCGGATCTCACCGAGCTGGGCGAGAAGACGGGCATCGATCCCGACGGGCTGGCGGCGACTCTGAACCGCTGGAACGACAACGTCGCCAAGGAGGTCGACCCCGACTTCGGCCGCGGCGGCAGTGCCTACGACGGCTATTGGGGTGACGACAAGGCGACGACCACCGCCGGAAAGACGTTGGGGCCCATCGACACCGCACCGTACTTCGCGGTGCCGATCTCGATCGGCTCGATGGGCACCAAGGGTGGTCCGCGCACCGACGCCGACGGCCGGGTGCTGCATGTCAGCGGCACGCCGATTGCCGGGCTCTACGCGGCTGGCAACGCCATGGCTGGCGTAACCGGCCGCGCCTACGGCGGCGCCGGCGGAACCATCGGTCCCGCGATGGTCTTCGGGTTCCGCGCCGGATACTTCGCCGCTACCGACACGTCCGTAAAACTTCCCGACTAACCCCCGATTGCCGGCGGCGATCGGCAAACGACCTTCCTGCGTACTCCGCAAGTTTTTCAATACTGAAAGGGTGAAAGACATTGAGCAACATCGTTGATGTCGATCCTGTGTTCGAATCCCGCAACTCGGCGATCATCCCGGTCTTCAATCCCTCGACCGAGGAACAGATCGCGGAAGTCCCCCATGCCGACCAGGCGGCCGTCGACGAGGCGGTGGCCCGGGCCCGGGAAACCTTCGAGTCCGGGGTGTGGCGCAAGCTTCCCGCTGCCCACCGAGCCGAAGTGCTCTTCCGTGCCGCGGAGATCATCAAGGCGCGCACCGATGAACTCGCCGAGATCGAAGCCCGCGACAACGGCATGAACGCGATGGCCGCACGGCAGATCATCAAGGTCGCCAACGAGATGCTCGTCTACTACGCCGGCTGGGTGGGCAAGATCCACGGCGAATCGGCCAACCTCATCTCCGATGGGTTGCTCGGCCACTTCGAGGAGTACCACACCTTCACCCAGTTGGAGCCGGTCGGCGTTGTCGGCCTGATCATCCCGTGGAACGGGCCCTTCTTCATCGCCATGTTGAAGGTCGCACCCGCGCTGGCGGCGGGATGCAGCGCGGTACTCAAGCCCGCCGAAGAGACTCCGCTGTCGGCGCTGAAGCTGGAAGAGATCTTCCGTGAGGCAGGACTGCCCGACGGTGTCCTCAACGTCATCACCGGCCACGGCGAGACCACCGGCGCCGCGCTGACCGCCCACCACGACGTCGACAAGATCGCGTTCACCGGATCGACCGAAGTGGGTCGGCTCATCGTCAAGGCTGCGGCGGGCAACCTCAAGCGCCTGACGCTGGAGCTGGGGGGCAAGTCGCCACTGATCATGTTCGACGACGCCAACCTCGAGAAGGCGATCATGGGCGCCGGTATGGGTCTGCTCGCCGGGTCGGGACAGAACTGCTCCTGCACCTCCCGCATCTACGTTCAGCGCAAGATCTACCACCAGGTCGTCGAGGGTCTGGCCGCATTTGCCCAGATGCTGCCGATGGGCGGATACGACGACCCCACCTCGGTTCTCGGGCCGCTGATCAGCGAGAAGCAGCGCAAACGAGTGCATGACATCGTCTCCGAAGGCGTGAGCCGCGGCGCCGAGGTGATCACCGGAGGTAAGCCGATGGACCGTCGCGGATACTTCTACGAGGCGACGATCATCGCCAACACCACACCGGATATGCGGCTGATCCGCGAGGAGATCTTCGGCCCCGTCGGCTCGGTGATCCCGTTCGACGACGAGGAAGAAGCGATCGCCGCCGCCAACGACACCGACTACGGGCTGGCCGGTGCCATCTGGACCGAAAACCTCAGCCGCGCGCACCGCGTGGCGAATGCGCTTCGCGGCGGCCAGATCTGGGTGAACTCCGCATTGGCGGCCGATCCGTCAATGCCGATCTGTGGCCACAAGCAGTCGGGTTGGGGCGGCGAGCGAGGCAAGAAGGGACTGGAGGCTTACTTCAACACGAAGTCGGTGTATATCGGTCTGTGAGCTTCGGCTCCATCACCGCTCGCTAGCCGCCGCCAACCAGGTCGACATGAACCTGCCGGACTGATTGACGGCGGCTAGCACCCAGCAATTGCCTTGCGCACCAGGTACTTCTGCACCTTCCCGCTGGCAGTGCGCGGGTAGTCGTCGACGTGATGCAGTTCCTCCGGCCATTTCTGCCTGGCAGCACCCGACCGCTGGAAGTGCGCACGGACTTCCTCCAGCGTGGGCATGGCGTAGCCGTCCCTAGTCCGCAGGACAGCAGCCACCCGCTCGCCCAGCCGTGGCTCCGGGGCGGCCACCACCACCGCTTCGGCCACCTGAGGCATGGCCAGCAGTAGCTCTTCCACCTCCAGTGCGCTGATGTTCTCCCCGCCGCGAATGATGAAGTCCGCCTTGCGGTCGGTGATCGTCAGATAGCCGTCCTCGTCGAGGATCCCGATATCGCCCGTGTGATACCAGCCCTGCTCGTCGAACGCCTGAGCGGTCAGCTCGTCATCGGTGTAGCCCAGGCATAGGTCGGGCCCCCGGGAGAGGATTTCGCCTTCGGCGGTCAACCGGATCTCCACGCCAGGACGGACGTCGCCGTCGGTGAGCAGACGCTTGTCCTCCGGCGCGTCGGCCCCCGACCCGGTGATCGAGGGATGCTCGGTGCTGCCGTAGGACCGAAACACGAAGATGCCAAGATCGGCGAGCCGGCGGGTGACCGCCGCGGGTACGGTCGATCCACCGAGTCCGACGGTCGTGATCCGGCACAGATGCGCATCGGTGAAGTCCGGATGATCGAGCAGGCTCATCACGAAGTATGGCGGGCCGCCGCCCAACGACATGCCCTCGCTCTGCATCAGTTCGAGGATTCGACCCGGATCGAACACATCGCAGAGGTCGACCGGCGCACCTTCGATGACCGGAATGAGGAAGGCACCCACCATTCCGATGAAGTGGCCGACCGGGGTGGCCGTGATCTGGCGGCCGCGGTCAGGCGGGTAGTTCTGCAGCAGTTGGCGGGTCTCGAAGCTGAGGGTCTGATGGCTGTGGATCACCCCCTTCGGATCACGGGTGGTACCGGAGGTGAACGCGATGAGCGCAGGCGCGGCGGGATCGGTATGCAGTTCACCGACCATCGGTTCGTCGGCCAGCAGTTCCTCGAAGTCGGTGCCGACGAGTCCGACGATCGGGATGTCGGCACAGAGGTCGGCTTGGAACTCCATGTGCCGGAACCGCTCGGTGGTGATGAGCACCCTGGGCTTGGCGGTGTCGATGATGTAGCCCAACTCCTTGCGGCCGTAGAAGTGCACGATCGGCACGACCACCGCCCCCAGGAACGCCGACGCCCAGAAAGTGACCGCGGCCTCCGCCCAGTTGGGCAGCTGGAAGGCGACGACATCGCCCGGCCCGACGCCCCGGGCGCGCAGGCCCGCGGCCAGGCGGCGGGCCATGATCTCGACATCTCGGAATGTGCCGGTGAACGGGCGGACCTCGGAATGCACGCGAAAGCCGGCCTTCGGGCTCGCGGCGAGCCCGCGGGCGAGCAGTTCGCCGAGGGTTTCCTGGGTCCACCACCCCTCTTGCTCGTACTGTTTCCTCAGCTCAACTGGGATATTCCGCATCTACCTGCCTGCACCTCGGGGTTCGCTGGCGATGCTATTCTCGCAGCCCGAGAATGCCAATACCCAAATCGGAGAACCAACCATGGTCGACCTCGATTGCAGCGACGGCCTGGCGGGCCTGACGATCGACCATTCGCACGCCCGCACGCCATCGCGCTGTCGACCATGGGCGAGTTCGAGGAGGCCCTCGACGCGGCGGCCGGCGCCAGGGTTCTGGTCATCGCCGGTGGCGGTAACCGCGCCTTCGTCTCGGGCGGCGATCTCAAAGAACTCAGTGCACTGCGCACCCGGGACGAGGCGGCGGGTATGGCACGGCGGATGCGGACGAGCTGCGACCGTATCGAACGATTCCCCGCACCTGTGATCGCCGCGCTGAACGGACACGCGCTCGGCGGCGAACCGGTCGGCCGGGCATATCAAACGGGTCATTGTCGGGGCAACGCCCGCCGAGGCAATCGCGGCATTTGCCGAGCTATGGGCGTCCGACGAGCACTGGGCCGCCGCGGAACGGGTGTTGAACAAGGCCACCTGAGCTCACTCGAATCGCCGGTCGACGCCGCACTGACGACCTAGAATCCGTTGGTCGGGTTTCCCTTAAGGAGGCGGCGTGCCAGGCTTCGCCATGAGGTTCGTCCGGGTGGGTTCCGCGCTCGCCATGGCAATTGTCGGGGTAGCGGCCGCCGAAGTCAGGGCCTACGCCGAGGAACCGGTGATGCACCAGGTCACCTACAGCGTCTTCGCCGAGCGGCCCTTCCGCGCCGCCGACATCTATTACCGCGACACCGAACCGCCGACCTGGTCGGACTACAGTCACGACCCGTACATGTTCAGCCCCAAGATCGAGGCCGATGTCGGCCCGACCCAGAAGTGGGTGCTCAACGTCGCGCTAGCGAACCCCGACGAGTGGGCCATGGTCGCGGCCACCAGCGGGTTATCCGCAACGCCACCGAACTTTCACTGCGTGCTGGCCGTGGATGGCGTCGTCGTCGCGGAGAACTCCGGCGCCAAGGGTGCACTCTGCTCACTGCGCCACTGGTGAGCTGAGTCCTCAATCGGCTGCGGTGGACCCTCCATCAGCGTCAGATACCGCTCGACGACGTCGAGTGTCTCGGCGTGTCCCGCGGTCACGCCCAGTGCCTCGCCCAGCATCACCACTGTCGACAAACCGGTCAGCAGGATCGACCAGACCACCGGCGGGATCTCGTCCGGCAACACCTCGTGCTTGGCCAGCGCGGTCACGAAAACTTCGCGTTGCTGTTCCCGGAAGCGCTCGGCGTATCGCGAGATCTCCGCGCCCAAGGCCTTCCGGTGGTTGGCCAGCGCGGCCATCTCCATGGTCAGCCGGCTGGCGGTCGGGTTGATACCGAATCGCCACAACGCCCACAACGGCTGCGGACTCTGCAGCGCCCGCCGGTGAGCCTCCATGCCCTGGTCGGCATAGCGGCGAAACACCTCGAGGAAGAGGTCATCCATGGTGCGGAAGTAATAGTGCACGAGCTGCGGTTTGAGTCCCGCCTTGTCAGCGACCCGGCGTGAGGTCACCGCCGCATAGCCCTCGTCGAGGAGTAACTGTTCGGCGGCATCGAGAAGCACCTTGCGATTCTTCGCTTCGGGCGCCCCGATCCGCCGCGCCGATGCCATTCCTACCCCGTCTCATTGAGCGCCACCCGAACACGCCGATCGTACGTGGACCGCGGGAAGCGATCGTTGACCACGTGTCGAGACACACGCTTAGCAAGCCCACGGCAGTTCGGGACCCCAGGAGGACGCACGCTCATGACCGACTTTGCCACCGTCGACTTCCGCACCGCTGGCTTCGGCACAGTACCCGGATGGGTCCGCTCGCGCGGGTCGATGGCCGGGTGTCCCTGGGCCGGATGGGCGACATCACCATCGACGCGGAATTCCACGGACCGGCCGGCAACCGCCGATACCGCTACGAACCGACCTACATCCTGCGTGGGCGCACCGACATCCACGTCCGATTCACGTGCAGGAACTGACGGGGTTGGGCAGCCCGAGCGGCCGCTAGGCGTCGCCCTGCACCCAGCGGGTCATCCCACCGGATGCCAGGCACGACAGGAACATTCCGTCCGGCGCCTGCGCCACCGAACCCTCATAACCAGTGCAGCTGGCGTTCAGGTCCTTGACACCGACCATCGGCGGCGACCGGAAGTAGCGGGGCTCGTAGCGCCGTGGCGAACCACAGAAGATCAGTCGGCCCCAGTTGTTTCGGGTATCGACTCCGAAGACGTAGTAGGTCGTGTTGCCGCACGGGGCTCCGAGTTCGACCCCGGGCGTGATGCCCGGAGTGCAGAACGCGTCATTGCACTCATTGGCGTTGATCGGCGTCGCCGCCGGGTCCGCGGAGGCCGACGCCGGCATCAACAATCCCGCCGTCAGGAGTGCAGCAAGAACTGGCACGGTCGATCGCACTCGAATACTTTCGCATACTCGGTAAGCGAATTCTCCGGCTCAGGAAAGAAATCCGGGAAGAACGCGAAGAACGGGAAAAATCGCGTTCTCGTCGGACCTGGCGCCGAGCAACCCCACAGAGGGTGGAACCGCAGCTGTGGAATGCTGGCCACCAGTGCTAGCGTCGCCCTTCGCCATGCGACCGTGATGGATGAGGAGGTCCCATGCCGGGCAAAAGTGAATCCGAAGCGCCCGACGGCGCCGTTTCCGCCGAGGCGGCCGAGGCTGCGGCCGCTGCGGCCGAGGAACGCGCCCAGGCCGCCCGTGCGCGCGCAAACGAATTGCGCCGCAAGCTGGAAGCCTCGCGTGACGAGACGCCGGCACCGCCGAAGACCGTGATCGAGTCCGGCGCCGAGGACGTCTCACCGAAAGGCAAGCGCGGGCGGCATCTGGCGGCGGCGGCCGCCGCCGTTGCCGTTGTCGCGGTAATCGCCGCCCTGCTTGGCGCCACCGGATACATGGTCTGGCAACACCGCAATGCCCAACAGCAGCGGCATCTGTCAGCTGAGTTCGCGGCCGCCGCGCGCCAGGGCGTGGTCAACCTCATGTCGTTGGACTACACCCACGCCAAAGAAAGCGTCCAACGGGTCATCGACGACTCCACAGGCAAGTTCAAAGCGAATTTCGAGGACGGCTCCGGTGATCTGATCAAGGCGCTGCAAGACGCGAAGATCATCACCAAAGTCACCGTCAACGATGCCGCCGTCGAGTCGATGGACGTGAACTCCGCGACCGTGCTGGTCGCTGCGACCTCGCAGCGAACCGGGCCAGATGCTCCCAAGCAGGACCAACAGCCGCGAGTGTGGCGAGTCGTGGTCAGCCTGGTCCGCGACGGCGACCAGTTGAAAATCTCCGACGTCGAATTCGCCTGACGCGACGGAAGCTGCCGAACCCGTTCTCCGAACAGCCCAGAGCTAGTATTCTCCATTCACGAGAATGCCAATCTCGCAGTCGAGCTCAGCGAACGTGGAGGAAGCCGGTTTGAAGTCCCTCGTCATGACTGCGGCGCTGGTGGCGTCCGCGGTGATGTTCGCCCCGCCCGCCACCGCCGAGATGTACCTGGGCAATTACGAGCTGATCATGCCCGACCGCAGGGACTTCCACACCTGGGTCTGGTCGGCGACGAATCCTTGCAAAGACGCTGACGGAAACATCGTCGCCGATTGCATCCACATCCTGACGCTGCCGCGGCCGATCGCGAAGGCCGTGCAAAGTGTCGGCGACGTCCACCTGGTAAACGGCCAGTACACCTTCACCATCGACGATCCCTTCGGCCTGCGCTGCGGTGACATCTATTACGGCCCAACAATTCCCACCCATGATGTCTATACGTGGGACGCGACGACGCTGACCGGATCGATGGTCTCGTCGTTCGATGCCGGTTGCGACGGCGCACCTGGTGGCACCCTCACATACCCCTTCAGCCTGAGCCGGATGTGACGATGCAAACCGCCTCGAAGATGTCCGCCGTCATTCTCGCCGTTCTGTGCACAACAACCAGCCTCGCGTCACCCGCCCAGGCCGATGAACCGCCGCCGGCGGATCCGTCGCCGCCCCCGGTATATAACGTGCGCTACACCGTTACTGCCGACAACCCGGTCAATGCCGAGATCTATTACCGGGATACCGATCCGCCCACGTTCTCCGATTACAGCCACGATCCCTACCTCTTCAGCCCCAACGCCGAAGCCACCGTCGGGCCGAGTAAGCCGTGGGTTCTCGAGACCACCCTGGCAGATCCGATTCAGTGGGGCATGGTTCTCGTACAGGCCCAGGGCGCGCTGCCGCTGGCGGCGGCCGGTTTCAACTGCACCATGGCGATCAACGGGGTGGTCGTGAAGACCGCCAGCGGACCCAAGGGTGCGCTGTGCTCACTGCGTAACTGGTAGCACCGCGCTGCCAGCCGACCAGGGATATCGGCTTGCGCTACAGCCTCTTCATGTAGAACGGCATCGAGATCACCGGCCACTGGTTACGGCCGCACGAGCCACTCGGGCCGATCACACGGTTCTGGCCGGTGTACTCGTCCCCGGCGACGTCATAGCGCCCGTCGGGGCCGATCGGATAGATCTTGTACTCTTGGAAACCCTCGATCGCTGCCCCGTCAGCGCAGAACCGCCAGTTCGGGATCGTGCGTTTGACGTACCACAGGCCGTCTGTGGTGTAGATCGCGGCGGCCCAGCCCGCGTCACTCTGCACGGTGCCGCTGCACTCCGTTGGTGAGATGCAGGTGGTCGAAATCGTCCAGGTGCTGCGTTCGGACGGCTGATCCTGGTAACGCTCGTTGACCTTTGCCCAATCGCCGTTGGACGATGTCGCAAACGTACCGTTGATTCCCCAATCTTCTGCCGCCGCAGCGGGTGTCGCGCAGCTCAGCCCGACGAGAGCGACGGCCCCGAAGACGGCCGCCACTGCCTGAAGTCCACGAATCGGCATCGACATACCCCTTTCAGCTCTGCAGCATGTCCTGCCACGTCGCTGCCGGCTTGGCTAAATCTGTCTGGCGGTACAACGTCCCGTCGCTGCCCATGTACTGGCCGCTACGTGGGTCGTACTTGGCGACCTGCAGGACCGGCGCCTTCTGCGCACCGCGATCGAATGCGCTCGGGGCCGCCTGCGGAACCACGCCATCCGCCGGCGGAGCAGGTTGATCGGTGGGTACCTGATCGGGAGGCGGACCCGGGAGGTTGATCGGCGCCGGTCCGATGTCGCCCTGCGGGCCTGGCGGGGACACCGGCGGCTCCTGGTAAATGGGCTGACCGGGCAGCAGCGGTCCGGGGCCGGTACCGGCAAAGTTCGGCGGCGGTGAGTCCACCGGCGGCGCTCCCGGCGGTGGCGCGCTCACCCCCGGTGGCAGCGGCGTGCCCTGCAGCGGCCCGAAGATATTGGAGTCCGGGAGCGCACGACTGTCGATGGGGACGCCCTGGGCCACCAGATTGGGATCGATCGGATAGGGACCGGTGACGTGTTGGCGCTGCGCCAACGGCTGGAACCCATTCGGGTCGTTGCACAGTTCGACTGTCGGAGCGCGCTTGCCCGGGTGCTCCATGCACGGGTAGTTCCGCGCCCCGCGTACAGCGACCGGAGAATCCTGCGGCAGCTTGCAGTAGAGGTTGTCCGGGGTGTCGACGATTGACGTGTCGGCGGGGTTGCGCCACGAGGACGGCGGCAGGAAGCCGACCGTACACGAGGCGGGATCCCCCAAGCCGAGCGAGAATTCACCGGCGTTGGGCATGCCGGTGGGGTTGTTCGTCGGTGCATAAGTCTGGATCTGTGCGACGAACGGCGGAACCAGGACGAACAGCTGCTCGAGCGACGGGTTGTAGGTGACGCCGATCTGGCCGAAAGTCGTCAGGTTCGCCAACAACACCGGAAGCGTTGGCTTGATCTGCTCAAGCAGCTTTGACGTCTCCTGAGCGAACGCCGGACCGTCCCGCAGAATGGACCTGAACTGGTCATCGTTGTTCGCCAACTGCCCGGTGATACCGGAGAGACTGGCCGCCCAAGTCCGGGTCGAATCAGCTGTCTGAGCCTGCGCGTCCAGGAACGGCATCGAGTCGTCGATGAGGGCTCGCGTGTTGTCGCTGGCTGCGTTGACGTCTCTGGTGATCGTTGAGCCGGAATCGATCAGCGAGCCGAAGTCGTAACCCGTTCCGTTGAAGGCTTGGTACGCCTCCCCCAGCAACTGGCTCAGCTTCTCTTTGGGAATCGTGTCTACCAACTTGCTGACCTGATCGAGCATCGGGCCCACCGCTTGCGGGATCGACGTGTTGCCAACCGGGATCACCGAGCCGTCCTGCAGGTACGGCGGCTTGTCGGTGCGTGGCAACAGCTCGACGTACTGCTCGCCCACCGCCGACATGCTGCGCACCTCGGCCTTGAGATCCGCGGGGATTTTCGGCGACGTGTCCAGCGACAACGTCGCCTGTGCGCCGGTATCCGTCAGCGCTATCGATGTGACCTTGCCAATCTGCAGGCCCCGATAGGTGACGTTGCCGAACTTGTACAGGCCACCGGTGGCGGGGAGGTCGAGTTTCACGGTGAGGCGGCCCAACCCCAGCAGAGTGGGAACCTGGATGTAGGTGAACAGCATGATGCCCACGCCGACAATCGACGCGATCGTGAAGATGATCAGCTGAGTTCTTACGAAACGTGTGAGCATCAGCCACCCGCTCCCGTTGGCGGTGCCGGGGGCACGTTGGCCGGCGGATTGGGTTGCGCCCCATAAGGTCCAGCGAAGATCGGAGCCACGCCCGTCGCCGCCAGTTGGGCCTCGGTGTAGATCTGCGTACCGGGCGCGACGATCGGCGCTGGCGGCACGAACGGCAGGATCGGACCCACGTCCGCGACCGCCGACGGCGGCGGCGGCGCGTCAGGCGGCGCGTCAGCCGGAGTGTCATCCGGCGGTGGCGGATTGACCCCGGTCTTCAACGGGTCGTAGGTGTAATTCAAGTACGTCGGATCACCAGGTGCGGGAATGACCTCGGCACCCTCCTGCTCCCACCGGGTGCCCTGGAACATGGTGCGCTTCAAACGCGGAATGGTGAAGTCGACGGTCGCATACAAGTTGTAGTAATCACCGCGGATCGCGCGGTCCATGAACTGCTGTGTGAACGGAAAATGACCCGCGAACTCAATAACCTGGTCCAAATTGGGGCCGACATCGGCGAAGGCTTTGATCGCGGGCTCCAGATTCTTGAGGTTCGCTACCAGGTCGGCCTGGGAATCGTTGACGAGCTTGTTAGCCGTGTCGCTGAACGTCCCAAGCCTCTGCAATGCGGTTGTCAACGTGGGGCGTTCCTTGATCAGGACATCGAGCGCCGGCGGAATCTTTTCCAGTGCCGTGGTCAGGACGTCGCGCTGACCGGCGAAGGTGGACGCCAAGCGGTTGAGCGACTGAATGGCCGACACGATGTTGTCCCGCTGCGCGTCGAGAGTGCCAACGAAGGTGTCCAGTCGCGTGATCAGGTCGCGAAAGGCAGCCTCATTACCGCTGACCGCGGTGCTGAAGTTGTGGATGACATCACCGATCTGGCCGAGACCGCCGCCATTGACCACTGCCGCAAGCGACGACAGTGTCTGTTCGGTGGTCGGGTAGGTCGACGAATCGTTCAACGGGATGGTCGCGCCTGGGGTGAGCCGGCCACTCGGGGCCTGTCCGATCGGCGGATTCAAGGACAGGTGCATCGAGCCCAGCAGGCTGGTCTGCCCCACTGCGGCAACCGCGTTGGCGGGCACCGCGATATCGGGCTTCACCGAGAACTCCACGTCGGCGTGCCAGTTCTTGACCGTCAGCTTGCGGACACTGCCGACGACGACATCGTTGATCATCACCGGCGAATTCGGCTCCAACGTCGCGGTATTCGCAATTTCGACATGGTAGACGCTGGCGTCGGAACCACGCCCGACCGCGCCGGGCAGCGGCAGCGAGTTGACGCCTTGGAAGGCGCAGCCACTGGCGGTTACCGCGACACCGCAGCCGGCAATCACCGCCCTGCGCAGCGATCTTCCGCCGATCATGGCGTCCCCCCTGCTTCGGCGGCCATTGGACCGCTGGGTGCGGGACCGGGCTCGGCCCCTGTCGGGTTCAGCATGCTGGGTAGCGACGACAGCACACTGGGCGGCTGCGCCGGCGCTCCGCCGGGCAGCAGCTGGGCAGCTCCCGGAGGCGCCTCTCCAGGAGCACGCCCGGTAAACGGTGGTGGCCCAGGAGCGACGCCTTCGTAGGCGGAGATAGTGGGGGGCAGCGGCGGCGTTCGAGGAACCGGGCCCCCCGCTCCCGGTGCGAGGTTCGGTTCCGAATACACCAGGTCTTCGGGTGGTGGCACGGGCATCAGATAGGGATCAAGAGGGATCGGTATGTAATTGAAGTTCAGCAGGCGAAGTGCCGGCCCCAGATACTCTTGACAGAGTTTGGCAGTTTCCGGCGCCGTCGTGTTCTCGATGGCACCGATTGCGCCACAGACGAATTCGGTGGGGCTGGAGAAGTTGTTGAACACGAACTGACCGATCGCACTGCCGGTAACGGGATTGTAGATGTTGTAGGCGTTGGACAGCGCGTTCGGGGCGATGTGGAGAATGTTCTCGATCTCCATCTTGTTGTCCAGCAGGTTCGAGGTCACATTGGTCAGGCGCTGGATCTGCTCGGCCGTCTGGTTGCGGCTGCCGGCGACGAATCGCTGGACGTCGACGATGGCCACGGACAGGTTCTTCAGCGCGGCATCAAGGTCGGACCGACTTCCGTCGACGACGCTCGTCAACGTGGCCAACCGATTCTGGAACGACACCACCTGCTGGTTGCTGTCGCGCAGGGCGCTGACAAAGGTCTGCAGATTCTTGATGATGTCGACCACGTTGCCGCTGCCGCTGGCTAGGACACGGGACACACCGGCGAGCTCGGTGATCGTCTGGCGCAGCTTGTCACCGTTGCCGTCGAGAGCATTTGCGGCGCTGTCGATGAAGCGTGACACCGACGTGTCCGAGACGCCACTCTGCGGTCCGAGCTCGGTAGCCAGTCGCATGAGCTGTTCTTTGACCTGATCCCACTCCACCGGTATCGCGGTGCGGTCCATGGGGATTACCGCATCATCGGCCATCTTCGGTCCGCTGTTGTTGCGGTAGGCAGGAGTCAGCTGGACGTAGCGGGCGGCAACCAGGTTCTGCGCGACGATCACCGCTTTAGCGTCGGCGGGGATGGGCACGTCCCGGTCGACGTCGAGCACCAGCTTCGTCTGGGTACCTTCCGGCTCGATGGCCTTGATGGTGCCGACTTTGACACCCGATACCCGGACATCGTCGCCGGGATAAATGCCGGTCGCCGTGGGGAATACAGCGGAAATCGTCTTTGGGCCAAAGAAGACGTTGTGTACCAGTACCGCAGCGCCCACGATGAGCAGACCAGCCAGCGCGACTGCCAGAACCTTCGCCGAACGTATGCGGCTCATCAGCGCGAACCTCCCGGAATACCGTTGTAGGGCAACGGGAGTTCGGCCCGCGGTCCGGCATTGTCCGACGGCTGGCCGGCATTGACGCCGCGCCGGAAGCCGAGCGCGTAGTCGAAGAAAGGCTGGAGAATCTGCGCGGGCTGCAGGTTCGGCACATAGGCGTTGTAGTACGGGCCGTTGGCCAGCGTTTCACCCTCGGACAGGATGAATTTCTTCAAATCGGGCAACATCTTGGCGATGTTCTCCTTGTTGCGCTCCAACATCGCGAACACCGAGTTCAGCCGCTGCAGCGTCGGAGCCAATTCCTTCTCGTTGTCGGCGACCAACCCGCTGAGCTGCCGAGACACCGCCGCGGTGTTGGCCATCAGGTCGACGATCGCCTCGCGCCGATCATTGAGCACTCCGAGTAGATCGTTCGCGTTGAGGATCAAAGTATTGAGCTGCTGGCTGCGCTGCCCCAACACCGTGGTGACGTCAGCGGCACTCTTCAACAGACCGGCCAGGTTCTCGTTGCGGCTGTTAAGCGATCGGGACAATCGGCTCAGGCCGTCGAACGTCGGGCCCAGCTTGGGAGCAAGTTGGTCGATCGTCGCCGACAGTGTGTCGAGCGACTGATTGAGCGCGGCCGTGTCGGTGCCTGCCGTATTGCTGGTCAGATCGCTGACCGCTTCGGTGAGTGAGTACGGCGATGACGTGCGGGTCGTGGGGATCACGTCACTGGAGCGCAGGGTTCCGCTACCGGCTGACTCCAGGGTGAGCACGCGCTCACCCAACAGGGAACCGGTGCGAATGTGCGCGGCGGTCTGCGATCCGAGCGGGTATCTGCCCGCGGTGGTGAAGGTGACGAGTGCGTCACCATTGTCGAGCGAAATCCCGGTGACCGAACCGATTTTGATCCCCGAAAGCGTCACGTCGTTGCCGACGGTGATCCCACCGGCCTCGCTGAACAAGGCCTGGTGGCGCACCGAGGTCGCCAACTGCACCAACCGCTCGGGCTGCAACCCCACGGCGATCACGAGCATGATCAGGACTGCGCCGATGAAGCCGGCGCGGTACAAGCTTGATTCACGGTATTTCAGCATCAGGGCTCCGCACACCTACCGGCTTCTTGTTTGATCATCGGGAAGACCGCTGTCCGGCCTTGAAGATCTGTGACGCGGATGGAAACTCCACAGATGTAGTACATGATCCAGCTGCCGTATGCCCCGAGCCGGGCCATCTTGCGGTAGTTGTCGGGCCCGCGCTGAAGGCCCCTGTCAAGCACGATTTGGTGATCATCAAGCAGCGGCGCCAGACGGTTGAGCTGTTCGATATCCCCCTTCAGTGGGACACGAGCCTGGTTGAGAAGACTGGTCAGGGAGGCAGTTCCGTTGTCCAGCGAAGTGATCGCCGTGCCGATGGGGTTACGATCCTGCGCCAAGCCGCTGATCAACTTCTCCAGCTTGTCGATGGTCCCGGAGAACTTGTCGCCATCTTTGGCCAGCGTTTCCACGACCACCTTGAGATTGTCGACCAGCTCCTGGACAGTTTGGCTGTTGTCGGCCAACGCATTCGAGAACGACGAAGTCTTGCTCAGCAGGGAGTCAAGTGTGTCGCCCTGGCCCTGCAGGATATTGATCAGCGACGAGGTGAGCGCGTTGACATCTTGCGGATTGAGCCCTTGAATCACCGGCCGCAGACCACCGAGCAAGAGATCCAGATCCAGTGCGCTTTGGGTGCGGTCCTTCGGGATCTGCGCACCCGCCGGCAACACCCGCGTCGAGCCGGGGCCGTCGATGAGTTCCAGGTACCGGTCGCCGGTCAGATTCAAATATCGCACGGCTGCTTTGGTTCCCGTGGTCAGCACGATGTCGCGGTCGGCATCGAAGTTGACCAGGACACTCTTGTCGGGCTGCAGGTCCACGCTGCTGACAGTGCCGATCCGGACTCCGGCGACGCGCACGGTATCGCCGCTCTTCAACCGCGATGCGTCGGTGAACACCGCCGAATACTCCGCGGTCGAACCGCTGCGGTAATTGCTGAATGTCAAGAAGAGGAACCCGGTCATGACCACCGCCACGGTGGCGAACACCGAGAATTTGATGAGTGTGCTTGTGCCGCGCATCATCCCGGCTGTCCGATCTGTGCGGTGTTACGCGGCGGGCCGTCCAAGGGACCGAACAGCAGCTGCTTGAGACCGTCGGAATTGAGCACGATGCCCCGGTTACCGTACTGCCAAGGGTTGGCGTTGGTGTCGGTTACGAGGTACTTGGCGCGGTTGCCGAATCCAATGTCGGGCAAGCCCATGCAATTCGGACCACCCTTGGCCCCAACCTTGGGCACATTCGACGGGTAGCGATAGCGTTCGATTCCCAGCACGAACGCGACATTCACAATGATGCCGGGATCCATCGCCGGCGGCTGGTGCAGCATGAAGTCCATACCTTTGAGCGTGCAGGTGATGGCCGGCGCGTACTCGTAGAGCAAGTCGGTGGTCGGTACCAACAGCTTGAGCACATTGCTCAGCGCCTCCCGATTGTTGCCGACAACGTCATTGCCCGTGTCGGCCAGCCCGATCATATTAACCAAGAACGTATCGAGGTTCGCCTGCTCGTCGACGAGGGTCTGACTGACCTTGATTGTATTTTGCACCGTCTGAACCAGATCCGGTGCGGCGTCGGCATATGCGGCGGCCACCGGCACGCTGAGTTCGATATCGCGGGCGAGGTTCGGCAAGCTGGGCTCGAGCTTGGCCAACAAGCTGTCGAAGTCGGCCACGGTCTGGCCGAATTGCTTGCCGCGTCCCCCGAACGCCGACGCGAGTGCACCCAGCGTCTCGTTCAGCTGCACGGGATCGAGCTTGTTGAGCACCTGCGTCAGCTGCTGGAACACCGTGTTGATCTCGACAGTGACGTGCTGCCCCTGCAGAACCTGGCCGGCATACATCGGTTTCGGCGACGGCTGCGCAGGTGGTTCGAAGTTGACGTACTTGGCGCCGAAGACCGTGGTCGAGGCGATGTCGGCGACGACGTTGGATGGGATCTTGCGCAGCTGTGCGGGATCCATCGCCAGGTGCAGCGCGGCCTTACCGTCGGGCAGTGAGTCGATCGAGGCGACCTTGCCGACCTGGACACCGCGCATCTTCACTCGGGCGTCGGGGTTCATCACCAGCCCCGCGCGATCAGAGATGACCGTCACGGGAACGGTTTTGGTAAAGCTGCCACGGAACAGACCGATCGCGACGGCCACGATGGCCGCCAGCGTGACGACGGTCAACATGCCCGCGAGCGGGCGGGCATAGCTGCGCGCCCCGAAGCTCTGTCCAGGCTTGGCCGCCATCGGAGCTGCGGCCGAATCGGTCTCCGACCGGTCGGTCGGACCGGGGCCCAGATTTTGCGTCACGTCTGCTCCCTATCCGGACAGGTTGAAGTTGCCGTTGGAGCCGTAGATGGCCAGTGAGATGAGCAGGGTCACTGAGACCACCACGATCAGGGAGGTGCGGACCGCGTTGCCCACGGCGACGCCGACGCCGGAGGG
>NZ_JBSXPP010000014.1:0-174787 GCF_054073305.1 Mycolicibacterium sp. CBM1 | reverse complement strand
TGGCGAGTCCCCGATTCTGAGTCCACCCGGTTCTTGAGTCGGGGTGGTGTGATCCAGTTTCAGTTGATGTTGCAGTCCATCGGGGTGTGGGTGCAGCTGCAGACGGCAGCGTACTCGGCCGGGGTGCGGTAGCCCAGGGCCGAGTGGCGGTGCCGGTAGTTGTGTTCGTGCTTGAAGTCGCCGATGACCACGCGGGCTTCGAGCAGGGTGTTCCAGTGGTTGCGGTTGAGGCACTCCTTGCGTAGTCGGTTGTTGAACGATTCGATGTGTCCGTTGTTCCATGGCGCTCCTGGCGGGATATACGACATACCAGTCCGACCGTCACAGAACTGCTGCAGCGCTTGGGAAATGAACTCCGGACCGTTGTCCATCCGCAGCACCTTCGGCGGCCCACCCGCTGCGGCGAACACGTTGGCGAGATCGGCGACGAGTCGGTCGGCGGTGATCGACCGCTCAACGATGTGCAGCAGTGAGACGCGGGTGTGCTCGTCGATCATCGAGGCGATCTTGATGGCCTTGCCGTCGACGGTGGAATCGAACTGGAAGTCGATCGCCCACACCACGTTCGGGGCATCGGCCTCGATCGATGGGATCGACGACACCCCGGCCCGCTTGCGCGGACTGTGCACCCGCACCTGCAGCCCTTCCTCGCGCCACAGCCGGTGGATCTTCTTCAAATTGACCTCACGGCGCTCGTCGTAGCGCAACGCCGCCCAGGCACGGCGGAACCCATGGCATGGGTTCTTCGTCGCGTACGTGCGCAGCCAGGCCCGCATCTCGGCATCGGGATCGGCGGGGGTCTGCGACAACGGCAGGCGACGGCAGGTGGAGCGGGGCAGCCCAACGGCTTTGCACGCCAACCGTTCCGACATGCCCATCATGGAGGTGAGCATGCCGACGGCGCGGCGCTTGGCAGCTGGGCCTAAAATTTTCCCTTTGCGACCTCCCGCAAGGCGTCTTTGACCAGCTCGGCCTCGGCCAGTAATCGCTTCAGTCGGGCGTTCTGTTCGCGCAATTCCTTGAGTTCCTTGGCGGCATCGGTGTCCATCCCGCCGTAGGCGCGACGCCAGTTGTACAACGTCGCCGCAGACACCTCGAGTTCGGCTGCGATTTCCTCGCCGGTCTTGCCTTCGGCGGCCAGTTCGTCCGCACGGCGCAGTTTGCGCACGATGTCTTCTGCGGAGTTCCGCTTCCGACCAGCCATACGTTCATCGTCCCTTCTCGCCCACCATCGGGCTACAGGACTCTAGAACTTGCTGGACTCGTTCACCGGGAACACGCCACCCCCATCTGATCGCCCGCTAACGGCGCCCCCGCCCGAGCCAGGTAAGGGCGACGGATATGTCAGCGGGTGGTTGACACGGCGGCAGTAGGGTAGTCGGTGTAACCCTGGTGATCGCCGCCATACCACGTCGCGGGGTTGCTCTCTGCGAGCGCCGCTGCACTAGCCAGCCTGGACACCAGATCGGGGTTAGCGATGAACGGACGGCCGAAGGCGACTAGATCGGCGAACCCGTTGTCGATGATCGCCTCTGCTCGCACGCGGTCGTAGTTCGCGGCGACAATGATCGGCCCAGAGAAAGCGGCGCGCAAGTCCGCTCGGAACCGATCGGTCAGCGGCCCTGCATCCAGCCATGACACGTCGGATTCGGCAAGGTGAAGGTAGGCCAACTGCTGTTCGTCGAGCCACTTCGCCGCCTGCAAAGTCGTATCGAAGATCTCGGGATCTTTCGCGTCTTCGATTCCGACCACGGGAGAAAGTCTGATGCCTAATCGTTGCGGCCCAACGGCATCGGCAACGGAACTCACCACTTCGCGGAGGAATCGGAGGCGATTGGAAATACTGCCGCCGTACTCATCGGTACGTCGATTGGTGGTACCCCGCATGAACTGATCGATGAGATAGCCATTGGCGCCGTGCAGTTCGACGCCGTCGGCGCCGGCTTCGATCGCGCGCTTGGCAGCGGAGGTGAACATGTCGACGACTCCGGGGATCTCGTCGGTGTGGAGCGCCCTTGGGGGATCGCACTGGACCATCCCGGTCCAGCCGTTGGCACGCTTGACCCACACCGTGGTCGGGGCCTGGAGGGCGGAAGGCGCTACCGGTTGCGAACCGGAGACCTCCTGAGCCGAGAGGCGACCGACGTGCCAAAGCTGCATAAAGATCGTGCTGCCGGAAACCGCTTCGTGCACCGCGCTGGTCACCTCGGCCCAGCGCTGCTGCTGGGCCTCGTCATAGATTCCCGGCGTCTGCGAATACCCCTTGGCGGAAAGGGAGATATTGGTCGCTTCGGTCACAATCAGCCCCGCAGACGCACGCTGAGCGTAGTAAAGGGCTGCGGCCGGCGACGGCACGTCACCGGGCTCACTAGCCCGCGACCTCGTCATCGGCGCCATGACGACCCGGTTGTTCAGGGTGCGCCCACCACGAAGTGTGTAAGGCTCAAACAGCGTGGAGGATTGAGCTTCATCCATCAGTTTCTCGCTTCCGATGTAGGCCTGACGGTGGTGCCGTTGGCGGCCACATTGCACATAGCGGGCAGCCGCTCGTATAGTGACACAAATTTCTGAGGGGGTCCACAAGGGTCTCGCCTCAGGCGGCGGCCCCAAGGCTCGTTGACAGTAGATGCGGAGGCGTCGTCGAACATGTCCGTAGTGGTCAACTGCGTAGTGGTCAACCTTCCGGCGCTCGGTGAATCGGTCACTGAAGGCACTGTGGTTCGGTGGCTCAAGGCAGTCGGAGACGAAGTAGCGTTCGAAGAGCCGCTACTGGAAGTCGCAACCGACAAAGTGGACACCGAGATTCCTTCTCCCGTAACGGGTCGGTTGGTCGAGATCACCGCTTGGGAGGACGAAACGGTCCCCGTGGGTTCGCAATTGGCGCTCATCGAAGCCGCCGGTGGCGAGTTGCCCGTCACGCGCGCTCCGCGGCCCCAACCCCAGCCCGCGTCTTCAGTGCAGCACCCGGGGCGGTACGAGCCCTCTGCGGGCGCCGATCCGGCGGTCGCCTTCGTGACCCCGCTTGTTCGTCGGCTCGCAAGCGAGAACGGTATCGATCTCGCGGCGATCCACGGCAGCGGCCTGGGCGGGCGGATCCGGAAGCAGGGTGTTTTCGCGGCGGTTGCCGCACGTGCGCAGAGCTCGTCGATCCCGGCCGCGAAACCCGAGCCTGTAGCGTCGGCCGCGGACGCGCCCGCGGCTGAGCCGGCTCGCGCGGACCTAACCCGCAGCGCCGTGCCGTCCGGCGCCGAAGAGCGACGCGAGCGAATATCTCAGCGGCGCAGGTTGATTGCCGCGAAGATGGTCGATTCGTTGCAGACTAGTGCGCAGCTCACCAGTGTGGTGGAAGTCGACGTTACCTCGATCCATCGGAAGCGAGAGGCGGTGAAGGAACGCTTCGCGGCTCAACACGGGATTGCATTGTCCTACCTTCCGTTCTTTGCAAAGGCCGCCCTGGAGGCGTTGCGTGCACACCCCTTGCTCAACGCATCGCTGGACCTAGGCGCCGGCGAGGTGGTTTTTCACAACCGGGAACACCTCGCCATCGCAGTCGATACGCCCCGTGGACTGATCACTCCTGTCATTCGAGACGCCGGCGATCTGACCGTCACCGGCCTTGCCCGCAATATCGCCGATCTCGCCGAGCGGGCGCGCGCGAACCGGATCGGTGCCGACCAGCTGAGCGGAGGCACCTTCACCCTGACTAACACGGGCAGTAGGGGCTCGTTGTTTGATACCCCGATCATCAACCAGCCCCAGGTGGCGGTCCTTGGTACCGGCGCGGTGGTCAAGAGGGTCGCGGTGGTGGACGATGCCGAGCTCGGGGAGGCGATCGCCGTCAGGCGCAGGGTGTTTCTGGCATTGACCTACGACCACAGGCTCGTCGACGGCGCGGATGCGGCGCGATTTCTGGTGGACATCGGTGCCCGTCTGGAAGCTGGAGCGATGCAGCTGTGATGTGCGTCGGGCGATATCAGTGACAGTGGTGTCGGGCGCTGGACGGGACGCGGCACAAGCCGTAAGATCGCACACTATACGAGCCATTGCTCGCATTGCGCACACTCGGATTGGTCGGGAAAGCCGACCTGACGAGGCGCTGCGTCGAGGCGAGAGTTCGACAATTCATCGAGGCGTCGCGGCCGCTTGCCGTCGAGACGCGCAATCACCCGGAGGGAACCTTTGGAGAGCCACTTATCGACTGGTGTGCAGCGACTTGCGGCGCTGTACCGAGAGATGGTGCTGATCCGCGGCGTGGAGATGGCCATCGAGCGAGCGCATCGTGCCGGGCATATCGCCGGCTCGTTCCACTCCTCCCTCGGCCAGGAGAGCTGCGCGGCGGGCGTGTGCGCCCACCTCCGTCCCGCCGACGCGGTGATGAGCAACCATCGAGGACACGGGCACGCGCTTGCCAAGGGCGTCAGTGCCGAATCGGTGCTCGCGGAACTGTTCAAGAAGACCCACGGCACGAGCGGCGGCCGCGGCGCGTCGATGCACCTCCACGATCGTAAGAACGGGTTCTATGGCGAGACCGCCATCGTCGCCGGTGGTGCACCGTGGGCGGCGGGAGTGGCATGGGCGAAGAAGCGCGCGGGCTCCGATGACATCGCAGTCACGTTCTTCGGTGACGGCGCATTCGCCAACGGGACATCCACGGAGACGTTGCGCCTGGCCAAGTTCTGGGAAGCTCCGTGTCTGTTCGTCTGTGAGAACAATGGATGGGCGCATTCGATGCCGGCCGAGCGCCTCTTCGGGCCACCGGGGTCCATCACCGACATTGTGCGGGCTATGGGGGTGCGCGCGGAACGTGTCGACGGGCGCGATGTTGGCGCGGTGCACGATATCGCTGGCGAGCTCGTCTCCTACGTGCGTGAGGGTCGTCCCGCGTTCCTCGAGTGCGAGGTCTATCGGGTACGTGCGCACAGCATCAACGACGCTGACTACCGCTACCGCCCGAAAACTGCAGGTACCGACTGGCTGGATGCCAACGATCCCATCGCTGCGGCGCGCGCTCGACTGGCCGAGCTCGAACCCGGCGTCGCCGACCGGATCGATGCCGAAGTGGACGAGATCGTGGCGGCTGCGGTGCGCAGCGCCGAGGGCGGAGAGTCGCCCACTCCCGAGAGTGCTTTCGACACGCTGTACGCAACACCAGGACTGGAGTGGAATGGTCGAGTTAAAGTTCGCTGAAGCTATCAGAGCCGCCCTCGATGCGGAGATGGCCGCCGATGACTCAGTGGTGCTCATGGGCGAAGAGGTCGGGGCCCTCGGCGGCGTCTTCACGGTCACCAAGGACCTTATTGAGAAGTACGGTCCAGAACGGGTGCTGGATTCCCCGATCTCGGAGGGCGCCCTCGCGGGATTCGCCGCGGGCGCGGCGACCGAAGGTGTCCGGCCCGTGGTCGAGATCATGTTCTCCGACTTCGTCATGCTGGCAATGGATCAGCTGATCAACTTCGCCGCGAAGATCCGGTACATGAGTAACGGCCAGTTCTCCGTGCCGTTGGTAGTGCGGATGCCCGGTGGCGCCGGAACGAACCATGGACCCCAGCATTCGCAGGCACTGGAGTCATGGTTTGCGCAGACGCCGGGTCTGGTCGTCGCGATGCCGAGCACACCGTCGGACGCGTATTGGATGATGCGCGAATGTATCCGGCTCGACGATCCGGTGATGTTCTTCGAAAACAAGAACCTGTACTTCCGGCTATCCGAGGAGATAGATCCAGCCGAGGGCTTCCGCGGTCTCGACGCCGCGGTGCGCCGCCCCGGCACCGACCTCACCATGGTCTCCGCCGGACGGATGGTTGGCGCGAGTCTGGAAGCGGCCGACATGATGTCCGAGGCCGGCTACTCCTGTGAAGTCATCGACATGCGCTACTTGTGGCCGCTCGACCTTGACACGGTGGCGACGTCGGTTCGGAAGACGTCCAAGCTGGCGGTGGTCTACGAATCTGTCGAGTATGGCGGCTGGGGATCGGAGGTCGCCAGTTGGGCTGCGCGCGAGCTCTTTACCGAACTCGACGGACCCATCCACCGAGTGGGCTCCCATCGGGTGCCCATTCCGGTCGGCGTCGCGCTCGAGGACGCGATCGTCCCCACTCCAGACTCCATCTTCCAGTCCGTCCTCGAACTCGCGAAGTTCTGACCCCGAAAGGTTCCTGTCATGACAACGACGCCAGACACCGTCGCCCCCGCGACCGTCACTTTCGACTCCGACGGCCTCACCTTGGAAGCGTTGTACTACCGACCGAAGGGCGACGGCCCGTTTCCGTGCGTGGTGATGGCCGGTGGCTGGTGCTATGTCAAGGAGCTGGCACAGCCCACCTACGCGGCTGCGCTTGCCGACCAGGGCATCGCGGCACTGATATTCGACTACCGCAACATGGGTGGCAGCCAGGGGGAGCCACGCCAGCACATCGACCCGGCGCAGCAGATCGCGGATTATCGCAATGCCATCGACTGGATCGAGTCCAAGCCGGAGATCGATGGTGACCGTATCGGAGCGTGGGGTATCTCCTACAGTGGCGGCCACGTCTTGATCCTCGGCGCGGTGGACTCGCGGGTGAAGGCGCTGTGCGGCATAGTGCCGGTAACCGACGGCTACCAGAACATGCGACTTGCTCACGGTACGTTGGGCTTCCGCCGCTTCAACGAAGCCATTCTGGCGGCACGACGCCTGCGCCGTGAAACCGGAGAGATCACCTACTTCCAGCATCAGCCAGCCGTCGAGGGTGAGATATCGACCTGGCCGTTCCCGAAGAGCAAAAAGACGTTTGCGGCTCTGAAAGAGCGCGAGGCGCCGGCGTATGTTGGGGAGGCGACCGCCGAATCGGCCGACCTGTTGATGGGTTACAGCGTCTTTCCCTATCTGCCGCGCCTGCTGGGCAAGCCCAGTCTCCTTATTGTCGCCGAGGGCGACGACCACACCCACTGGGATCTTGCGCTGCGCGCCTACGAAGAAATCCCTGGCGATGCCAAGGAACTGATGATCGTGTCCAATGCAGACCACCTCACGTTGTACGCAGACCGCGACCGGCAGAACGTGGTGGCCAAACGAGTGGCGGACTTCTTCAGCTCACATTTGTGAGTTCGGGCACCGCGGATTGAATACGACCAACCATCTGGAGGCGAAACGCTATGGCAGGCAGACCCAGAATCGGACTGTGCGGGCTCGGCAGCATCGGTAAGGCCGCGGCGCGACTGCTGATCGACCACCGCAGCGGTTTCGAACTTGTGGGTGCGATCACCAAAGAACCGAGCGATATCGGGCGTCCGCTCGGTGAGGTTGTCGGTTCGAGCAGTGTCAGCGATGTCATCGTGGGTGAGGATCTCTCAGTGCTCCTCGGGCTCAGACCGGATGTCATCCTCTACGCCACCGGATCGTTCCTTCGCGACGCGGCTGACGACGTGATTGCGTGTGCCAAGGCCGGTGTGCACGTCATCTCCCCTTGCGAGGAGTTGGCGTACCCCTATACCCGGGATAAGGCAAAGACAGAGGAGATCGACACCGCAGCCCGCACCGGTGGAATCACCGTCCTGGGCACGGGTGTCAATCCCGGGTTCATCTTCGATGCCCTGTTGGCGGCAGCCTCCGGGTGTAGCTGGGACGTGACTCATATCACCGGACGTCGCGTCGTCGACGTAGTGGGATTCGGCAGGAACATCCACAGACGACTCGGAATCGGTTACACACCTGAGGAGTTCGAGTTCGGCCACGCTAACGGATCCATCGCCGGGCACGTCGGCTTTCCCGAATCCATCCAACTGGTGGCCGAACGACTTGGCATCACCCTCGATGGACCGGTCACCGAGGTCTTCGAACCCATGATCGCCGAGACTGCCGCATCCACCGGGTACGGCGGTCTGCCCGCCGGCGTCACTGAGGGTTTCGCTCAGCGTGCCACTGGATTGGTCGGCGGGCAGCCGTTCATGGAGCTCGAACTAATCCTGCATCTGCGCCCGGCTGAGGCAGGCTTGGCATCGGTGGACACCTTCACCATCCACGGCCAACACCCCGTTTCGGTGACTTTGGACCCGGGCATGGACGCGATTCCCGCCACATCGGCCCAGCTAGTGAACTGCATTCCGGCTGTGCTCGCTGCACCAGCCGGCCTGAAGACAGTCAAGGATCTCCCTGCCAGCAGCGCATGGACCGATCTGACACAAGCCATGCTGCGGTGAATTCTTCTGCAGCCCTTCGACTCCGCACGATGAGAAAGTCCTGACATGAGATTTGCCGTTGACACCGGTGGTACCTTTACCGACCTCGTCATCGAGGACGGGAAGGGAAACCTCAATATCTTCAAGAGCCCTACCACGCCGGCCGACCCGGTCCAAGGCATTCTCGATGTGTTCGCCGTGGCGGCCGAGCAGCTGGGCCGGGACCGCGCCGACCTGCTCGGCGAGGGCAGCATGCTCTTTCATGGCACGACGCGCGGGCTCAACGCGGTTCTGACCCGGAACGTGGCCCGCACCGCGCTCATCGCGACGGCGGGCCACCCCGACATGCTTCTGCTGCGCGAGGGTGGGCGCACCGGGATCTTCAACCAGCGGCGTGCCTACCCGGACCCATATGTGCCGCGTTCACTGACCTTCGAGGTAGCCGAACGTATCGGTGCACAGGGCGAGGTGGTCACACCGCTGGTCGAACAGGAAGTGGTGGCGATCGCTGAGGCTTTGCGCGCCAAGAACGTTGAAGCGGTGGCAGTCTGCTTGCTCTGGTCGATCGTCAACCCGGAGCACGAGATTGCCGTCGGTCAGATCCTTGCCCGCGAGCTTCCCGATGTGCCCGTCACGCTGTCGCACCGGCTGAACCCTTGCCTGCGCGAGTATCGGCGCGCGTCGTCGGCCGCCATCGACGCGTCGTTGAAGCCGCTGATGACTGAGTACATCGGGGGTGCGAGGCAAAGGCTGCACGACGCCGGCTTCACCGGCCGCCTGTTGATGATGACCTCGGCCGGCGGTGCGCTCGATGCCGCAGACGTCGCTGACGCGCCGATCCACTCCCTCAATTCGGGCCCGTCAATGGCGCCTGTGGCCGGGCGGTTCTTTGCCAAGCATGACGCCGAGTCGTCCGTGGCGATCGTCGCTGATACCGGCGGAACCAGCTACGACGTGAGCGTGGTGCGCGACGGGCGGATCCCCTGGACCCGCGAATCATGGATCGGTCAGCCATTTCTCGGCCACATGACGGGTTTCCCGTCGGTGGACGTTCGCAGCGTGGGGGCAGGCGGTGGCAGCCTGGCCTACGTTGACAGCGGGGGGATGCTGCATGTGGGGCCGGAGAGCGCCAGCGCTGTGCCGGGACCGGCGTGCTACGGGCGCGGAGGCGACCGTCCCACCATGACCGATGCCTGCGTGGTGCTCGGATACTTGGACCCGGAGTACTTCCTGGGAGGGCGTTCACGTTTGGATGTCGAGGCGGCCCGCGAAGCTGTCCGACGGCACGTCGCCGAACCACTCAACTTGACCATCGAGGAGGCCGCCGCATCGATCTACGAACTGGCGACCGAACATATGGTCGGGGCCATCGAGGAGATCACCAGCCAGCAAGGCATCGACCCGGCACAGGCGGTCCTTGTTGGCGGCGGTGGCGCCGCGGGCTTCAATACGGTGGCCATCGGCCGTCGACTGAGTTGCCGGGAAGTCATCGTTCCCGTCATGGGGCCAGCGTTAAGCGCCGCAGGCGCGTTAATTGCCGAGCTGTCACAGGGTTTCGAAATCAACGGCAAGACCCGCTCGGATGCCTTCGATCACGCTCGCGTGGGCCAGATCATCGAACAGCTGGCCGAGCGTGCGGAGAAGTTCATCAGCGAGGCAGGCTCTGATATCGTCGCCAGCCACATCGACTACTCGATGGAGGCGCGGTACCCGAATCAAGTGTGGACACTCGAGGTCCCCATCGACCCGGCGCACACTGAGTCAGCCGAAGGTGTCGCCGCGTTGGCGAAGGCATTCCACGTCACGCACCAGGAGACATTCGCGGTCGCCGACCTGAGTTCGCCCATCGAAATCGAAAGCTGGCATGCCCGTGCCCGCTGCCAGCTGTCCGACCCGCAACCCTCGGTGCTCGAAGCAGAAGGAACGCCAGCCCGGCAGCGTGATGTCTATATTCCACATGCCGGCTGGCACACCGCCGAGGTCTGGCGCCTTGCCGATGTGCCCGTCGACCAACCGCGCCAAGGACCGGCTGTGGTCGAGACCGCCACCACGGCAATCTTCGTCGACGCAGGAGCCCGATTTTGCCGACGGCGATCCGGGACTCTGCACGTAACGCCCGGGAAGACCACCACAGGCGCCGGTGTTTCCGCAGCCGTCACGACAGGAGCGACTCGATGAGCATGGATGGCGTCCGCATGGCGGTGCTCAGCAGCCGACTCAATGTCATCGTCGAGGCGATGATGAACACGATCTTCCGATCCAGCCGTTCCGGTGTCCTGAACGCCGCGCACGACTTCTCCTGCTGCATCGTCAGTGCCGATCATGAGCTGGTGATCGGCGCGGAGAGTCTGCCCATTCACATGATGAGCGGGCCCGACCTGATCTCCCGGGCGATCAGTGAGGCGTACCCGACGATGGCCCGGGGCGACGCGTTCCTGCATAACTCTCCTTACAACGGGAACTCACACGCCGCCGACCACTGCATGGTGGTTCCTGTGGTCGATGATGATGGCGTGCACCGCTTCACCGTGCTGGCGAAGGCGCACCAGGCCGATTGCGGTAACTCCGAGCCCACCACCTACATGGCGAACGCCATAGACGTCTACCAGGAGGGCGCCCTGCTGTTCGACGCTTGCCGTGTGCAGCGCGACTATGCGGACAACGACGACATCATTCGAATGCTCAAGATGCGCATTCGCGTTCCGGATCAGTGGTGGGGTGATTATCTGGCTCTGCTGGGCTCGGTGCGACTCGGCGAGCGACGCATGCTCGATCTCGGACGCGAGGTTGGCTGGGACACGCTCGACGACTTTGTCCGTGAGTGGTTCGACTACAGCGAGCACCTGATGGCCGAAGCCATCGGCGAGCTCCCAGCCACCACACTGCGGGATCGCACATGCCACGATCCGTATCCGGGGGCTCCTGACGGTGTCCCGATCAACGTAGGGATCGAGATCGACCCGGCGGAACGCCGCATCGCCATCGACTTGACCGACAACGTCGACTGTCTGCCGAACGGACTGAACCTCACGAAATCGACGGCGAAGACGGCCGCGATGTTGGGTGTGTTCAATTCGATTGGCGAGAAAGTTCCGCCGAATGCCGGGAGCCTGCGGCGGATCGACGTCGCGGTGCGGGAAAACTGCGCCGTCGGGATCCCCCGGCACCCCTTCAGTTGCTCCGCCGCGACGACAAACCTGGCGGATCGGGTCTCGAATCTGGTGCAACGTATGTTCGCTGGAATCGGGGAGGGAGTAGGTATGGCGGAGTGCGGCGCGGTAATTCCTGCTGCGGCCGCGGTGATATCGGGTCACGACCCACGCTCAGACCACGACTTCGTGAACCAGATATTCCTCGCGGTCACGGGTGGTGCCGGCACACCGTGGACGGACGCCTGGCTCACGATCTTTCATGTCGGGTGCGGTGGGATGCTGCGCCGAGACAGCGTCGAGGGCGCCGAGATGGCGCACCCGATTCGGGTGCTCCGGCAACACATCGTCGCCGACAGCGAGGGGGCGGGGCGCTTCCGCGGAGCGCCTTCGGCGCACGTCGAGTACGGACCGGTAGGTACCAAATTGTCGGTGGCCTACGGCACAGACGGTGCGGTAGGGCCCGCCCAGGGCGTGCGTGGTGGCGGTCCGGGCGGCGTGAGCCAGCATTTCCGCAGAACGATCGGCGGTGACCTGGAGCCGCTCGGTGCCCAGGGCTTGATCACGCTGGCCGACGGCGAGTCGATCGTCTCAGTGACCGCGGGCGGCGGGGGCTACGGTGATCCGTGCGAGCGGCCGGCCGAGCAGGTCGCAAGGGACGTCGAAGAAGGCTGGGTCTCGGTCCAGCGCGCAGCAGATACCTACGGGGTTGTCCTGGACGGCGACGGCCGTGTGGATCATGCCCAGACGGAACGTATCCGGGCGGAACTTGTAGCCGCGCGCTGAGTGTCGTTTGCATGAGACTTGATTGCCACCCCTGCGACATCCCCGGCGGTGGCGGTCTCATCACCAGTCGACCGGTACTCCGGCGTAACAGTGTCGGTGAAGAGGCCGAGATGGCATATGCTTCCGCCGTGGCTCGCGATACGAACACCAGCACGAAAATCGGTAACGACAGCGGCGGCATCCAGTCGGTGGCGAGAGCGCTGTCGGTGCTCGAGGTGTTCGAAGAGCGCCGGTCTGTCCTCACCACCAATGAGATCGCCAGCATGACCGGATTGAATCGGGGCACCGCCTATCGGTTCTGCCAGACCCTGAAGAGCCTCGGCTATTTGGAGGAGATCCGGCAGAGCACCTTCCGGCCGGGGCTTAAAGTGCTGTCCTTGGCGCAGGCGGCGCTGAGCAGCCGCGAGCTCGTCGATGTGGCGATGCCGCGCCTGCAAGCCCTCAGACACGACACCGGCGAGACGGTGAACTTCGCGATGCCGGACGGCGCGGAGGTGGTCTACATGGCTCGGCTGCTCAACGACGACCTGTTGGCTTTACGACTGGTGGTAGGCAGCAGGCTTCCGATGGTGTCGTCGTCGTTGGGGCGGTCGATGCTGGCGTTTATGGCCGACGAGGCTGTCGACGCCGTCGTCGCAGCAAGCAAATTCGAGAAACTCACCGATTTCACCGTCACCGACGCCGCCGTGCTTTACGACGAGCTTGCCAGGATTCGCAAGGTCGGATACGCGTTCAACGATCAGGAGATCGCCGTGGGCGTCCGCGGCATCGCGGCACCTATTCTGGGTTCCGACGGACGGCCGGTTGCTGCGGTGAACCTGTCCATCGCTCGACCGGTGAAGGCAGCGGAGCTCAAGACGCGGCTGGCGCCCCAATTACTCAGCGCTGCCGAAGACATCGGTAAGCGTGCTCGGCAGATGGACCGTTTCGCCTGAGCCGTTCTGTCTGGGGTTGACCGCAGCCGCACTGAAGCGCGGTGTGCTGCGGGCATTTTTGAGCGCCCGAGCATTCACCCCGCGCCCGTCCCACTCCGTGCCACACGGTCGGCTGTCTCCGCGCCTGTTCGGTGCGCTGGCGCGTCGCCAGCGCAGGTGATCGACTTGACACCGCCTGCTGCAGCGAGCACTATTCGAGCAGGAGTTTGCAATGCGAGCAGACCCGAAATGGCCCTGTTGCCAGATTCCCTCTCGCGCATATCCGCCGAGGGTTGCCGGACCCATAGCCCACAGACCGGTGGCACTGAAGAGCGAATAGGAGTTCGATGTCTCGCCCCTCCCGCTACGACATTCTCTTCGAGCCGGTGAAGATCGGCCCACGCACGATGAAGAACCGCTTCTACCAGGCGCCCCACTGCACCGGCTTCGGCGATGTGTTCCCTGGAGGGAACGCAAGCCACCGTGCGATGAAGGCTGAGGGTGGTTGGGCCGTGGTCAATACCGAGGCCACTACCATCGCACCGGAGTACGACTGGGCCGGCCAGATGAGCCCCTCGCGGATCTGGGACACCGACGATGTTCGCAACTGGTCGCTGCTGGTGGAGAAGGCGCATGACAACGGTGCCTTGGCCGGGATACAGCTGCATGCGGGCGGCGCCTTCCTGACTGCCTTTGACAGCCGAATGCCGGGCCGGCACGTCAGTGACCGTCTCGAGGAGGCGGGATGGCTTGGCTCGGTCATCAAGATGGACAAGCGCGATATCCGTGAGGTTCAGCAGCTGTACGTGGCAGCGGCTAAGCGTTCGGTCGCGGCGGGGTTTGACATCCTCAACATCTGGGGTGGCGAGTCGGCGACGCTTCCCGTTCAGTTCCTCATGCGTATTCACAACGATCGCAGCGACGAGTACGGGGGAACGCTGGAGAACCGCGCGCGGTTCTGGATGGAGACCCTCGAGCAGGTCCGGGAAGCCGTCGACGAGAAGGTAGTGATCGCCGCGCGCTTCTGTATCGACTCATTACACGGCCATGACGGCGGCATCCGGGTTGACGAGGAAGGAGTCGGATTTGTCGAGTTGGCCGATCACCTCGTTGACTTCTGGGACGTCCAGGTCGGCGGCGAGAATGCCGAGCTATGGATCAAGGACGCTGGTCCGTCGCGTTTCTACCCGGAAAACGCGCAAGGTAAGTACGTGGCAAAGATCAAGCCCTACACCAAGAAGCCGGTCATCGGCGTCGGCCGCTTCACCAGTCCGGACATGATGGTCGACGTCATCCGCAGCGGTCAACAGGATGTCATCGGCGCGGCGCGGCCGTCGATCGCCGATCCCTTCATTCCGAAGAAGATAGAGGAAGGCAACCTCGAGGATATTAGGGAATGCATCGGCTGCAACGTATGTGTGTCTCGGGTCAACGCGCGCTGGCATCTGATCTGCACCCAGAACTCCACCGCCGGCGAGGAATACCGTCGCGGCTGGAACCCCGAAGTCATCCCGCCGGTAGCGGCAAAGACCAAAGAAGCCAATGTCTTGATCGTGGGTGCCGGCCCCGCGGGCATGGAATGTGCGGTGGTTCTCGGTAAGCGAGGTGTGGCTAACGTCCACCTCGTGGACAGCGCGCCGGAAATCGGCGGCCACCTGAACTGGATTCACCGTCTACCAGGTATGAGCGCCTGGGGCCGCGTCACCGATTGGCGTAAGGTGCAGCTGAACAAATTGCGGAATGTCGAGGTGATCACCAACACCGTGTTGACGCCCGCGGAGGCGTATAACTACGGCGCAGATATCGTCATAGTCGCGACCGGTGCCCGCTGGGCGGGCACCGGCATCAACGGCCAAACCCACAAGCCGGTCGAGGGCGTCCGTCCCAGCCTGCCGACTGTTTTCACGCCCGAACAGTTGCTGCGCGACGGCAAGCCGGTACCGGGCAAAGATGTGGTGGTGTTCGATACCGAGGGCTACTTCATGGGTGCAAGCATCGCCGAAAAACTCCAACGTGACGGGCATCAGGTGACTCTGGTGACGCACTTTGGTGCGCCGGCGCCCTATATGGACTTCACTGGTGAGAATGTGCACATGCGACCCATGCTGGAGCGCATCGGGGTCAACATCGTCACCAATCACATCGTCAACTCCTTCGACGGCAAGTTTGCCCACGGGGAGAGTCACATCGTCTCGGAGAACAGGGTCAGCTGGTCCGCCGATGCGCTGGTGGTCTGCACGCAACGCGTGCCGAATGCGGGCTACTTTAAAGACCTGCGCGACATCCACGAGGCGGCTGGCGCTGAGGCGATCTCGGCGATCTACCAGATCGGCGACTGTGTGTCGCCGCGGATGTTGCTCGCTGACGCAGTCTTCGACGGGGCCCGGCTGGCTCGTGAGATCGACACCGACGATCCGGCAACACCGTTGCCCTACATTCGGGAGCGCCGCCTGATCGGTTCCACGGATCAGACGTACGCCAATGTGCTCAATCGGCCCGCCGGACGAGGTGCGACCGCATGACCGATCGCACTGCGGACGCCGGACAACGCACCACCTTCTTCGTCAACGGTGAGCCGGTGGAGGTACAGACGGCGCCGGACGCGTTGCTCGCCGACACCCTGCGATTCGATCTCGGTCTCACGGGGACAAAGGTCGGGTGTGGCTCGGGGGACTGCGGGGCGTGCACTGTGTTGCTCGACGAGGACGCGGTGTGTTCCTGTTTGATCTTCACCAGACAGTGCGAAGGTCGTGCGGTCACCACCGTCGAGGGCGTGGCTGAGACACCAGTCGGTGCCGAGGTTCGCCGCGCGATGGCGATACGTGGTGGTGCGCAGTGCGGCATATGCACGCCCGGCGTCGTCGTCTCGGCCTGCGCTCTGGTGCAACGCGCCGCGGGCCCGCTGGCGCGTGACGACGTGCGCAAAGCCATGGCGGGCAACATCTGTCGGTGTACGGGCTACTGGCCGATCGTGGACGCTGTTTGTGAGGCCAGCGCCGCCTCGTCGGGTTCGGGGGAGTAGCGATGACTCGCGTCGGCTCCGAGTTCGCACGCCGTGACGTCGACTCCAAGACCGCTGGACGAGCCAGGTACACAAACGATCTCGTGCCGCGTCACGCAGTGCACGCCGCAGCGGTGCGCTCACCGTACGCGGCTGCGACGATCACGGCCATCGACGTCACCAAGGCGTTGGCGGCCCCGGGCGTCGTCCATGTGATGACGGCGGACAGCGCACCAGGCATCCGCCTGGGCCACTTCGCGCCGGATGAGCCCCTGCTCGCTTCGGGAGAAGTGCGTTACGTCGGCGAACCGGTTGCCCTCGTCGCCGCCGAGACTCCTGCCCAGGCGCGCGCGGCCGCGACGCTGGTTTCGGTCGAGTACGAGGTGCTCGAGCCCGTGATCGACCTGCGCGCCGCAGCCGATCCTGGGAGCCGGCAGGTGCATCGAGGAGAACCCAACTACACGCAGTCGTCACACATTCGGCGGGGCGATGTGGAGGCGGCCTTCGCCGCGGCCGATGTCGTCGTCACGACCGTCACTGAGGGACATCGGGTGCACCAGAGCTATATCGAGCCGAGAGCCAGCATCGCGGAGTATGCCGATGGTGAGCTGACGGTCATCACCAGTTCACAGGCGCCCTTCGAGGTGAGGGCCGGCTTGGGCCGGCTGTTCGGCCTCCCGCTGACGCGCGTGCACGTGCGAGTGCCCACCCTGGGCGGCGGCTTCGGTGGCAAGCTGCACCTGGGAATGGCCGCCTACGCGTCCGCACTGGCCATCGCCACCGGCCGCCCCGTGTCGATGCTGTGCAGCCGCGAGGAGGAGTTCAGTTCCCCTGCGCCACGGGAGAATTCGTGGGTGGAGCTGACATCCGCAGTAAGCGCGAACGGTGAGATCCTGGCCAGGAAGGCCAAGATCCTGCTGGATTCCGGCGCCTACAATTACGACACTCCGCCCATCGGGTCGGTAGCCGCACTCCAGGCGTGTGGCCCGTACCGGGTTGACGCCGTGGATATCGTTGCCGGGGCGGTCTACACCAACACCGTGCCGACAGGTTCGTTCCGTGGTCCTTCGGGGCCGCAGATGTGCTATGCGGTCGATGCGCACATGCAGGACATCGCCGAGACGCTCGGCATCGATGCTCTCGAACTGCGTGAGCGTTGCGCGCTCAGGACGGGCGATCTGGGACCAACCGCCCAGGTGATGCGTCACCCCGCCATCACGGATGTGCTCGCCGAAGGCCGCAAGCGACTCGAGCAATGGCGGGCCGACCCGGCTCCGGCCAAGCCGGGTCGCCGACGCGGATTCGGGCTGAGCGCGGCGATTTGGACGATATCGCCGGTCGGTTCGGCGGTCACGCTCTCGGTACACGAAGATGGCTCGGCCACCGTGGCCACCGGCGCCACCGAGATCGGGACCGGCGCGGTGTCGGACATGCTGCCCGCCCTTGCTGCCGACGGACTCGGGATCACTGCTGATGAAGTGCACCTCGCAGCCGGTGACACCGAACGCGGTCTGTTCGATCACGGGTCCCAAGGCAGTCGCACCCTGTACGGAGTAGGGACCGCACTGAACAACGCGCTCGACGAAGTGCGACGGACGCTGTTCTCACAGCATTCCAAGGACACCGGGATTCCCTACGACGACCTCGAACTCGCCGACGGAGTCGTTCGCCGCAAGAGTGACCCGGCGTCGGCGACGCAGCTCGGTGACGTCGTCGGCGCCGCGATGCTGGCCGGTGGGCCGGTCGCCGCCACGGGGCGCTTTCAGCCGTCGCCGGTCGAGTACGCCACCGATAGCGTCGAAGGATGGGTGGGCGCATTCAACGAGCCCACCTTCCACTGTCATGCGGTCGAGTTGGACATCGACGAAGCCACGGGGGCGATCGAGATCCTGCGCTACGCAGCCATTCACGACAGCGGACCCGTTCTGAATCCGCACGGGGCGCGGGGTCAGATCGAGGGGGGAATCGCTCAAGGGCTGGGCTACGCCCTTAGCGAGGCCATCCTGACCGATGCGGCCGGCTGCGTGCGCAATCCCAACCTGCATGACTATCGCTTGCCAACGATGGCTGACGGTCCTGACACCGTGGAGGTGGTGTTCGTGACTAATCACCCCAGCGCTGAGGGCGTGCTGGGCGCCAAGGGAATCGGCGAGGCACCGGCGATCCCCGGGGCAGCAGCGGTCGGTGCAGCGGTACGCGATGCCCTGGGGATGCAGCCCCAGTCGACCTCGATGACGCCGGAGAACATCTTGCGGTTGATCGAGGGGCTGGCTCCGTCCACAATGCCGCGAACGGAGGCGCGATGATCACCGAAATCGTCCGTTCGACAAGGTTCTCGGAGTTGCTGGACCAGCTGGCAAGTCCGGACACCGTCGTCGTGGCCGGGGGTACAGATTTCGTACCCCTGTACGCCGCTGGCGTGATCACCGCAACCCGTGCGTTGGACCTCACTGCGGTGCCGGATCTTCGTCGGGTTGACGATGTCGCAGCAGGGCTGTCCATCGGTGCGGGTGTCCGACTCGCGGATGCGGCTGTCATCGAACCCGCTTACGCCGGCGCCATCGCAGATGGCTCGTCGCTGGTGGGGTCGACGCAGACCCGCGCCCGGGCGACCATCGGCGGTAACGTATGCCGCGCTTCGCCGTCCGGTGACACCCTAGGTGGATTGCTCTGCTGTGGAGCATCTTTCGTGCTTGCGTCCAAGACCGGTGCGCGGTCGGTACCCAGCAGTGAGTTCTTTCTGGGCCCTGGATACACGGAATGCAGGCCCGACGAAGTCCTGACGACCATTGCCGTGCCGGCCCGTCCCGCGGTGTCAGCCTACGTTCGATCCACCGTTCGCAACGCGATGGACCTTGCGACAGTGGGTGTGGCTGTCAGCGTGGACCTCGATGGTGACGTCATCAGTGGCGCCCGGCTGTCCGTCGTCGGTGCGGGTCCTCGGCCGATATTGGTGGAAGGGATAGCCGAGATTCTGACCGGTAGGCCGCTCGAAGACTGTGGCGGTCGCGTCGACGCGTTGGACGAACTGATCCAGCAGCAGATAAGTCCAATCGATGATGCCCGCGGAAGTGCCTGGTACAGAAGAAAGCTGATCACCCCACTGGTGCGGGGAGCGCTGGCGCGTGCCACCGGACGGGCGGTCAGGGAAGCGGCGCGGGAGACGCTGTGACCGGTGTGGCGATCGATGCCGCTTCGGATTTTCTTGAGATGGTGCCGCGAGGAGTGGCTTTGGAGCTGGCGGGGCATGGGATCAGCGTCAACGCTGCAAGCCCCGGTCTCGTAGAGAAGGCTCGCAATACCGCCAGCATGGCGCTCCCCGGACGTCGCGAACGCTTCGGGAGCCGGATACCGCGAGGCGCCGTCGCCGCCGGTGCAGGCGCGTGCATCGACTGAATTCCATTGGCGGCAATCAAGGGGCTTGTGACCGTGGACTGGTATGAGAGAAGCATGTTGCGTTGGGCGATGACGTGGGCGCCTTTCGGCGGAGTGCCACCCGAGGAGGTGTATACGCGGTTCGGGATCGATCCCCTCGAATTCTGCGCCAGGGTGCGCGACCTCCTCGTCGATACGCGCTATGCCGAACTCCGCGAGCGCGAGTACCGCGCGCGAGCTCGCGCCATACTTTCTGGTTCACCCATCGTCAGTCGAGCGACCACAACTTCCGAGTCGTCAGTCGAGCGACCACAGCTTCCGAGCGGCGGACGGGCAAGGCGGGGCACGGGCAGTGGCTAATGCGCCGCTGCAGCCCGACCAATGGTCGTGGCAACATATTTGCATTGACGCGGTGCGGGTATTGCCCTCTTCCTCACCGAAGGTGCGGTTGAACTGCGTGCGCACGGTAGCGTGAATCAATCCCCGGTGGATGTCTCCAACGCGTAGGTCCGGAAACCGTGGTAGCCGAGGACTGCGTCCGCGCTGTGCCCGACGGCTTGGCCGGATTAGATGCCTCCGAGGGTGCACGGTCACTCGGGTCGCAAATATCGGCCGGTCGGCACTGACGAGTACCCACTGAATAGCTGGACTCCGCCGGTACTGTGACGGCTGATGCCGGAAACTGCAACCGTGACAACGCCTCCGCCCTTTCCTCAGGGGATATTGCACGGCTCAGGCTGGCTCGCTCACGGCTTCCACATCGACATCCACTCACACGGCGACGGTCAGTTGGTGTATGCGGCCTCCGGTCTCTTGTCCACCACGACCGCGTGTGGCACCTGGGTCGCGCCTGCCAACCGGGTGACGTGGACGCCGCCGGGGTTCGAGCACTCGCATCGCTTCTATGGCCGCACCGATGTCCGGCTGGTCGTCATCCCGGCGGGCCTGTGCGGCGTCCTCGTCGCGCAGCCCAGCGTCTTTGCGGTGAATCCCCTACTGCGAGAGGCCCTGCTGGCGTTGACCGAACGGAACGACGCGAGCACGGGCGCCTACGAACGGTTACGCGCGGTGGTGATCGACGAGCTTGTCGAAGCCCAAGATCAGTCCCTGCACCTGCCTGAACCACGCGATGACCGACTGCGCGTCGTCACGGATCTGGTGCGTGCCGACCCCGCCCAGAGCACAACCCTGACCGATCTGGGCCGGACCGCGGGCGCGAGCGCGCGCACCCTGAGCCGGCTGTTCCGTGCCGAGCTGGGAATGAGCTTTCACCGCTGGCGTACGGTCTTGCGCATCCACCACGCCTTGATCCATCTCACCGACGGCCTGTCCGTCACCGACACAGCGATCGTGTGCGGGTGGTCCCAACCCGACCAGTTTCATTGAGGCGTTCACCGCCGTCGTCGGTCAGACCCCAGGTCGCTATCAAGCCGGTCTTCGCGCCAGTCAGTAGCGTGCACCTCGGCTCGAATCCCTCCGCCGAATTGGCGACCTTCCGGTATAGGCCGGCTGCTTACCGGTGGTCGGCACGGCCAGCGGACGTGACAGTAAAGCGAGGCCAAGGGCAGCGGACTGGATCTTCGCCGCCCGGTCGTGATCGAGAGCCGGAACGGGTTGAGAGGCAGGGAAACAACCGTGGACACAACGAAGAGAATCCTGATTTGCGGCAGCGGCGTCGCCGGTCCCACCTGTGCCTACTGGCTGCACAAATACGGCTACTCGACCGTTATCGTCGAAAAGGCAAAGGCGCTCAGGGACGGTGGTCAGAATGTCGACATCAAGGGGGCGGGTCAACTCGTCATCGAGATGATGGCGCTCTCGGACAGGATCGAAGCCAAGAACACCCGAGAGTGCGGCCAGAAGTACCTTGATGCGGCTGACAACGTGATCGCCGTCCTCCCGAAGGGCGCGCTGGGAACGCTCACAAACGATTTCGAGATCTTGCGGGGCGACTTTGCTCAGGTCCTCTTCGAGTCCACGAAAGACGACTGTGAATACCGCTTCGGGAGGTTCGTCACCGGGCTGGCCGAGAAGGAAGACGCCATAGCAGTCACCTTTGACAATGGTGAGACCGAGGATTTCGAGCTGGTCATCTGTGCTGAAGGCATGAGTTCGTCCACCAGAGACATCGTGATGGCCGCGCAAACCCGCTTCCGCTATCTGGGCGCGTACATGGCTTTCTTCAAGATTCCCCGACGCGATGGCGATGATCAGGGGGCCTTAACGGTGAACGGCGTTGGCGGAACGTTCATGACGCTGCGGCCGGGTAGTGAGACACAGACAACGGTCCTCGTCACCTTTCTCAGACGAGACGAAGGAATGGATCCGGACACCCCCGCAGCGAGAAAGGTGTTGCTAGGTCAAGCCCTTGCCGGCCGCGGTGCGATGGCCGATCGCATCAGGGCGGATTTGGACGCAGTCACCGATTTCTACTTCGGCCCGATGAGTCAGGTGCAGGCATCGACGTGGTCGCAGGGACGGCTCGTTCTGCTGGGTGATGCCGCCTGTTGCCCGACGCCGTTCACCGGGAAGGGCACGGCCTTGGCCATGGTGGGCGCGTATGTCCTTGCCGGAGAGATCAAACGGAGTGCAGATTACTCCCGCGCGTTCGCCGCCTATGAACGGCTTGTCCGCCCGTACGTCGAAGCGGCGCAGAGGCAGTTGACTCCACGTCGCGTTCGTTTGATGCATCCGACAAGCCGGTGGGGAATCCACCTCACACACCTGGCGCAGCGGCTCCTGGCGAGCCAGGCCGTGCAGAGGCGATTCAGGCCAGGCGTCGCAGGACCGCAATGACTTTGCTGATCAACGGATTCGCGGGTGCCGAGGCCGCCGCGGCGAGCAGGTCGACGCCTAACGCGGCCGGTGTCAACGGGCGGTAACTAACGCCCGCGATGTCCAGGGCAGCGGTAGGCGCGGGCACGATCGCCACGCCGAGGCCCGCCGCGACGAGCGTGACCAGCGTGGACGTTTCGGTGACCTCGTGGCGCACCGTCGGCACGAACCCGGCGTCGGCGCACGCGGCAGCCACGATGCTGCTCATGACCGACCGACCGCTGCCGGCGTGCGCGATGAAGTCCTCGTCCCGCAGGTCGCCCACCGACAGCTCGTTTTGCGCCGCCAATCGGTGGCCTGCTGGCAGCGCCGCGAGCAAGCGGTCACGGCGGATCGTCTCGGTGTCGATGCCGGGTTGGCCGACCGGCGGCCGTAGTAGCCCCAGGTCGATCGCGCCGGTCTGTAGGGCAGCCAGCTGGGCCGGCGCGAGCATCTCGCCGCGGACGCTGACTTCGATGCCGGGCAATGTCTCGCGCAGTGTTCGCACCAGCCGGGGCAGTAGCGAATACGTCGCCGAGCCAACGCATCCGATGGTCAGCCGTCCTTCCAAGCCGCTGCGAATCCGGCGGGCCTGCTCGCCGGCCTCGTCCACCTCGCCGAGGATTGTGATCACGCGCTGTAGGTACGCGCGGCCGGCCGGTGTCAATTCCACCGATCGGGTGGTCCGGGTGAACAGGTCGACACCCAGTTCGCGTTCGAGCTGGCGGATCTGCTGCGACAGCGGCGGCTGCGCGATGTGAAGCCGTTCCGCGGCGCGCCCGAAGTGCGATTCCTCGGCGACGGCCCGGAAGTAACGCAGGTGACGCAGCTCCATGATTGAGACTCTAGCCCTATCAATGTCCCGAATTTGGGTCCTTCTATCTACTGAGTGGCCGTCATAGCGTGGCGGTATGGACGTCGTGATTTGCAGTCCCCTGCGGACCCCGGTCGCGCGGATGGGCGGTGTGCTGGCTCCGCTCAGCACCGCTGACCTGGCCACCGCGGTCCTGCGGGAGCTGGTCGCGCGGACCGGTCTCGGCGAAGGCGACATCGACGATGTCATCCTGGGCAACGGGTACGCCAACGGCGAGGCTCCCGCCATCGGCCGCATCGCCGCACTGGACGCTGGCCTGGGCACGGCGGTGCCCGGCCTGCAGATCGACCGCCGCTGCGGCTCGGGCCTGCAGGCGGTGTTGTACGCCGCGGGGCAGGTGGCCACCGGCGCTGCGCGCGTCGTCGTCGCGGGCGGTGCGGAGTCGATGTCCAACGTCGAGCACTACGCCCTCGGCCTGCGCACCGGTGTGCGCCAAGGCGGCGTCGCACTGCTGGACCGGCTGGACCGTGCCCGTGAAACGGCTGGCGGCATCACACATCCCATCGCGGGTGGCATGATCGAAACCGCCGAGAACCTGCGCCGTGGTTACGGCATCAGCCGCAGAGAACAGGACGAGCTCGCGGTCCGCAGCCATCACAGGGCGGTTGCCGCCCACGACGGTGGCCACTTCGCCGACGAACTCGTGCCCGTCACCGTGCCGGGACGACGGGGCAAGCCCGACGTCGTCGTCGACCGCGACGAGCACCCCCGCGCTGACATCGACGTCGAGACGCTGGCCGCGCTGCGGCCCATCCGCGCCAAGCTCGACCCCGAGGCCACCGTCACCGCCGGCAACGCTTCCGGGCAGAACGACGGCGCCGCCATGTGCGTGGTCACCACGGGAAGCGAAGCCGAGAGGCACTCTCTGACACCACTTCTGAGGCTGCGCTCGTGGGCGGTCACCGGGTGTGAGCCTGAGGTGATGGGCATCGGCCCGGTGAGTGCCACCGCCGCGGCGCTGGAGCGCGCGGGTCTGACGCTCGACGAGATCGACTTGATCGAACTCAACGAGGCGTTCGCCGCACAGGTGCTGGCCGTCCTGGCCGAATGGAAAGTCGATCCCCTCGACGACCGGGTCAACCCCAACGGATCCGGCATCTCGCTGGGCCACCCGATCGGCGCGACCGGTGCACGCATCCTGGCCACCGCCGCCCACGAGGCGCGCCGCCGCGATGCCCGCTACGTCCTCGAAACCATGTGCATCGGTGGCGGCCAGGGGCTGGCCGCGGTCTTCGAGACCGTCCGATGAGCGCCGTCGAGGTGCACGCGGTGGTCACTGGCACCGGGCCCGCGGTGGTGCTGTCCAACTCGCTGGGATCCAGCCATCGGATGTGGGACGCCCAGGTCGCGGAGCTGGAAAAGCATTTCACGGTCGTGCGCTACGACACCCGCGGACACGGTAAATCACCGGTGCCGGAGGGGCCGTATTCGATCGCCGAACTGGCCGACGATCTCGTGGCGCTGCTCGACCGCCTCGACCTCGCACGGGCGCACCTGGTCGGGTTGTCGTTGGGCGGGATGACCGTCATGCACCTCGCCGCTCGAAATCCCGATCGGGTCAACCGGATCGGGTTGCTATGCACCGGGGCTCAGCTGCCGCCGGCCAGCGCATGGACCGAACGTGCCGCGACGGTGCGGGCGCAGGGAACCACAGCGGTCGCCGCGAGTGTCGTGGCGCGCTGGTTCACCGACGGCTACGCCGGGGACCGCGCCTACTGGCAGCAGATGGTGTCGGCCACCCCGGCCGAAGGGTATGCCGGCTGCTGCGAGGCCATCGCCGAAGCCGACCTGCGGCAACAGCTTCGGTTCATCACAGCCCCGACGCTGGCCATCGCCGGGGCCGACGATCCGGCCACCCCGCCCGCACGGCTCGTCGAGATCACCGAGGCGATCCCGGATTCGCGGCTCCTGGTGGTCGACGGAGCGGCCCACCTTGCCAACGCCCAACAACCCGGTGTGATCACCGCGGCCCTCATCGACCACCTGGAGCAGCCATGACACGCAACAAAGTCGTCGGCTCGGCGGCGGAGGCCGTCGCCGACATTCCTGACGGTGCCAGCCTGGCCGTCGGCGGCTTCGGCTTGGCCGGAATTCCATGGTTCCTCATCGAGGCGCTGATCGAGCAGGGCGCCGAGGACCTGACAGTCGTGAGCAACAACTGCGGTGTCGACGGTGGCGGGCTCGGACTGCTACTCGAGGCGCGCCGGATCATCCGAGTTATCGCGTCCTACGTCGGCGAGAACAAGGAATTCGCCCGCCAGTACCTAGGCGGCGAATTGACTGTCGAACTGACCCCGCAGGGCACGCTGGCCGAGCGGCTCCGCGCCGGCGGCAGCGGCATCGGCGCCTTTTTCACCCCGACGGGGGTGGGCACCATGGTCGCCGAGGGCGGCCTGCCCTGGCGCTACCACACTGACGGCACCGTGGCGCTGGCGTCGCCCCCCAAGGAGGTCCGGGTCTTCAACGGCCGGCAGATGCTGCTAGAGGAGGCGATCGTCACCGACTACGCGCTGGTGCGCGCAGCTGTCGCCGACACGGCGGGCAATTGCGTCTTCCACGCGGCGGCCCGCAATTTCAATCCGCCGGCCGCGATGGCGGGGCGCATCACGGTGGTGGAGGCCGAGCGCGTCGTCGCGGTCGGCGACCTGCACCCCGACGACATCCATCTGCCCGGCATCTTCGTACAGCGTGTCCACGAACTCACCCCCGAGCAGGCAACCCGCAAGGGCATCGAGAAGCTGACCACCCGGCCGCGGCCGCAATCGCAGGAGGTTACGCCATGAGCTGGACCAGAAACGAGATGGCCGCGCGCGCCGCGGCGGAACTCACCGACGGTGACTACGTCAACCTCGGCATCGGGCTACCCACCCTGATCCCCGACTACCTGCCCGCGGGCTCGGAAGTGACGCTGCACGCCGAGAACGGCATCCTCGGTGTCGGCCCGTTCCCCTACGAGGACGAGGTCGACCCCGATCTGGTCAACGCCGGCAAGCAGACGGTGTCGGTGCTGCCGGGTGCCTCCTACTTCGACTCGGCGACGAGCTTCGCGATGATCCGCGGCGGCCACGTCGATGTCGCCGTCCTGGGCGGGATGCAGGTGGCCATGAACGGCGACCTGGCCAACTGGATGGTCCCCGGCGCGATGGTCAAGGGGATGGGTGGGGCGATGGATCTGGTCAACGGCGCGGGGCGGGTGATCGTACTGATGGACCACACCGCGAAATCCGGTGCTGCCAAATTAGTTTCGTCATGTGATCTACCGTTGACAGGCAAGGCCGTGGTCAGCCGGGTCATTACCGACCTCGGTGTCTTCGACGTGGCCGGTGACGGGTTCACGGTCGTGGAATTGGCGCCCGGTGTGGCATTCGACGACGTGGCGGCCAAGACGGGGGCACCGCTCTACGACAGCCAGGTGGCGACGGCGTCCTGAGGGCTATTCCTCGTCGAGGACGCCCGAGGCGATCCGGAACGCGGTGTTGGCGTCGGGAACCCCGCAGTAGATCGCGCATTGCAGAAGCACTTCTTTGATTTCGTCGACGGTCAGCCCGTTGCGTCGCGCGGCGCGCACGTGCATGGCGAGCTCTTCGTGATGCCCGCGCGCCACCAGTGCGGTGAGTGTGATCATCGACCGGGACTTGCGGTCCAGGCCCGGCCGGGTCCAGATCTCGCCCCACGCGTAGCGGGTGATCAGATCCTGGAACTCGGCGGTGAAATCGGTGGTTCCGGCGACTGCGCGGTCGACGTGGGCGTCGCCGAGTACCGCCCGGCGCACCGTCATTCCGTCGTCGCGGGTGCTCATGAGGTCTCCTTCAGGTAGATGGCGGCACGGTCGAGGGCGGCGTCGATGAGGTGGGCGGTGGCGCCGAGGTAGGTGCCTTGCGGTTGGCGTCCGCTCAGCTCCGCCATCGCGTGCTGCTCGGCGTGAATACCCTCAGCGGTAGCAAGATTCGCTGCCGCTCGCGCCGTGTCGAAGCGCAGTTCGGTCAACAGCTCGGTGGCCTGGGAGGCGGCCACCAGGGTGTGCCGGGCCAGGGTCCGTAGCGCCGCCCACTCGGCATGCCAACCGCCGTCGGAGCGCTCGTCAACCGATGCGGCCGATGCCGCGTGCAGTGTCGCCCCGAGCGAGGGCGCGGCCAACGCGGCGCGGCGCAGCAGCACGGTCAGCACCGGATTGCTTTTGTGCGGCATGGTCGACGATCCTCCGCCGGAGCCCTCGCTCAATTCGGCCACGCGGGCGCCGGCGGCCACGTCGTTGGCGAGGTGGCCCCAGGCATCGCAGCAGGTGACTAGCGCGTCACCGGTCCGGGTCAGCCGCGACCGCGAGGTGTGCCACGGAAGTGCCTGTGCAAGACTAAGTTTCGCCGCCAGCATGGCTGACAACATGAGAGCCGCGTCGGCGGAGCCGGTCAGTTCGGTGGTGGCTGCCAGAGTGCCTGCGGCACCGCCAGCCTGTACCGCCGGGGCGGGAACGCCGTCGAGGGTGTCCGCAGCATCGAGCACCGCACCCAGCCAGACGGCGAACTTCCCCCCGGCGGTGCCCGGAAGTGCGGGCTGGGTGAGCGTTCGGGTGAGCATCGGGTCGTCGCGGTGGGTCCGCGTCAACGTGGCCAGAACGCGCACCTGGGCGCCGAACTGTTCGCGCAGCGTTGCCAAGGTGTCTCGCAGGCACAGCATCAGCGCGGTGTCGACGACATCCTGGCTGGTGAGCCCGCGGTGCAACCACCGCGCGGTCGCGCCGCCAGCGCGCGAACGCAGCAGTGCGACCAGACCGGTGACCGGGTTGCCGTCCTTCTCCGCACCGTCAGCGACGCGACCCGCATCGTTGGCATCCACCAGTGCGGTCAGGTCTGAGGCCGATTCCCGGGACGCAATTCCATGCTCGACAAGCACGGTGAGCCAGGCATTTTCGACGCTCACGAGGGCATCGAAGAAGGCCTGATCGCTCATCAGCGCGCCGGCACGCCGCTCGCCGGGCCAGAACAGGTCGGTCATGCTCAGTGGCCCGGGTAGCGCAGGAACACCGTCTCGTCGGGACCTTGCAGGGACACGTCGAAGCGCAGTCCCGTCGCATCGCGCTCGGCGATCAGCGTGCGGCGGCGTTCGGAGGGCAGCGACGACAACAAGGGGTCGTCCTCCAGTGCCGGACCCGGCACGTAGGCGCGGGTGAACAACCGATTGAGCAGACCGCGGCTGAACACGGTCACGAGGAAGAACGCGGACCGACCGGGTGCGGTGGCGCCGGGCTCGATCGTCGAGAAGCTGTAGTGGCCGGTGTCGTCGGTGGACGCCCGGCCCCAGCCGGTGAAGGTCCAGCCATCGCGCCGCAACGATCCCGCCTGCCGGGGCACGGCACCGCCGGCGTCGGCCTGCCAGATTTCGAGCATCGCGTCCGGCACCGGCTTGCCGTCCCCGTCGGTCACGGTGCCGTGGAATCGGATCGCGTTGGGGGATTGGGGCGGCACGAGCTCGGAGCTGCCGACGTAGGGCAGCGCGTATCCGAAGAACGGACCGACAGTCTGGCCCGGGGTCGGGGTCAGCAGGGTGCTCATCGGTTGTCCTCCTCGAAATGGGTCCGCTGGCTGCCGGTCAGGACGATGTCCCAGCGGTAGCCAGTGCACCACTCGTGCTTGGCGACATCGTGATCGTAGGTGGCGATCAGACGTTCGCGGGCTTTCTGGTCGGTGATCGACTGATAGATCGGATCCATCGCGAACAGCGGGTCGCCCGGGAAGTACATCTGCGTGATCATCCGCTGGGTGAATTCGGTTCCGAACAGCGAGAAGTGGATGTGCGCGGGACGCCAAGCGTTGTAGTGGTTCTTCCACGGGTAGGGACCCGGCTTGATGGTGGTGAACGTGTAGGTACCGTCGTCGTCGGTCAGGCAGCGGCCCACCCCGGTGAAGTTGGGATCCAGCGGCGCGACGTGCTGATCGCGCTTGTGTGCGTATCGGCCCGCGGCGTTGGCCTGCCAGATCTCGACGAGCTGCCGACGCACCGGCCGCCCGTCGCCGTCGACGATGCGTCCGGTCACCACGATGCGCTCGCCGATCGGTGCGCCGGAGTGCTGGATCGTCAGATCCGATTCGAGACGGTTAACGTCGCGGTCACCGAACACCGGGGTCCACAGCTCGACGCCTTCGGGGTCGGCGTGTTGCAGATCCTTGGTGGGGTGGCGCAGCAGACTGCTGCGGTAGGGCGCATAGTCCAGCCGCGGCTGGGTCTCCTCGACCCCGGAGCGGACATACGCTGATTCGATCGCCGCCATCTCGGCGTTGATTTGCGCCTGGCTCGCCGACGCGCTGTCGGGGTTGGCGTCGAAGATTGCTGTCATGCGAGCTACGGTAAGTCGCGCGGCCCCGGCCGCGGAATCATGATCTTTCGCTGAGCGGAACGATCGGTGAGATGACCGGCCATGCCGACCCCCTGCGGTACCCGTCACTCGGCGTTTGCTGGCCTTGATCGGTGCGCCCGGCGATCAGCGCTGTGCGCCAGGCCTTCACCTTCTTCTAACCGCGTTTGGGCCGCGCCAGCTCCCTCCGCGTAGGTGTGCTGGAGGGTTTGCTACTGGTTGGCCCGAGGGTGATCGCCTCCCGGGAGGTCATGCACACTCAACTGCGGCGAGTGTGGCGTGACGGCCTCGCTGTGACCGCCGCGGAGACGTCCCTCGCCGCGTGTTCGCTGGCGGTGTCCGCGGTGCCGCTGGTGCCCAGGACGGCCCGGTGCCGTTGGCCCTGGCTTGCCGAGCGGAAACGCCGCGATGGCCGGCACGAACGCCAGCACAGCCGAACGGGGCTCTGCCAGAAGCGAGGTGCACGATGGAGGGCATGGACGTCTTGGTGGTTGGGGCCGGGCCCGCCGGTATGGCTCTGGCGGCAGCCTGCGGTCAGCTTGGCCTCAAGGTCGGCTTGCTGGACCCGAACCCTGATCGGCCGTGGGTGGCGACCTACGGGATGTGGAGCGCCGAACTGCCGGTCGACACCCCGCCGTCCGTGGTCGCGGCGCGCGCCTCGGGCCGGGCGATCGCCCTGACCGGGCACCGCCTGGGCTGGGACTATGTCGTTCTCGACGTGGACGCTCTTCGCTCCCGCCTTGCCGATCAGTTCACCGGCGTGGGCGTCTATGCCGGGCGTGCTGTCCGATCGCCGGAGCCGGGTGTGGTGGAGCTGGCCGACGGGTCGACGCTGCGGGCTGCGGTGGTCGTCGACGCCGCGGGACGGTGGCGCCCATTGGATCCCACTGCGCCGCAACTGATATCGGCCGAACAGACGGCCTACGGCGTGATCCTCGACGAGGAGTCGGTTTCTCCGTTGGTCGCCCCCGGTGAAGCGCTGTTCATGGACTGGCGCGCCGACCACGGCGAAAGCGGGTGGCCGACGTTCCTCTACGTGGTTCCGCTGGGCGACGGCAAGGTGCTCGTGGAGGAGACCTCACTGGCCCGGCGGCCCGGACTGCCGCTGGCGACCCTGCGCCGCCGACTCCATGCGCGGCTGGCCCACCACGGCATCCCACTTCCGAAAAATGCTCCCACAGAGAAGGTTTCATTTCCCGTTGACCATCCGCGGCACTCCGGAGCCGGTGTGCTCGGTTTCGGTGCCGCAGCACCGCTGATCCACCCGGCGAGTGGATTCAGCGTGGCAGCCTCCCTTCGCCTGGCGCCCCAGGTGGCCGCGGCGCTCGCCGGGCATCTGCCCGGCCAGCCGGACCGGGCGCTTGCGGCAGCGCAGGGAACGGTGTGGCCGGCTGCCGCGAAGATGATCCACCGGGTTCGGCGCATCGGCCTGGAAGCGTTGTTGCGAATGCCCGCGGCCGAGGTCCCCGGCTTCTTCGAGAAGTTCTTCTCGCTGCCGGACGCTCACCGCTGGGCCTATCTCACCGCGCGCGACGACGTCGGCGGCACCATTGCCGCGATGGCCAGCCTCTTCCGCGAATCGAACTGGCGGATGCGCCGTCACCTCGTGCTGCCGGCCGTCATGCGTCCGCTGCGAACCAATGACGGGGCAGGGGACTGATTCGCATGAAACCGGAAACCATCGTTCCCAAATAGCGATCGCGTGGGTTACCGTCGAAGTAAAGCCCGCGAATTCCTAGATTGGGTCGCTTGATGACTGTGACTGGTGAGCGTCCGCAGATCCTCCTCGAGGATGTCGACTTCAATCGCCGCGACCATCCCGATCGGCCGCTGCGGCCGATCCCGCCCGGCCGAGACCACTTCGCCGACCAATGGCGCCGGATGCGCGAGTTCATGTTCGGCGAGTGGATCGACATCGACAACGAGGTCGAACCCAGCGACCTCACCCGACTGCGCGACGACTACTTCTGGCAGCGTGACGAATACATGTTCGGCGTGGTCGACGCGTTCGAGCGCCTCGGTCACGAACAGGGCCGGGCCCTGTTCGAGCAGGCCCTCACCCAGGGCATCGACACCCTCGGCGATCCCCCGCCAGAGTTCGTCGCCCTCTTCGAGCACCTGGATCAGCTACCCGCGCAGTTCGACCTGGTCGCCGCCGAACGCGGCAGGATGCTGGCGATGTCAGCCACGTGGGCCGCCACCACGATCATCCGGTCGTGGGCGTTCTACGAGACCGCGATGACCGGTGATATCTCCGCGGCTACCGGGGCTACGGGCCGCTTCGCCGACGACGGTCCGCGCCGCTTCATCGAAACCGCCCGGGTCTTCGCAGAATTCACTCTCCCGGACATCTTCGATCGCCACTCCGAGGCGTTCCAGGACGTCGTGCGGGTGAGGTTGATGCACGCACTGGCCAGTCGCGGGCTCCGGCGGAAATGGGGCGACGATGTCTATCTGAAGTTCGGCGAACCCATCCCGGTGACCTCGTTGCTCGGCTTCGGCAGCGGCATGTTGCTGGGACGCCTCGTCGACCACGCTTTCGGGCGTAAACTCACCCACCAGCAACTCGAAGACCTCGCCGAGTATTCATCCTTCTCGGGCCGGTTGTGGGGAGCGCCGGAACTGCTCTATTCCCCGACCGGTATCGAGCTGATCAAGTCGTTGAACTACGTCCTCGCCAGGGGTGGCAACCCGTCGCCCTGGCGTGCCGAACTGGTGGATGCCATCGCCGGGCCCGCCCACCTGACCACCCTGACCGAGGCGCTTCCCGGCTGGGTCAGGAAGGTGGTGGCCCGGCACGTCAACCAGCTCACGGCGAGCATCGCCCTTGCCCCGGCCGGCGTTGTCTTCGGCTACCAGCAGATCGAGGCGATGGTCGCCGGGACCCTCTTCGAACCGCTGGGCTACAACTGGGAGCGCCGGGCCCGCTACTTCGCGCACCTCACCCGACTAAACGTGGGCCTCGCCAGGGTGGCCGACATCCTGCCGTGGGATAACCCGACCCGTGAACGCAGGAAGAAGAGCGGAGCTGCCGCCCGCGAACGAGTTGCCATGCTGGACAAGATCGCCCGCGGCAAGAACATCCCGGCCACCTACACCCACCACGACAGGTCCACAGCGGGGCAGGGGTTCACCGGCTAACCGGCAGGTGTCACGTCGCTTCCCGAGCCCTTGATCGACGCCTTCGCCCGAGGCTCGGCGCGCACGCTCCTCGAGCCGCGGACGTAGCCGGTCGCCGAGATCGACGCTGCCAACAGGGCGTCCTCGCCCTTGACGAACGGGTGGAAACCGACCCCGGCGCCGCCGCGCCCCTTCACCGGGATATCCGCGACTTCGGTGACCTTCCAACTCTTTTCCGACAGCGACAGGATGGCCTCGCCGTTCGCGCAGGACACCGGTAGCGCTGCGATGACCTCATCGCCGTCTGCGGCCAGTTTCACGCCGGCGACACCGTTGCCCGCCACGCCCTGGGGATTGACCGCGGCCGGGTCGATACGCAGGACCTTCCCCCGCCGCGTCACCAGCGCCAGGTGGTAACCCGGAGGGAGCACGCCCGAGCGCACCAGACCGGTGATGTCCGGCGCTACCGGGATGTCGCGGATCTTGTAGGGCAGGCCGTTTCCGGCGGTGAACTTCACCCGCCCATCGCTCCACGCCGCCCAGCCGAGACCAGCGGTGAGCAGCTCGCCGTGGCTGTCGGAGAACACCCCCCGGTCGTCGAGGCGCCAGGCCGCATTGACCTTGCGTTCGCGGTTGCCGTCCTCGTCGGTGCCGGCGGCGACCGGGGTGGCCTCCGCGTCCAGAACCGTTCGCCGGTCGAACTCGGGTCCCTTGAACAGCTTCGCGGTCTCGACCAGCTCTTCGTCGATCACCTTGCGGCGGGCATCGGGATTGGACACCAGCTCGGTCAGCGCGGCGAACTCGGCGTCGAGCTTCTCTGCCTCGGCACGCAGCTCGATGACATCGAGCTTGGTGAGCCGGCGAAGCTGCAGCGCCAGAACATAATCGGCCTGGACGGCATCGATCGCGAAGCGTTCCTGCAGTCCCTGGCGGGCCTCGTCCACGGTGTCCGAGCCGCGGATCACCGCCACCGCGGCGTCGATGTCGAGGTGGATGGTCATCAACCCGGCCACCAGGTGGCGACGTGCAGTGACCTTCTCCAGGCGGTATTCGCTGCGGTGCAGCACCACCGAATCGCGCAGCGACAGGAACGCTGCGATCAGTTCACGCACCGACCACCAGCGGGGCACCCGGTTCTCGTCGAGGGCGACCAGGCTGGCGGCGAATGTCGACTCCAGCGGCGTCAGGGCCAGCAGCTGCTCGCGGATCTGTGCGGCGTCGTGGCCGCGTTTGGCGGTGACCACGATGCGCAGCCCGTTGCGGCGATCGGTGAGGTCCGACATGTCCGCGACACCGGACATCTCGCCGGACTCGACCAGGGCGCGGATGCGTTCCTGCACAGTGTTACTCGCAACCCCAGGCGGCAGCTCGGTGATGATGCAGTTCTTGCCGTCCACGGACACCGTCCCGCGCACGGTGAACGCGCCGCGGCCGGTGGTGATGTACTCCCGCAGCCCGGCCGTGCCGACCACGGTGGCGCCGCAGCCCCAGTCCGGCCCGGGAATCAGTTTCACCAGCCGGTCGTCGGTCATGTTCGGGGTTTTCAGCAAGGCCCGGCAGGCGTCCATGATCTCGCGAGGATTGTGCGCGGGGACCTTGGTGGCCCAACCTTCGGCGATGCCGACGGCGCCGTTGCACAGCAATACCGGCCACTGGGCCGGCAGCATGGTCGGTTCGGTCCACTCCCCGTCGAACGTCGGCACCATCGGCACGGCGTGGTCGTCGAGTTCGGCGGTCAGCGCCGCGCCGGGTGCCGACAGCCGCATCTCGGTGTAGCGATCGGCAGCGGGGATGTCACCCTGGATGCGGGGGAAAGCGCCTTGTCCGTCAATGACTTTCACGCGCTGGAATTCGGCAGCCATCAACGCTGCCGCGCCGTACATCGAGGCGCCGCCGTGTGGATGCAGGTTGCCGGTTACTGCCGAGCAGACCTTCGAGGATTTCTGCGGTTTGTTGCCGGGCAGCAGCTTCGAGTCGTGCATCTGGTAGAGCAGGCGCCGCTGGCCGGGTTTGAGCCCGTCGAACGCCGACGGGATCGCACGGTCGCTGACGCTGTAGAGCGCAAACGTCAGCTGGTAGTGGTTCCAGTAGTCGTCGGCGCTCTGGTCGAGCACCAGGTCGGGGTTCTGCTCGGGAACGTCCAGGGTGGCGGTCACGGGGTCCTCCTAGTCGAGGTCGAGCGCGGAGGTGTCGACGCGGGCGGCGATGTCAGCCATCCACGTGCGCCGTCCCTCGGGCGGCCCGCCGAACAGTGTGTGGTGCAATTTCGCGTCGCCGTCGTCGGGGTGGACGCGAATCACGGTGCGCCGCTGGGGATCTAGCACAGTGTTCCAGAAGTCGTCGGCGTCCATCTCGCCGAGACCCTTGTTGCGCTGCACCTCCACCCGTTTCTTCGAGGTGGCCTTCAACTGGGCGACGGCGGCGTCGCGCTCGGACTCGTCCTGGCAGTAGATCCGTTCATCGCCGTTCTTCACCACGAACAGCGGCGGCAGCGTGACGTAGACCATGCCCGCTTCCACGAGCGGTCGGTAGAAGTCCAGGAACATCGAGATCAGGCTCGAGTTGATGTTGCCACCGTCGGGGTCGGCGTCGGAGGCGAACAGGATCCGGTCGTATCGGCACTGCTCGGGGTCACAGTTGTCGCGCACCCCGCAGCCGAGGATGCGTTCGATCGAATCGAACTCGTCCTTGGCGCGCGCTTTGCTCAGGGCGAACCCATAGACGTTGGGCGGCTTGCCCTTCAGCGGGAAGGCCGCTTGGAATGTCGCGTCACGCGCGGCTTTGATTGTGCCCAGCGCCGAGTCGCCCTCGCAGAGGAACAGTTCGGCGCCCGAGCCGCGGCCGGTTTCCCGGCTGGGCAGCAGTTTCGGTGGCAACGACAGATTCGTGCCGAGTCCCTTGGCTTTCGACGCCGCGCGGGACCGCGCCTTGGCGCCTTCGGCGCTACGGCGCGCCCGGGCGAACTCGAGCGCGAGCTTCGTCCACAGCGAGACGGTGTCGCTGTTGGCCGGGTTGGCAGCCCAGACGGTGACGCTGCGCGCTACGTCGGGTGCCATCGCCAGGTTCAGCGACCGGGACGACACCGCCGTCTTGGCCTGGGAATCCCACGACACATCCGGGGCGCGGGTATCGACCGCCAGGGCGGTGACCGCCGCGAAATCCTGTGGCTCGGGCCCGTCTTCACCCTTGGCGAGGCCGAGGTCGCGGATCCGGGACGCCCGGTCGGCAAGAGCCTCGGACAGCCCCTTCATCGCGGCGGTCAGGTGCGAACCTCCGCCGGGGGTGCGCACGGTGTTGCAGAACGCGGCCACCGTCGCCGGTTCGGCCGGGCCCGCGGTCAGCGACCACCGAAACGGTGTCGGGCCACGGCCGGTCGTGTAGTCGCCGCGGCCCTCCACGACAGCCCGCACCACGGGTGTGGGGGTGCCGGCCGCGGTGCACATGAGGTCGAGCAGCGTGTCGGTACCCCAGGGGCCGTCGAACGGCTCGAGCAGGGCCGGCGGAATCTCGCCGCCGGGCCAGCCTTCGTCGACGACTACCAGGTGCACACCAGGAGACATCCGCGCCGCGGCGTGAGCGCGCAGCAGCACCTCACCGATGTCGATGCTGGAATCGGGCACGACGGCCGGGTCGAACAGGATGCGCACCGTTGTGCCCTGTGCGTCGGGCTTCCGGTTGCTGACACCGCGCAGCTTCTGGGTGTCGGCACGCGTGAACGGTGCGTCCGGGTCGAAGTCTCCGCCGGCGGCGGGTTCGAACACACCGGGGTAGCCGCGGCCGAAGCTCTGCAGATACGTCTTTCCGCCCCGGCGGACCGTGACGTCGGTACGGGCAGAGATGAAGACCGCCGCCGCGGCGCCGATTCCGTTCAGGCCGGCCCCGGTGCTGGTGGCGTCGACATGCGCGGAGAACTTGCCCCCGGCCCGGGCGGTGCCCAGCGTTTTGACGATGCCGTTCTTCCCGGTCGTCGGGTCGGTGTCGACGGGCAGCCCGCGACCGTCGTCGGTGACGCTGACCGATCCGTCGGCGTGCAGGGTGATCGTGACGGTCGACCCGCCGTGGCTGGGGTCGGCCACCTCTTCGACCGCGTTGTCGATCAACTCGCGCAGGGCGGTGTTCAGGACGTCCAGACCGAGATTCACCGCCGGCCGCAGACGGGTGTGCTGGACATCGTCGAGCTCGGTGATGTCAGCGGCGGTGTAACTCACGTCTGGTCCTCTCCATCGGGTGGGGCGCCGGTGGAATGGTAGACGGCTGGACCGACTATCTCGTGTATCCGCAGCTCGCTGCGCTTCGATTGACCTGACTGCTAAAGAGTGCCCGAACCGGGAGAAAGCGCGGGCCAGCCCGCGCTGATCAGGGTGGTCAGGTCTTCGGCCCAGGCCTCGTCCAGTGGGGCGTCGTGCCGAATGATGATGCGGAAGATCGCGCTGCCCACCACGACCTCGGCCAGCAGGGGCAGGTCGCCGTCGTCGCGCGATCTCCCGAATGGCTCGTCCATTCGGGAGCGAAAAGTTGTGAGGCCGTCGGCGAATCGCGAGATCATCCTGCTGTGGACGTCCGGATCGGCGACGGTATCGGCGATCAGCGCCGGTAGCGCGAGCCGGACCTCGGGGCGGTCGAACATCGCGCGGGTCGCCTCGACCAGCGCCCGGATGTCCTCCGCGACATCACCTGAGGCGCTCGGCATCGCCATGACTTCAGCGGGCAGTATCGCCTCGTGGACCAGTTGGGCCTTGCCTGACCACCGCCGGTAGATGGCAGCAGTGGTGGTCCCGGCACGAGCCGCGATGGCCGACAGCGACAGCGCGGGATAGCCGGTTTCGAGGAGCAGATCGCGCGTCGCTCGGATGATCGCGGCATCGATCTTCTCGTCGCGAGGCCGGCCCGGCGACCGGGAGGGACCCTTGTCATCGTCGGGCGGATCTGTTCTCATGATTTCCAATATAGACCGCATCGTATCGTTATTAGGGGAGAGCCCGTTGATCCTGAGCCCGCTCGACGAGTACCCGATCCACCAGGCGCCCGTGCCGGTCAGCGCCCCGGCGACCTCGGACCGCAACTTCTACGACCGCTCCTATTTCAACGTGCTCGACCGCGACGGCCGCTTCATGGCGCTGACGGGAATCGGCTACTACCCCCGGCTGGGCGTCAAGGACGCCTACCTGCTGATACGCCGGGGCGACAAGCAGACCGCCGTTCGATTCAGTGACGCGATCGACGAGGACCGTCTGCACCAGAACGTCAACGGGTACCGGCTCGACGTCGTCGAGCCCCTACAGGAGCTGCACCTCACCGTCGCCGAGACCGAGGGCGTCGCGGCGGACCTCAGATGGCGTGGACTGTTCCCCGCGGCGCTCGAGCATTCCCATCAGATGCACTCGCAACGACGAGTGACGTTGCACGCGTGCCGTTTTGCCCAGCTGGGGTGCTGGGAGGGGTGGATCGACGTCGACGGCGAACGGCTCAGTGTCGACTCGACCACATCGGTGGGCAGCCGCGACCGGTCCTGGGGCATCCGGCCCATCGGCGAGCCCGAACCCGCCGGGCGACCGGACACCGCATTCGGCGGCATGTGGTGGCTGTACCTGCCGCTGGCCTTCCCCGACTACCAGATCTTCCTGATCATCCAGGAGGATCCGGACGGGCACCGCAGCCTCTACGACTGCACCCGGCGCTGGCCCGACGGCAGGGTCGAACAGCTCGACGGTGTGCGCGCGACGATCCACTACACGCCCGGCACGCGCATTCCCTACGGCGCCCATATCGAGATGTTGACTCGATCCGGCAGCCGACTACAGCTGGACGTCGAGTCGAAGCTGTTCGCGCCCATTGCCTTTGGATCCGGCTACGGCGGGGACTCCACGTGGGCACACGGCACCTGGAAGGGCGGTCCGTCCGCGGAGCGGGTGTCCTACGACATGACCGACCCCGAGACCCTAGCCCGGGCGCCGTTCAGTCTGATCGACCACGTGGGCCGGGCCGTTTGCACCGAGCCCGACGGCAGTACGCATCACGGCGCGGGCCTGTTCGAGCACGCCATCATCGGCCCGCACCACCCGTCGGGCTTGCACGACTGGACCGACGTTCAGGAAGCGGTGGCGCCGTGAAGGTCATGACAGCCCTGTTCGGACCGACTGATGCGGTGGAGCGCGCTGCCGTGCTACGCGAAGCCGGAGCGTCCGGCGTGTTCACCTTCGAGGGTCCGCGGGAGGTCTTCACCCCGTTGGTGCTGGCATCGACGGTCAAAGGCCTCGACCTCATGACGAACGTGGCGATTGCGTTCCCCCGCAATCCGATCCAGCTGGCCCATGAGGCAAACGACCTGCAGGAGATTTCGCAGGGCCGGTTCATCCTCGGCCTCGGCACGCAGATCCGTGCGCAGATCGAGAAACGCTACGGCGCCGAATTCGACCGGCCGGTGGCGCGGATCAAGGAGATGGTCGGAGCCCTGCGGGCCATCTTCACCACCTGGAGCACCGGTGAGCGCCTCGACTTCCGTGGCGAGTTCTACCGGCACACCCTGATGACACCGACCTTCAATCCCGGGCCCAATCCGTATGGGCCGCCGCCGATCTACCTCGGTGCACTCGGTCCGCAGATGACTCGCGCGACCGCCGAAGTGGCCGATGGTCTGCTGGTGATGCCGTTCGGGTCGAAACGGTTCCTGCACGAAAAGACCATGCCTGCCGTTCGTGCGGGCCTGGCAGCCGCCGGCCGCGACGCCGCCGACTTTGCAGTGGTACCCGAGATCATCGTGTCCGTGGGTGAGGATCACACCTCGACGCGGATGCTGCTGTCGTTCTACGGGTCCACCCCGGCGTATCGCCCGGTGCTGGAGGCGCACGGCTGGGGCGATCTGCAACCGGAACTCAACGCCATGTCCAAACAGGGCCGGTGGCGGGAGATGTCGACGTTGATCGACGACGAGATGCTCCACACGATTGCCGCGTGCGGCACGCCGGCCGAGGTGGCGGCGCACATCCGCGATCGTGTCGACGGCGTTTCGGACCGGATCTGCCTGTATCAGCCCGGGCCCATTGCCGCCGAGTCGCTGGCCGAGATCATCGACGCGTTGGGCTGACACGTGCACACCACCACGATCGAGTTCGCCGACATCGTCGACGACCGCTTCGGCGGCAAGGCCTTGGCTCTGGCCGAGCTGATCCGGCTCGGCCTGTCCGTCCCAACGGGTTTCGTCATCTCCCATGCCTCTGCGTTGCCTCTGCCGGACGCGGTGACAGACCGCTTCGCCCAGATGCAGGCGACGGGCGCCTGCCCCGTCGCGGTCAGGTCCTCGGCCACCGGTGAGGACGGCGTCGCGCAGTCGTTCGCCGGACAGTACGACACCGTCCTGGGCGTGGATTCGCTGGAGGCGTTCGTCGGGGCCGTCCACAAATGTGCCGCCTCGGTCGGCTCCGAACGAGCGGCATCCTATGGCGGCCATGACGCCGCTACCGGCGCGGTGATCATGCATGTGGTGGTCCAACAGATGGTCGACGCACGCGCGGCCGGAGTGGTGTTCACCGCCGATCCGACCTCCGGCCGCCGGGATCTGATGGTGATCGACGCCATCGCTGGGTTGGGTGAGGCGCTGGTCGACGGATCGGCCACCTCCGACCATCTCGTGCTCACCCCGGACGGCACTCAAGCCGTCCGCGAGGTCGGCGAGAAGCCCGTCTTGGCCGACGACGAGGTCGCCCGGATCCGTGCGGGTGCGCTCCGCGCAGCCGAGCACTGGGGCAGGCCGATGGATCTGGAATGGGCGATTGACACCGGCGGGCAGCTGCGTTGGCTGCAGGCCCGGCCGATCACCACGTTGCCCGGGGACCTCAACGAGATGGACACCCCGGTTGCCGGGCCGTCGCACGTCTACACCCGCTGCAATATCGGCGAGATGATGCCGGGGGCCTTCTGTCCGCTGACTGCTGCGGTGTCGGGGTATGCGATCGACTACGCCATGCAGACGACCCAGGTGGTCGCGCGGGCACAGGACCGCTACGCCACGCCCTGGCTTCAGGTTGGCTACTTCTACGGACACATGTTCTTGAACATGACCGAGGGAACGGCACTGAGTTCGGGCATTCTCGGAAATTCGCTCGAACAGTTCTCCATGTCGATCTGCGGGCGGGTGGTCGACGAACTCGAGGCGAACCCGCCACAGCCGTTCCTCGCCAAACTGATCAACACAATTCGGCTCACCTCGCATGCGCTGTCCGCCGGTCCGGCGATCCGGCGGCTCGGTGACCAAATCGCCGCGTATCCGATCCCCACCAGTCGCGACGCCAAACACGTTCTGCAGCAACTGGAAGCGGGTGTCGAGCTGTACTGCTACGTCACGTTGGTGCACGTGCGATCGTCATCGCGGGCCGCGGTGGGCGCAAACGTACTGGAGAGCTATCTGGTGCGCGACGCCGTCAAGCGCGGTCTCGACGAACACGAGGGCCAAGCCGAGGCCGCGCGCCTGATGGCCGGTGCCACCGACGTCGAAAGCGCGATGATGCTTGAGGAGCTGCATGCGGTGGTGCGTGAGATCGCCGCCGCCGACGACACCGCCGAGCGGTTCCTCGGCGCGTCGCCATCGGATGCCCTGATCGAATTGCGCGATGGGGACAGCCGGGCCGGTGCCGCGTTGCGGCAGTTCCTGATTCGGCACGGCCACCGCGGCTACCGGGAGCTGTGCATGCGCGACCCCGCGTGGGCCGAGGACACCGAGGGACTGGGGTCGATGATGCACGTGATGGTGCAGTCTGCCCGCAGTTCCGTTGTCGAGGAGCCAGCGCCGCCCAAACATGCCGAGGCGCCCCGATCCCGAACCGTCCGGTTGCTGGCCCGCCTGGCTCAGGGCGGAGCCCGCGGGCGCGAGGAGACCAAGTCCAAGATGGCGCTGATGGCCCACCGGCTCAAGCTCGGATACCACCACCTGGGCCAGGTGCTGGCGGAGTCCGGGCGGCTTCCCGACGCCGACCTCGTCTTCTTCTTCGACCGTGCCGAGCTGCCGCGGGTCGTCGGCGACGGCGACATCGACGACCTGGTGCAACGCGCGTTGCAGCGCCGCGAGGCCCTGCCCTTCCAGCAGTCGCTGGAGTTCGACGACGTGTCGGTGGGCCGGCCTACTCCCATCCTCACGCGGGTTCGGGGCACTCTCGCCGATGACCAACTCGCGGGCCGCCCGGCAAGCCGGGGGATCGCCGAGGGCACTGTTCGCGTAGCCAAGTCCATCCACGAAGCGCGCGGCGTGCAGCGCGGCGAGATCCTCGTCGCACCCGTCACCGATGTCGGCTGGACGCCGTACTTCACCGTGATCGCGGCGCTGGTCACCGACATCGGTAGCGCGGTGTCGCATGGGGCGGTCGTCGCCCGCGAGTACGGACTACCGTGCGTTGTCAACACGCTCGTCGGTACGCATGTCCTCAAGACCGGTGATCGCGTCAGAGTGGACGGCGACAAAGGCCTGATCACCCGGCTGTCATCGCGCTGACCGGTCGCGAGCCCTGCCCCGGAGTAGCTGAATTGACGATGCCGTAACGGGCGCTCGCGGGCGCGCGATACTGACGGCATGTACAAGAAATCTGCAGTAGTCCTGTTGAGTGCGCTTGCTCTGTCGGCGGTCCCCGCGGCGGTCATCCCGGTCGCCCAGGCTGACGTGTGCGGCGATATCGGCGGCCGGCACGTGACCGTTGGGGGTTGTACCCCGGGGATCGCCGGCGACGCGGTCGATGCGGCGGTCGCCGGCGACTGGGTCCGCTACGGCTTCCCGGAGACCTATGCGTATTCGCTGGTTCCGGCGTTCCCCGGTGAGGCGCCCTGCATCTCCCCGACGGGTCTGCCGTACTACACACCCGGCGCGGAGCCCTGCTACGCGCCGTAACGCCCCTTGAGCCCCTCGCCGGCGGCGACGGAATCGATGCCGCGTGACAGTTCGCTAGTCGGATTCGGCCTTGAAGACACCCGACAACGGCTACGGTTCGACCGCGAGCTTGGCGATCGAACCGGGAGACACTGATGGCGCACCTGCAGCCCGGCCTGTGGCTGGCAGCGGGCGCCGTGGGTGTGGGAGTCGCCATCGCCGCTGGTTCGGGTGTCGCGGCCGCCGACGGCGGGACACCGTCAGGCAGCGGGTCGTCGCGTCACCCCACTCAACAGTCGGACTCGTCGCACACCCAGCGGATCCGACCCGCAGCGGTGGGGCCGGTGCGGGCTGCGCACGCGGTCGGATCACCAGCCAGACCCTCGAAAGATGCCCTACCCGTGGGTCTATCGGTGTTGAGCAGCGTGACGGCCGCAGCTTCGGCTCCCTTGTCGTCGACGAGGCGGCCTACCCCCGCCGCAGCCACACTGGGCGTGGCCGCACACCCTGCCCGTGCGGCGTTCCCTGCTCTGGCCGCACTACCGCCGCCGCCGAATCTCACCGGGGCGGTCCACCAGGCAGAAGAAGCCATCAGGCGCGCCGCGGTGGTGGTGGTGAACACCACGGCGGTCCGCAACCTGCTCGACGCATTGGCGCCGCCGAGCTCGCTGCCGAACTCCACGGCGATACGCCTCCTCGGCGCCCCGCCGAGTTACATCGTGGCCGGTGGAACGCCCGGCACCGTACTCAGCCCCGACGGAACTCAGCTCTACCAAATCACCGCTCCGGTCGTCCGTTCCGGCCTGTTCTCCCGGACCGACTCGCCGTACTCGATCCTGACGGTGATCGACACCGACTCCAATTCCGTTGTCGGCCAGGTTCGTATCGGCGGTGAGGTGCAGTATCCGCCCGTCGTCAGCCCCGACGGCACGCGCGTGTACGTGACATCGACGGTGTGGAGTCACGGTGAAGCCAAGACAACCTACGTAACCTCTGTCGACACGTCGACCACCGCCGTCATCGGCACACCGGTGGCCCTCGCCGGCTGGGCGCCGGGCAACCCGGTGCTCAGCTCGGACGGCGGCCGCCTCTACCAGGTCACCTCCGGGGGCGGCTTCAACCAGACGGTCACGGCCATCGACACCGCCAGCGGCGCGATAGTCGGCACCCCGGTGACCCTGTCGGGCGGCTCGGTGGTCGGCGCGCTCATGGTGAGTTCGGACGGATCGAGATTGAGTCTGACCACTCAGAGTCCCAACAAGGGCGACGGTCAGCCGCAGACCGCATATGTCTCGGTGATCGACGCCGCCGACACCTCGCTGATCAATCGGGTGACGCTCATCGGATCCGCGGCCGGGGGCATCGTCGTGAACCCGGACGCCACCACAGCGGCACAGGCAGTCTCGGTGGGCACTACGACCACGATCATCTCTGTCGATCTTGCCGACGGGAGCGTCGCGTGGACGGCCACGGCCGACGGCTCGGCTAGTTACTCGGCCTATGCGCCGATGTTCAGCGACAACGGATCTCGGGTCAGCCTGGTCACGGTCAAGAACTCGTCTCCCCAGGTGACGGTGTTCGATAGCAGCGATGGCCACGTGGTCGGCACGCTCACTCTGCCCGGTGTCGTCACCGGTGAGACGACTGCGTTGGTACCCGACCCGGCCGGGGACCGACTGTTCGTCGCCGCAGGGGGCTACTACGGTCCGACATGGGTCACCGTCGTCGACACTTCTGACGGCACGGCGGTCGGTGATTCGATCAGCGTGCCGGGCTTCGGCAGACTCGTCGCCAGTGCTGACGGCGCCAGCGTGTACGTGCCGACCACGGAAAGTCTGGCAGTGATCGACCGCGACGGCACCGTGACCGGTACGGCCGAGATGCCGGCCGGCGTCATCGGCGTTCTCGTCGGGCCAGGCGACGGGCGAGTGTATGTGGAGACGACCAACAACGAGCGGCCACAGCTGGTCGCGCTGGACGCTGTCACCGCAGCACCCGTGGGCCGTCCGGTGACCCTGCATGGTTCGGCGCCCGCTGGACTGCTGCTGAGCCCGGACGGCACGACGATCTACGACACCACGATGCCGAACAGCGCACACGCGACGCTTCTGTCGTTGTTGACCTCGGTGTACGTGACCCGTGTGACCGTGCTCGATACCGCGGCTATGTCGTAGCTGCCGCCCGGTTACCGGCGCTAGTTGATGGCCCCGTTGATGACGGGCTTGTCGATGGCGCCTTCTTCGAGGCCCCAGTTCGACACGATGGTCTTGTAGTCGCCGCTGGCGATCAGGTGCTCCAGCGCCTTCTGCAGTGACTGCGCCAGCGGCGAGCCCTTCTTCACCGGCCAGCCGTAGGGGGCCGAGTCGAAGACGGGTCCGGCAGCTTCAAGCTTGCCCTTGCTCTGTTTGATCGCCCACGCGGTCACCGGTGAATCCGCCGACATGGCGTCGGCCTGCCCGAGCACGACGGCGTTGGTTACGGCGTCCTGACCGTCGAACGTCAGGATCTGGATAGCCGGCTTGCCGGCGTCGACGCACGCCTTGCTCTTCGCGGGCAGTTCGTCGGTCACCTGGGTGCTGGCCGCCATGGCCGACACCTTCTTGCCGCACGCGTTGTTGGGGTCGATACCCGCGCCGGCCTTCTGCGCCCACTGGCTTCCGGCAGAGAAGTAGGTGACGAAGTCGACCTGCTGCTCGCGTTCCCTGGTGTCGGTGAACGACGACATCCCGACGTCGAAGGTGCCGCCCTCGATGGACGGGATGATCTTGGCGAAGTCGGATTCGCGATACTCGGCGGTCAGTCCCAGCGTGGCCGCCACGGCGTTGACCAGGTCGACGTCGAAGCCGACGATCTTGCCGTCGGCGTCCTTGAACTCGTTCGGGGTGTAGGGGATCGTCACGCCGACGACGAGCTTGCCGGACTTGCGGATCTCCTCGGGCACGGTCGCGGCGATCTCGTCCACCTTGGGTGGCTTGACGGCGACCGTGGAGTTGGTGGGCCCCGTCGAGGTGCTCGACGCCGTCTCGCTGTTCTTGGAGCAGCCCGACAGGACCAGGCTTCCGGCCACGGCGACCACCGCCGCGGCCCGCCACCAACGCTGCCCGTTGTCTTGTCCTGTGAACACGTCGACCCTCTCGCCACCTCATCCGCCGCATTGTTTGCGTGCGCGTAAAGAAACTACAGGCTCGCCACATGGGGTGAGGTCATACCGATCACGCTGACCGAAAGTCGCCGATCGCCGCCGCCATCGCCGCGATGTCGGTCGGTCGCACCCGGCAGCAGCCGCCGACGATCCGGGCTCCGGCGGCCACCCACTCGGCGGCCAGGTCGGTGTCCAAACCCGGCGAACCGACCCACACCCGGTTCTCGCCGTCCCACACCTCGCCGCTGTTCGGGTAGACGATCACCGGCTTGCCAGTCACCCGGCGCGCGGTGACCACGGCCTCCAGGATGTCGCCGGGTGCGCTGCAGTTGACGCCGACGGCGACGATCTCGGGCACGTCGGCGGCGACCGCGAACGCCTCCTCGAGTGGCTGACCGGCCCGCGTCCGGTCGCCCGCGATGGTGTAGCTCAGCCAGGCCGGAACCGTGAGTTCGTGGACCAAGCCCACCAGTGCCTCGGCCTCGTCGCTGTCAGGAACCGTCTCCAGCGCCAGCACGTCCGGCTCGGCGCTGATCAGCACCTCCAGTCGCGGCCGGTGCCAAGCGGCCAACTCGGCCACGCTGAGTCCGTAGCGGCCGACGTATTCCTCGCCGTGGGCGAGCATCGCACCGTAGGGCCCGACCGAGGCCGCCACCCATCCGGAGGGAGCCGACGAGTCGCGCGCCGCGCGGGCGAGTTCGATGCTGAGGCGCAGCAGCCGTTCGGCGGCGGAGCGGTCGATCCCGCGGTGGGCGAAGCCTTCGAAGGAGGCTTGGTAGCTGGCGGTTGTCGCGAACTGGGCGCCGGCGCGGAAGAACGACTCGTGCACCGCGACGATTTCACCGGGAGCTTCGGCGAGCAACCGTGCCGACCACAGGTCGTCGGACAGGTCGTGGCCGCGAGCGTCGAGTTCGGTCGCCAGGCCGCCGTCGGTGATCAGCACACCGTCAGCGGGCACGGTGAAACCCGAAGTAGTCATCGGCACACCGTAAGGGAGAAGCAACCCATCGCGGCGGTGAGTTCGCCGGCCTCGATCCCTAGATTGGTCAGCTGTTCAGCGACCACACCGTGTAGTTCAGGGCTGTCGCGAAGAGGCTCCACGCGAAGTACGGGATGAGCAGCGCGGCAGCCGTTCGGTTGGCCTTCCAGAACAGCACAAGGGTCGCGGCCAGGATCACGTCGAGCAGCACGATGTCCACGAGTGCCACACCGCGCCAGCCGAGGCCGAAGAACAACGGTGACCAGATCAGATTCAGGACCAGTTGCGCGGCATACAGGATGATCGCCGGGTTACCGAATCGGGGGTCGGCCCGCCACACGAGCCAGGCGGCGATCGCCATCAGCGCATACAAGACAGTCCACACCGGTCCGAAGACGTTGGGCGGCGGCGCCCAATCGGGTTGTGCGAGCCGTCCGTACTCGCTCGCGGCACCAGCAGAGGCAAGCCCGCCCAGGGCTGCCGCCACGGCGACCGCGACGAGCGATCCGACAAGCGCGGGGATGTGCCGGGAGCGAGTCGTGGCCGGGGTCTTCGAGGTCATCTGCGTCCATTTCTGCCGGAACCTCTAGCTGCACGTGAGGTATCCGTGGCGGGCTACTGTGCGACCCGCCAACCCTAGCGATCCACGCGGGAGACAGTGATGCTGCGCCGGCAGCCCATAGTCTCAACCCATGACCACCGCACCCGACAAGCAACCCGTCGTCGTCGGTATCGACGGATCCGAGGCCGCCCTGGGCGCTGCCCGGTGGGCAGCCGAGTTCGCCACGCAACACTCGCATCCGTTGACCCTCCTGCACGCCATTCCACGGCTGGAGTTGCATTTCGCCGGCGCGGACCAGCCCGCCGAAGCCGAGGGAAACGGCGACGCGGTGCTCGCCGCGGCGGAAGCCGTCGTGCGGTCTGCCCATCCCGACCTGCCTGTGCGCACCGCCACTGTCAAAGGCGCGGTCGCGACGGTCCTGGCAGACGCCTCGCAGACCGCCCGGATGCTGATGATGGGCACCGGTGCGTCGGCTCATCGAACGCTGGGTGGTCACGTCGTGAGAACCCTCCATCGCACGCAGTGCCCCGTGCTGGTCTGGCGCGCCCCGGTCGCCAAACGCACCGACAAGCCGCTGCCCGTCGTCGTCGGGGTCGATGAATCCGAGGCGGCGGCACGTGCGCTCGCAGAGTCCTTCGACATTGCCCGCATGCTGCACGCACACCTGACGGTGGCGCACATGTGGGAGATCGACGCCGCGGTCGGAATGGGTGATCTCGGTGGCCCGGGGAACATGGACTGGGCCTTGCTGGACGTGCTGGAAACCCAACAGCGCGCGCGGATGGACGAGCTGGTCCAGCCACTGGCCGGCAAGTACCCGAACGCCCACGTCACCAAGGTCTTCAAGGACGCCAGCCCGGCGAAGGGGCTCACTGACCTGTCCCGGGAGGCTCAACTGGTAGTTGTCGGCAGCCACGGCCGCGGCCGACTTGCCGACGCGATTCTCGGCTCGGTCAGTCAGAACCTGATCCATCACGCCGAATGCCCGGTGCTGGTGGTCCGGTAGTGATCCCGGTTGACCTGCGGTTGGACAACGCCGTGTCCGTTTCGTAACCTGGCCGGGACCGGGGGCACACGGGCCTGGCAGTTCGGCGAAGAAGACGCCGACGGCAGTCAAAGGATGCGCAGTCGTGAAGTTTTTCCCGCCCATGAGGGCGAGATCGGGCGTCGGTAGGCCCGCGTCCGGAGCGATCGCGTGCCTCGTGGCGCTCAGCCTCGTCGGAGCCGCAGTCGCCTACGCCGAGCCCGAAGTGGATGAGCTGGCCAAGCTCAACGAGCTGACCGAACAGGCCCAACACCTCATCGAGACCGCCCAAGCTGTCGAGCAGGACCTCGACCGCAAACTGCAGCTGCAGAGCGTCGCGGAGCGCAAGCACGCCGACGACCTGGCGGTGCTCGAAGACACCAGGGCGCAGTTGGCCGGCTACCAGGCGGTTGTCGACAAGGCTGCGGCCGCGTTCTATGCCGGTGGACGTACCGACAGCGTGAGCGCGTTCCTCACCGCGGCCTCACCGCAGCGCCTGATCGACGAGCTGGCCGTCCAACGGGCGATCACCGACGACATGTCGGGGCACCTGGCCGACTTCCGCCGGGCCCAGCTGCGGGCCCAGGCCGTCGAGGCGGCCTCGGCCGAGTCCGCCGCCCAGGCCAAGGCAGCCGCCGATGCCGCGGCGGCGCTGCAAGCGGAGCTGGAGACCAAACAATCCGAGGTGGAGACCCAGGTCCGGCTGGTGCGGGCGACCTACTACGCGTTGCCTGCCGCTCAGCAGGCGCTGCTGGGCCCCGGCGGAGCAATCCCGACCGTCGGTATGAGCGGTCTGGTCCCCAGCGCCCGAACCCTGGCCGCGTACGTCATCGCCACCTATCCCGGCGTGCAGTCCGTCGGTGGGGTGCGCCCGGATCCGATTCCGGATCACCCGAGCGGCCACGCCATCGACATCATGATCGGCTCGGATATGGCGCTCGGCGATGTCATCAACGCCGACGTGCAAAGTCAGGCTGAGCGCTTCGGGGTGTCGTACACGATGTGGCGGGTGGCCAACCACTTCAACCACGTCCACATCACCGTGTCCTGACCTCCCGCGGAGGGCAGCGGGGGCGATCAGCCGGTCGCCACGGTGTCGTCGCGGCGGCGCCTGCGCGACTGCCAGAACGCGATGATGCCGCCCAGGGCTAGGCCGGCCGCACCCGCGGTGAGAATCGACGTCTTGGTGTCGGGTCTGGCCGGCGGCGCCGCTGCGGGCGGTGCGGCCGTGGTGCTCGGCGAGGGATTGGCGGACACGGTAGTCGGAGGCGTCGGTTCGGGCATGCCGACCACGGTGAAGGCGTACGAGCCGGTCACCGGATGACCGTCGGCAGAAACCACGCGATAGCCGACGGTGTAGGGCCCGTTGGTCAGCGCTTGCGGCCCGACGTCGACGCTGACTCGCTGCCCGTCGACGCGGGGTTGTCCGGAGACCCGATCGTGGCCGTCGGCGCCGCGGACGACGACGCTGGCGAACGACTGGTTGATGTTCTCGTTGAAGGTCAGTACGACGGTGGTGACGGGTGTCGAGATACGCGCATCGCGGGCGGGGTCGGAACTCGTGAGCGCGGTATGGGCGGCGGCGACCCCACCAGCCCACGACAGAAAGACCAACGCACATAACGTTGCTAAGACGGCGCGGATCGTCCGGGTCATCCGTGCTCCTTTCGCCGAGGCCGCGCGGCCGGCACGGCTGAGTGTATGTCCCGATTACCTACTCACGCGCGAGCCCGCATGGGCACCTAGAGAACGCCTAGAGAAACGGTATTGGACATCGCGGACTGCTGACGCAGAGAGTCTTAGCGGAGCATGGGTGCGCCTGCGCTCTAGGGCTGCGTGCGCCGTCGGATCATGAACAGGACATTGAACAGGACATTGAAGTGACTCAGCAGGACAACAGTTCGCCGCACACCTACACCGAAGTCGCGATCGGAATCGACGCCACCGGTGTGCGCACCGAATTCGGCATTCTCGGCACCGACCACATGCCGATCGGCCATGGCGTCACTGGTGCCTGACCAGCAGCGCATGGCCGACGAGCATGGCGAATCGGCCCTGGACACCATCGTGCGGGCCGCCGCGCTGCTGCACGACCACGGGCAGTCGACCAGCATGACCCTCATCGCCGCGGACCGTCTCGCCCGCGGCTTGGACCAGCCGTGTGTGCTGGTCATGGGGTGGTCGGCGATCACCGCCTACGACCCCCGCCAGGGTGGGGCGCACCCGCGCGTTGCCGCGACACGGCCCAACGCAGTCAACATGCGCAAGGTTGCCGCGCTCATGTCGGCGGTCGACGATGCCGAGGACCGTCCGCTGCACCGCGACGAGGTCGAACGGGCGTTGTCGGCCGCCGACCGACTGCCCGCGTCGTCGACGCCGGCGTTCGTGACCGCCTCGGCGGTGTGTGCGGCCGCACTCGCCATCGTCTTCGGTGCCACCACAGCCTGGACCGTGATCGCGGTCGCGGTGGCGGCCGGGGTCGGCGCGATCGTTCGGCGGGCGCTGGATCACTGGGCGTTCGGTCCGCTGACACAGACCTTCAGTGCCGCGTTCATCGCGGGGATCGCCAGTGGGCTCGCCACGCAGTGGCCGGTCGGCGCCGAGAGCACCCTGGTGGCGCTGTGTCCGGCGATGATTCTCGTTCCTGGTCCGCAGGTGCTCATCGGTGCGATGGACCTGCTCGCCTTCCGGATGCCGTTGGCCCTCGCCCGGCTGGGCTACGCGTCGTTGATACTGGCCACTATCGCCGCGGGCCTCGTGGTCGGTCTGGGATTGACCGGTCACACACTGGCCCTGGGCGGCGCCGATGCCCAGGTGCCGTTGGCCGCCGATGTGCTCGCCGCCGGTGTTGCGGCGGGCTGCTATCCGGTGTTCTTCTCCACCCCGTACCGATTGTTGATCTGGCCGATCGGTATCGGGATGGCGGCTCACGCGTTGCATTGGTGGGTCTTACAGGTCGGCAATGGCGGCGTGCCGTTGGCTGCGCTGGCATCAAGTCTGCTCGTCGGGGCGATCATGACGCCTGTAGCCAGCTGGCAGCGGATCCCCTTCGCCGCAGTCGGTTTCGCAGCCGTGGTCGCGTTGGTACCGGGGATGTTCGTGTTCCGAGCCGTCGCCGGTTTCATGGAACTCGCTACCGGCGCCACTGCGTCACCGCAACTGCTCGGCGAGATCGCGGTGAACGGCGCCACCGCAACCCTGACTGTGGTCTGCATGGCGATCGGCCTCGCGTTGCCCACTCGCGTGCGGGATCGCATCCTGCATCGCCGCCACGGCCCGCCGACCACCGGGCATGTCACCTCCTAGGGTTTGCAGACCGCGGCGGCTGCTGTGGCACCGACGCGCGGCACGATGCCGCGGCGCTCGGGGTGGCGCGGGAAGGTGGGAAGTGAATGCGACGCGGTCGGTGATCGACATCGACGACGACCGGGTCCTGGTTACCACGTGGACGTTCGACGCTGGCGATGCCACCGGCGCGCAGGTCCACGAATACGACTACATCGTCGGGCTTGCCGGTTCCTACGCCAGCCGCGGTGACACCGACGCCGTGCGCGCCGGAGACTTCACCATCACCAACACGCCGCTGTTGTTTGAGGCGGGGGATCTCGTCGCTCGCATCACTTTCCGTGACGATCGGACACTGGCCGGGTTGTACATCCTCGATCCCGACGTCGCTGGTGGCCCCGGGCGCACTGCTGCGACATGAACTACCCATCGCCACACCGTCGGGTAAGTGCTCGCCGAGCTCCCGTGCCTGTCAGCGAAGCGGTGAGTACGAGGTCGGGTCGAGCAGTGTGGTCTGAACGTCCACCATGTCCGCGATATCGAAACCCGCCATGTCGGAGGCGAATTCGGGGCTTGCCATGATCTGGCGTGACATCTCATCGGGATCTGAGCCTGCTGGGTATTCGACTAGCGCGACAAGCCGGTGCGCGTCGTCGCCGCGTTCGGTCCATACCCCGTGGGTAATCACTCCGAAGCTGCGGAGGGTTGGCAGGTGGCGGACCCAGTGCACCATCGCATAGTTCTCGAGCGCATCGGCTGATCGCAACGTGTAGATCCTGAGCTGGAACATCGGTGGCACTCCTGGTAGCGGAATTCAGATCATCGAAACGGCCCCCTTCCGGTGGGCTGCTAGCAACGCTAACTCTAGAGCTGGGGGGTGTCAATAGCGACGCTAGTGCCTGTATCGCAGCTATCGCGTTGCACCTGGCGCTCAGGTGAAGGACGGCGGACACTGCGTGACCCGTCGCACTCCGGTCGGGACCGCTCGACCATCGATCCAGTTGTAGCGGGTGGCGCCACTGGGCGGCATGGCACCGCGCTCGATCGCGAAAAAGACTGCTCGCCAAAGACTGTCGATCCTGGGCGGCTCCGAGTCGACTTGCCGCAGATTCGGTGGAGCGCCTCGTTCGAGATCTGATGATTGCGCGGCTTATAGCCGATGGGCAGGACAACCACGCCGAGGGACGGGTCGGCCTCCGGTGCCGCATCACCGACGGCCGCGCCCCGGCGTCGGCGCGGCTAGATGTCGCTGTTGGGATTCACTAGCAACATCAGATCGCGATGAGAACAGGCGCGGCCGAGCAGCGCTGCGTAGGTGTCCGGAACGTCGGTCGGGGGCGGACGAGTCGATTCTCATGCGCGGCGGACGGACAGTCGGGATCAGACGAATGGTCTGAAAACGGCTCGGGTAGAGCAGTGTTCCGGCATCCAATGTCGGCGACGCTGTCGCGTCGCCGGCCGGCCGCGGGAGCGGTGCGCGCGCAACCTCCTCGAGTATTGGCCGCGGCGCCCGCGGCGGCGATCGGCGTGAAATTGTCGTCCGCGACATTGAGGGGAGTTGGTAGCAAACATTGCGGACGGGGATTGCCTGGCGTTAATGTGCAAACGTTATGGGAGTATCGGGAGTTCGTCCTGAACAGACGACGAGTTGATTGAGCCGGCTACCGGCGTGGGGGAAGTTGCCATGCCACGCGTTACCGAACCCCTGACGCCGCTCGACTCCCTACCGTCGGACACCAGGTTCGCGCGCGCGATTCGGACGGAACCGCTCCGCACAATCACTTTGGTATCGCTGGACACTGCCGCGGCCACGGTCGCGGTGATCATCGGTGTCAAGTGGGCGGTACGCGCTAATCCGATCACAACACCGATTTGGATGCCGCCGCTGTTCGTGGCGTTGGTGATCGTCTTCCTCGCCCTGCGATCGGTCTATCGACGTGGACTCGACCGCAGGTTCGTCCACGAAATCGGCGCTGTCACCACCTCGGTCGCGTTGGCCGCAATCGTCACCCTCAGCGTTCTCGTATTCGCCGGACTCCCCGGCCACCTGGGCGCACTGGTGCCGAGGGTGTGGGTGTGCGCTGCCACGCTGATTCTCGGTGTCCGGTTGATCACGTCGATGACGCGGCGGCGGCTGTGCGATCACCACTACCTGCTGGCTCCGACACTGATCATCGGTAATGGGCAGATCGCGCATCAGATCGTCGACCGACTGACGCAATCTCCCGAATACGGCTTGGCGCCGGTCGGGCTGTTGTCGGCGGATGCGCCGTGGCGCGGTTCGGCCGAGCAGTCGGCACTGGGCATCCCCTGGATCGGGACGCCGGACGACATCGAGGAGGCGATTCGTGACACCCGCGCCGAGGCGGTGCTGATTGCCTTCTCCCGAGTGCACGACCAGTTACTCACCAGGAGCATCCGCGCCGCCCACCAGCATGACATGCGCGTGTGGGTGGTGCCGCGGATGTTCGACGTGGTGGGGGAGCGGGCGCGCGTCGACCATCTGGGCGGGCTGCCGTTGCTGGCCTTGCCGCACACCAATCCGCGCGGCTGGCAGTTCGCCGTCAAGCATCTCACCGACCGGCTACTCGCCGCTGCGGGCCTGCTAATCATCTCGCCGGTGTTTCTGGCGTTGGTGGGCCTGGTCAAGGCCAGCTCACCTGGTCCGGTGTTCTTTCGGCAGGAACGGGTGGGACGCGACGGCCAGATCTTCGAGTGCCTGAAGTTCAGGACGATGCGGGCCGACCCGGCCCCTGCCACCGCCTTCTCACCGGGTAAGGGGAGCGCTCCGGGCGGTGTGGAGGGTCAGGACCGCCGCACGACGATCGGCAAGGTGCTCCGCTCGACGTCGCTCGACGAACTGCCGCAGCTGATCAACGTGGTGAAAGGTGAGATGAGCCTGGTGGGCCCGCGCCCGGAGCGGCCGGAGTTCGTCGAACTGTTCGAGACGCAGATCCGTCGCTACGGGGAACGACATCGGGTCAAGGCCGGACTGACCGGCTGGGCGCAGGTACACGGGCTGCGCGGCCAGACGTCCATCGCCGATCGCGCGGAATGGGACAACTACTACGTCGAAAACTGGTCGTTGTCTTTAGATTTCAAGATCCTGGCGATGACGGTGCTCGCCGTCCTACGCGGCGCGGAATGAGGGGCGCGTGCGGTGCGGAAGGCGGACCCAGGACCAGGCGCTAACACCGCAGCCACCGCCGCCGATACAGGGGCATGACTGCGTTGCGAGTTGTCGGCGGCCTGGGCCTGGCCCTGGCCGCGCTCTCGCTGGGGGCGGCACCGGCCCGAGCGGACAGCTACGCGCAACTCGGCGCGGTACCCGTCGTGGCGTCCCCGACATGTGCCGGCAGCGTTAGTGCGGACGCATCGGTGGCACCCGTCCAGATCGACGATCGCGTCGAAAACGCTGTGCGCGTGGCGATCCACTACGACGCCGGAGTCTACGACGGGTCCTGCGCACTCACTGTCACCGCGGAGTGGAACAACGTCGACACCGGTGCGTCGGGCAGCGGTGACATCACCGCAGTGTCGACGGTTGACGGGCACTACGGGTTCGTAGGCTATGCCAGCACCACCTTCGAGCCGGGGCCCGGCACTGTCGTCATCCGGCTCAGTTCGCACCCCGGCGCCGAACTGCGGGTCGAGGTGTGAGAACCGGCCGGCCCCTCGCCGGCGTGCGCAACCGGTTCGGGACGGCCGGAACGTGGATGGCGACCATCGCGCGGGCCAATCGCAGCACTGCCCCGCTGCCCCTCAGGAATCGGCCTCACCCATGTTCACCGTCAGCGGCCGCCGGAAGAAGCGCGTGAGCCACAGCAGAACCACGATTCCGATGGCGAACCAGATGATTCCGTAGCGCGTGGAGTCGGCCGAAAGGTAGAGCCACAACACAACCGTGAGCATGACCCCGATTGCGGGCAGGACGATGTTTCGCCCGATCTGGGATGCCCCGTGCACCTCGCGACGCCGGTAAGCGAAGTAGACGATCACCGTCAAGTTCACGAATGTGAATGCCACCAGGGCGCCGAAGTTGATCAGGGACGCGACGAAATCCAAGTTGAACGCGACCGCCAGCAGCGAGACAAGACCCACGAAGACAATCGCGTAGGCGGGCGTCTGGAAGCTCGGGTGCAGATAGCCGAAGAAGCGCCCGATCGGCCCGCGGCCGTTACGCCCCATCACGTAGAGCAGGCGTGAGACCGACGCATGGGACGCCAGACTGGAAGCCACGGTAGCCGCGAACGCCGCCGAGGTGAGCAGGATCTTGAACAGGTGCCCACCCACGTTGTACGCGATCTCGGGCAACGCGCTGTTCTCCAACGACTCCTCACTGAAGTTCGAGACGTCGGGAAACAGCGACTGCGTGAAGAAGGCCGCGACGAAGAAGATGACCCCGCCGATCAGCAGCGCGAGCATGATCGCCTTGGGCACCGTCGCGGCGTCCTTGGCCTCCTCGGTGTACATGGTGATCGCGTCGAACCCGATGAACGAGAAAGCCACGATTGTCGCGCCGGTGATCACCAGGTTGAGATGCACCCCCTCGTGCCACAGCGGTTGAGTGGAGAAGAGGGTCCCGTTACCCATCCCGTCGATCAGGGACTTGCCGGCCAGGACGAGAAACACCCCGATCAGGACGACCTCGAACACCACCAGCAACATGTTCACCCGAGAGGTGTTGGTCATGCTGAACAGGCACATTCCGGTGATGATGGCGACGTAGACGACCACCCAGATCCAGGCCGGCGCGGACGGGAAGAACGAATACAGGTAGCTGCGGATGATCAACGCATTGACCAGTGGCAGCAGCAGGTAGTCCAGAAGTGCCGCCCAGCCGATCAGAAAGCCGAGATTCGGACTGATGGTCTCGGTGGTGTAGGTGTATGCCGAACCGGCGGACGGGAAGACCTGGGTCATCCGGCCATAGCTGATCGCCGTGAACATCATGACAACCAACGCGAAGATGTAGGCGGTCGGAACCACATTGCCGGTCTCGGTCGACACGATGCCGAAGGTGTCGAAGACGACGGTCGGTGTCATGTAGCCCAGGCCCAGCCCGACTATCGCCCATAGTCCGAGCGTGCGGGCCAGCGTGGTGGTTCCCGTGGTCCCCGAGGCAGCCTCAGTCATGTTGTTCTCGCCGTCGTCGAATCGTGCCGAACCGTACCCAAGGGGACTTACCACAACGAGGTCTGCCCCGACGATGTTTGGTCGGCGTTTGGTCGCCGCAGTCGGCCATGCCGGACGGTATCCCCGTGTTAGCGTCACGAACCATGCGGTATGTCGTCGGTTACGGACCTCACCAGCGCGGTGTCGACGGCGTCAGTCTCGCGGCGACACTGGCCCGGTCCTCGGGAGCGACGCTCGATCTGGTCTCCGTACTGCCCAGCGATGCGCCGACCTTTCACCGGTACTCACCCGACCACGCCTTCAACGCCGAAGTCGAAGAACAGGGCCGGGAATGGCTGGTGGACGGGCTGGCCCGGGTGCCGAAGGACGTGCGCGCCGAGAGCCATCTGCGCCGGGCGGAGTCGATCACGCAGGGTCTACTCGAGGCCGCCACCGATCCCGACCAGGGCGAGGCGGCGCTGATCGTCGTCGGCACCTATCACCGCGTGCGCAGCGGCCGGTTCGGGTTGGGCAGCCTGGCCGACGCCCTGCTGCACGCCTCGCCGGTGCCAGTCGCCTTGGCCCCGGCGGACTATCCGGGCTATTCCCGCATCACCCGCATCACCTGCGCGGTCGGCATGCGGCCCGGTAACGAGGCCCTGTTGGACAACGCGATCCGGTTGGCTGCCGAGTGGAAGGTGCCGCTTCGGCTGATGTCGCTGGTGGCGGTGGGCGAGGGCGGAAGCGAGGAACGGCGTCAGGAATGGACTGCCCTGGCCCAGGAGCATGCCGCGACGCTGGTCGGGAAGGCTGCCGAGCAACTTGCCGACGATGCCGACGTGACAAGTGTTGTCGGACAGGGTGGCTCACTGGAAGGGGCCGTCCAGGGCTTGGAATTCTCCGACAGTGAGGTGGTGCTGATCGGTTCCAGCCGGCTGGCGCAACCGCGGCGACTGTTTCTCGGCCACTCGGCGAGCAAGATCATGCGCGCGCTGCCGGTCCCAATGATCGTGTGGCCCCGGGGCTGAGGCGCCTTCGATCGTTCGATTCCGTGCACTGAGACTCTTTGTCTCATAACCACTTCGAACCTGTAGCGGGCCGCGAGAACAACACGGTCAGCGCCGGCGGGTCGGCGCCTACCCGGGTCTTGGTCAGCAACTCGACCTCCATGTTTGGGTCGACAGCCTTGCCGAGTGCGACGAACGCTGAACGTGAGTAGGCCCGCAGCGAACTGATGACGCCGTCGTGCATGGTCGGGATGATCGATGATATCGGCATCAGCGCCAATGACATCGGGACCATGGCCATGCGCCGCAGCATCGCCAGCGGGGAGGATCGCTCCAGGTCGATCACCAGGAAGCGGTGCGCGACGCGAGTGGCCTCGGAGATCGCCCGGTACGCCTGCTCAGGCTGCAGGCGGTGGAAGCCCAAGACGAACACCGCGAGGTCGTAGGCGTCATCGGCGGAATCGATCGCCGTGGCATCGATGACATGGGCGCTGGCGCGTGGGTGCGAGCCGAGCACACCGCCGGACATATTGGCCACCGACGTCGGGTCGAGGTCGCTGGCCGTGATGGTTGCCGTGGGATGTAGGTTCAGGATTTCCTGAGAGACCTTGCCGTGACCCGAGCCGATCTCGAGGATCCTCGGATTGGGAATGTCGGAAACGACGTCTAGCGCTAACCGAGCGCACCTGCGGTGCGTGCCGAAGCGCTCACCGACGGCAGCCAGCCCCGCAATCACCCGTTGCTTGAGTCGGTCAGGCGCGTCGCTGCGATCGATGTATTCCAGCGCTTCGGTCTCGAACAGCTGGTCCCACCACGAGGCATCAGGACCGCCCCGTGGCATCGCGCCGACCGCCATCGCGGCGTGGGCCTCACTGTTCACCGTATCTCCTTCCGCGCCCGAATAATTCCCTCCCACCGTAGATAACGAACCATTTCGTCCGGCTATGACGTTGCTGTGAAAACCTTTGAGAAGCATGATGACTCGGTAACAAGGACCAGCCGAATCAACAGCGCACCACAGTTATGCAGGTTGGTATCGGTGCGGACACGGGACTCCCCGATGCCGACGGCAGGTTTTCGACCCGACGCCGACGTCGGGAGGCTCGCCCTACAGGCCCCGGATCAGAATGGGGGTGGCGGCGGCCCGCACGGAGCGAGGGGCAGGCACAAACCCGGCCCGGGTCCTGGTGGCGGCGGCGGAGCGCCAGGTCCGCCAAAACCGGGCCCACCCATCGGCCTCGCTCCCGCAAAGCCGGGCCCCCCCATCGGCCCGGGTCCCCCGAAACCGGGCCCACCCGGCCCAGGTCCCCCGAAACCGGGCCCACCGGGCCCGGGTCCCCCGAAGCCGGGCCCACCCGGCCCGCAGGGCATACCAGGTGCACACGGCGGCGGTGGGGCAGCGTTGGCGAGACCCAGGCCAACCATGCCGCTACTCAATGCCAATCCTCCCGATAACAGCGCTATGCCGACAAATGCCTTGTGTCGCTTCATGTACGCGATCCTCTCGGTGTAGTGATGCGGTACCTCTCCACGTTTTCCCATCGCGCGTGTACGGGGCCTGTGGTCACGTTATGGATCAGTTATGCGGCCGGGAGGATGTTCACTGGGTGGCTGTGACGGGGAGATGCGCATAGCTTTCGAACAGATTCGTCTCACATCCCGCCCATGTCGCGGCCGCACGATGGTGGACATGACGAAGATGCTGATTGACTACGCCGCCGAGAGCGGCGCGTCCACCGCTCGGCGACCGAGCGCGCTGGCCGAGGCCGCCCGCCGCGGCGTGCCGGTCCTGGACGTCGTGATTCCCGTCTACAACGAACAGGCGGCCCTGTCGAGTTCGGTGCACACGCTGCACCGCTACCTCGCCGAGGCGTTGCCCTACCCGGTTCGAATCACCATCGCCGACAACGCCAGTGTCGACGACACGCCGCGCATCGCCGCACAGCTCGCCGACGAGCTCGACGGCGTGCGGGTGGTCCGGTTGGAGCAGAAGGGCCGCGGCCGCGCATTGAACGCCGTATGGTCGGCCTCCGATGCCCCCGTGTTGGCGTACATGGACGTCGACCTGTCCACCGATCTGACGGCGCTGGCGCCTCTGGTGGCTCCGTTGATCTCCGGTCACTCCGACCTGGCTATCGGCACCCGGTTGGCACGGACGTCGCGGGTGGTGCGCGGACCGAAGCGCGAAGTGATCTCGCGCTCCTACAACATGATCCTCAAGACGACGATGTCCGCGAAGTTCTCCGACGCCCAGTGCGGCTTCAAGGCGATCCGCGCCGACGTGGCTCGGCGGCTACTGCCTCTGGTTGCCGACACAGGGTGGTTCTTCGATACCGAATTGCTGGTATTGGCCGAGAGATCCGGTATGCGCATCCACGAGGTGCCGGTTGACTGGGTCGATGACCCCGACAGCCGCGTCGACATCGTCGCGACCGCAATCGCCGATCTGAAGGGCATCGCGAGGATGCGGAAGGGATTCGCGCTGGGGCGCATTCCCGTCGATGAGGTTTCCGCGGACCTAGGAGCAGGCGCTAAACCGCTCGCCCCGCCGAGGATGGGGAAGCTGTATCAGCTGGCAGCCTTCGGCGCGATCGGTGTGGTCAGCACCCTGGCGTACCTGATCTTGTTCAGCCTGCTCCAGAACCTGGTGGGTTCGCAGGCGGCCAACTTCCTGGCGCTATTGGTCACCGCGATCGGTAACACCGCCGCCAACCGGCGGTTCACGTTCGGCATCCGCGGACAGACCAGTCGGGTCCGTCACCACGGCGAAGGTTTGCTGGTCTTCGGTATGGCGCTGCTCATCACCAGCGGATCACTGGCTAGCGTTCACACGTTGGTCCGCCCGACCCCGCATTGGCTGGAACTGGGTGTGCTGGTCACGGCTAATCTCGTTGCCACCGTACTCCGCTTCATCGCGTTGCGTTCGTGGGTATTCCACCCCAGCCGCTGACCCACCCCGACATCACCACCGGAGAGAGACTGATGACCGCCGCAGCGGAGATGACCGAGCGCAGTGACGACGCTGTGAGCACCGAGCCGCCCGAACCGCGTTGGTCCCGGCCGGGATTGATCGCAACGTTGTTGGCGGCGGCGACGTTCTGGACCATCGGGCTCAGCAGCAATGGTTGGGGCAACTCCTTCTATGCAGCTGCCGTGCAGGCGGGTACCCAGAGCTGGAAGGCGTTCCTGTTCGGATCGTCGGACGCGGGCAATTCGATCACGGTGGATAAGCCACCGGCGTCGCTGTGGGTCATGGAGATCAGCACCCGGCTGTTCGGCATGAACTCCTGGGCCATCCAAATTCCGCAGGTGTTGCTGGGTGTGGCCTCGGTGGCGTTGCTGTACGCGGCGGTGCGCCGGATCTTCGGGCCGGGAGCGGCTCTGATCTCCGGTGCGTTACTGGCGCTGACTCCGGTGGCCACGCTGATGTTCCGTTATGACAACCCCGACGCGCTGCTGGTGTTCCTGATGGTCGCCGCGGTGTGGGCCCTCCTGCGCGGCGTAAGAAGCGGACACACCGGGTGGATCGTGTTGTGCGGGGCCCTGATCGGATTCGGATTCCTCACCAAGCAGCTGCAGGTCATGTTGATCGCACCGGGTCTTGCCCTCGCCTACGTCGTAGCCGCGCCGCCCCGGTTGGTGACGCGCTTGCTGCAATTGCTAGCCGGGTTGGCCGCGGCGATCGTGGCCGCCGGCTGGTGGGTCGCGCTGGTCGAGCTGTGGCCGAAATCCGACCGGCCCTACATCGGCGGCTCCACAAACAATAGCTTTCTGCAGCTCACGCTCGGCTACAACGGTCTCGGCCGCATTCTCGGCGGCAGCGCCGGTGGAGGTGGCGGGCTGCCGTCCGGCGGCGGACACGGTGGTCCGAGCGGCCCCGGCGGTCCGATGTTCGGGCAGGCTGGCATCACCAGGTTGTTCACCACGGAGTCCGCTACCCAGATCTCCTGGCTGCTACCGGCCGCATTGGTGCTGATCGTTGCGGGTCTGGTCCTGTGCGGCCGCGCCCCCAGGACAGACCCGAAACGCGCTTCGTACCTGGTTTGGGGGGGTTGGCTGCTTGTCACCGCCTTGACGTTCAGCTACATGTCGGGGATCTTCCATGACTACTACACGGTGGCCCTGTCGCCCGCGGTGGCAGCAGTGGTGGGTACGGGTGTGACGCATTTGTGGCAGAACCGCGAAAGACGCTGGGTGACTGTGGTATTGACGTTGATCGTCGCGATGACTGCGGCCTGGGCGTGGGTGCTACTGGGCAAGGCGCCCGACTTCCTGCCGTGGTTGCGCTGGGTCGTCGCGACGGCCGGGGCCCTCGCGGTCATCTTGTTGCTCGCGTCGCTCGCTCGGCCAGGGATGACGTTCGCCACCGGTGATCTGAAGGTGTGGGCGGCCGGGCTGGCCGTGTTCGCGGCCATGGCTGGACCGACGGCCTACTGCATCCAGACCGTCAGCACCGCCCACAGCGGCTCGATTATCACCGCCGGGCCGAAGTTGCAGAGCGGTGGGATGCCGGGCATGCCGGGGCACGGAGGCGGGGGTCCTTTCAATGCGAAAGTATCCCCACAGGTGAGTGCCCTGCTGTCCGTCGATGCCGATGACTACACGTGGGTGGCGGCAACCACCGGGTCGATGGGAGCCTCGGATTACCAACTCGAGACGGGTCATTCGGTGATGCCGATCGGTGGATTCGGCGGCGGAGATCCGGCACCGACTCTGGAGCAGTTCGAGGACTACGTCAACGCTGGACGAGTGCATTATTACTACTACAACGACGATTCCTCGCGTCCGGGGATGCCGGCGCCTGGTGGTCAATCCGGATCGAGGTCGGAGTCCGACAAGATCAGGGATTGGGTCAAGGCGCACTACACCGCGACGACGGTGGACGGTGTCACGCTCTACGACCTGACTGCTCCCGCGCACTAGGTCGTCAACCACGGACCGGGCAATGCCCGGTCCGTGGTGATGGAAAGCCGCCGGTGCGGCGGCCTCAGCCGTTGATGACCTGCGGCACCGCGACCGCTTTGAGGCCCTCGATACCGAACTCGAGTCCGTATCCGGACTTCTTCACGCCGCCAAAGGGAAGCATCGGATGCAACCCGCCGTGGGAGTTGATCCACACCGTTCCGGCCTCCAGCCGGAGCGCCACCGCACGTGCGGCGTCCCGGTCGCTGCTCCACACCGACGCGCCGAGGCCGACATCGAGGCCATTGGCCATCGCAATCGCCTCGTCGAGGTCTGTGTAGCGCACGATGGGCAGGGCCGGCCCGAACTGTTCCTCGGCGACCAGGGGGTTGTCGTTGTCAATATCAGCGACCAGCGTCGTGGGATAGAAGTTGCCGACCGCGGTGTGGTCGGGATCGCCGCCGAGCAGGATCGTGGCGCCGGCTGCACGCGCAGCCGTGACCAGCCGCGCCACGGTATCGTACTGGCGTCGATTCTGCAGCGGCCCAAGCACATTCTGCTCATCGAGCCCGTGCCCCATCGGCATGTTCTGGGCAACTGCGACAAGGGCAGCGCAGACCGCCTCATAGACATCGGTGTGGACGTAAAGACGCTTGAGGGCGGCGCAGGTCTGCCCGGTGTTGATGAATGCCGCCCAGAACAGCTCCATCGCAATGGCGTTCGGATCGACGTCGGGCAGCACGATCGCCGGATCGTTGCCGCCGAGTTCGAGGGTGAGCCGCTTGACGGTGTCGGCCGAACTCCTGATGATGGCCTGCCCGGTCGCGGTGGAGCCGGTGAACAGCAACTTGCCGACGTCGGGATGACTCGACAGCCGAGCGCCCAACGTGCCGTCACCGACCACGACGTGCAAGACATCTTCTGGCAGTGCGGAATTGATGACCGCAGCGAGGGCGAGCACGCTCAGTGGGGTGTTCTCCGACGGCTTGACGACCACGGTGTTGCCCATTCGCAGCGCCGCGGAGATCTGCCAGGTGGTGATCATCATCGGCCAGTTCCACGGGCTGATCGCGCCGACCACCCCTACTGGTCGATACCGCAGTTCGGCGTGGCTGTGCTCGTCGTCGAGCAGGGTCTCCACCGGTACCTCGGTAGCGGCGGTCGCGCGCAGCCACGCCGCGCACCCGGCCACCTCGACGCGGGCATTGGGTCCGTTGAGCGGCTTGCCCTGTTCCCGGGATAGCAGTTCGGCCAGGGGCTGGGCGGCCGCGTCAACGGCGTCAGCGGCCTTGCTCAGCAGAGCTCGGCGCACCTCGTCGCCACGCGCGGCCCAGGCCGGCTGCGCTGCGCGGGCCCGCTGAATTGCCGAGTCGAGCTCGGCGACGCTGCGGAAGCGGACCCGACCGACAACTTCGTCGGTTGCCGGATCGTGGATTTCGCGGCCGTCGGCATCGGTGATGCCGGCCAGCAGGCTCGCATAGGTGATGGTCATCATCTGTCCTCACTGATCGGATGAATTGCCCCGGGGTCAGCCCCGGGATTGTGGGCGCCGCCGATCAGTCGAAGACGATGACGCCGCGGATGTTCTTGCCGGCGTGCATGTCGTCGTAGGCTTCGGCGACCTGGTCCAGCGTGTATTCGGCGGTGATGAGTTCGTCGAGCTTGAGCCGCCCGCCTTGGTACATGCGCGCGAGGTTGACGATGTCGCGGCGCGGGTTGGCTTCGCCGAACAGCGAGCCTTGCAGCCGCTTCTGCATCAGCGTCAGGTCGCCGAGGTAGATGGGTGCGCCGGGCTTGGTGATATCGCCGAGGCCGGTGAGCACGACAGTCCCGGCCTTGCGAATGGAAGCCAACGCCTGGGCCACGTGGTCGCCGTTGACTACACCGATAGTGACGATGGTGGCATCGGCGCCCTGGCCGTTGGTCACCGAACGCGCGTAGTCGGCGGCCGCTTCGATGGAGGTGTAGAAGTGCGTGGCGCCGAACTCTTTGGCTTTATCCAATTTCGCCGCAACGGGATCGACGGCGATGATGGTGGATGCTCCGGCGTGTGCGGCACCCTGCAGCGCGTTGGCTCCGATGCCGCCGATTCCCATGACGATCACGGTGTCGCCCGGCCGGATCCGCGCCGAGTTGACCGCCGAACCCCAGCCGGTCGGCACTCCGCAACTGAGCAGTGCGGCGGACTTCAACGGGATGGACTTGTCGATCTTGACCACCGAGGCGGTCGATACCGTGGTGTATTCGCTGAAGGTCGACACCCCACACTGCTGGCCGACCGGAGTCCCGTCGAGGTGCATGCGGAAACTGGTGGGATCCTCGGCGCGGGCGCCGCTGAGCACGGAGGCGCCGAGCTGGCACAGGTTCGATCTGCCCTCGGCACAGAATTCGCATCGGCCGCAGGCAGGCAGGAACGAGAAGACGACGTGGTCGCCGATGTCGAAGCCGCTCGTGTGCGGTCCGACCGCGGTGATCACGCCGGCACCCTCATGACCACCGGCGAATGGGTAGACGAACGCCGGAACGTCGCCGGTGGCCTGATGGTCGTCGGAATGGCACAGCCCGGCGGCGACGAGCTTGACGGTGACTTCGTTCTGGCGTGGGTCGTCGAGTTCGACGGTGACTGTCTCGTAGCGTCCGGGCACTGTTTTCAGCACCGCGGTGCGGGTGGTGATTGGCATGAGGGAGTAAACCTTTCGACTGATTCGGAGGTAGGCGAGTGCGTAGTGGCACCAATTGCGTCGGCGCGGCCGACGCGCTAGGAGCGAAGCCGCAGTAGCGCAGCGGTCTCCTCGACAGTGGCCGGCACGCGGTCGAGATCGTTGGCCAGGTTCACCGCCCGGCTGACCAGCGGCGCGTTACCGTTCGACAGTGCGCCGGCTCGAAGGTGCAATGTGTCCTCCAGCCCTGCGCGGGCGTTGCCCCCATTGGCCAGGCCGATCGCGGTTAGCTGCAGATTGGTTCGCCCCACCGCAACCACCTGCCAGATGCACCCCTCGGGCATGCGATCGATCATCAGCATCAGGTTCTGCGGTGTCGCGGTCATTCCGCCGGAAACACCCAGCACGATGCTGAACTGCAGGGGGTCTTCGAGCAGCCCCTCGTCGCGCAGCTGGAGGCAGAACTCCAGGTGCCCGGTGTCGTAGATCTCGAGTTCGGGTTTGACCCCGAGGTCTTTCATCCGCGCGGCCAAGGCGCGTACGCCCTGCGGCGGATTGTCGAAGATGATGGGTCCGAAGGTCATGGCGCAGGGATTCAGCGTGGCCATCTTCGGTTGTAGTTCCACCAATGCCGCGCGCTCTTCGAAGCTCACGCCGTAGCCGACGCCGGTCGAAATCTGGATCAGGATCGGACAGCGCTCCTCGATGAGTTCGATGGTGCGCCGCGCCACCCGCAGGTCGGCGGTGGGACGCTGCTGTTCATCGCGGAAATGGAGGTGTGCAACCGCCGCCCCGAGCTGATAAGCCTCGTGGACCTGTTCGGCGATCTGTTCCGGGGTCACCGGCAGGTGCGGGTTGTCCTTGGTGGTGGCGACCGGCCCCGTGGTCGCGACGGTGATCACTGCGCTTGTCATGAAACTCCGCTTTCTCTAGCCGATATCGATGGGGTGGGTGGTGTGCACGACGGAGTTGGTGAGCCGACCGAGCCCGTCGATCTCGATGTCGATCTGCGGTGTGCTTCGGGACAGGTCGATGTTGTGATGGGCGCGGGGGTAGCGTTCCGTGCCCTTGGCGGCCGTCCCGCACAAGATGACGTCGCCGGGATTGAGCGTGAAGTATCGCGACGCCCACGACACGATGTGGGCAACCGGATAGGAGTAGCTCGCGGTGCTGTCCTCGGTGAACAGGACCCCGTCGGCCCACCCTCGGACGGTGAGGTTGTCCGGGTCGGCGATCTCGTCGCGCGTGGTGAGGAACGGCCCGAGCGGCCCGAACGTGTCGGCTCCTTTGGAGCGTGCGTGATAGGTGAGGTAGACGGAGTTGTCATCGTCGCCGCGGGGCCTGCGCCAGCTGAAATAGTCCTCGTAGCCACGGGTCTGGCGCATTTCCGGGGTGATGTCGGCGGCGATGGAGTCGCCCAGTTTCAGGCCCTGCGAGGTCACATCGTTGACGATGGTGTATCCGGCTACCTGGTCCAGGGCGGCCGCTTCGCTGACGTGCCGGGTCCGGTTGCCGATGACGACGGCCAGTTCCAATTCGGGGAAGGTGAAGCCGTAGTCATCGGCGATCTCGATCGGCTGCCGATGCCCGATCAGCGTGTTGTGTGGTTTGACGAAGAACATCGGTCCGGCCGGCGGCACATGGGCGGTGTTGTTGAGTCGCTCGTTGTTCATGGCGACGCCGAGGATTTTGCTCGGCTCGGGTAGCAGCGGTCGCCACGTGAGGTCATCGACCGGCAGGGTGGGCAGCGACTCCAGGGCGGGTAGCGCCCGGCGGATGGTGTCGAGTTCTGCGGGGCCGCGGGCGAGCAGGTCACGCAAGGACGCTGGGGCAGAACCGAGTTTCGCGTGGTCGTAGAGCTGGCGCAGCAGCACTACCGCACCCTGGTCTTCGGTTGCGATCACGACCTCGTCGCGACCTTCGTGGTCGATGGTTCCCAGTTTCATTCGAACTCCTTGTTAGGTGGGGGTTTTGGTACGTCGTAGGACGATCAGCGATGCGACTCGGTCTCGCCCAGAGACGAGCTTGGGCCGGAGGAGTGGATTTCTCGGTGCCCCCAGGACCATCCGACGCGGGCGTAGCGGTCGCGTTCCCAGGTGTCGTCGTCGACGATCACCGATCCCCAGCCGATCTCGAACTCGAAGGCGTCGGTCACGCTGGCGTACAACGAGATGACCCCGTCGGTCGGATGTCGCCCGAGGTCGCGCAGGATCGGAAAGTCGGCATCCAGGAGTCGGTCGCGGATGGAGCCGAGCGCATCGAGTTCGTCCACTTCGACCGACAGGTGCATCAACCGCGAGTGGCCGGAGGGCAGTTCGAAGAAGGCCACGCTGTGATGGCGGGGGTTGCATCGGAGAAAGCCGACCCGGCCCCCGCCCACATCGGCGATCTCGGTCAAGCGCATCCCTAGCCCGATGCTGTAAAAGTCCAGTGTGTCGCGGAAATTCGCCACCGCGAGGGTGAGGTGACCCGTACCGAGCTCGCCGATCGTGAACGTCACCCCCTGCGGGGAATGGAACTGGGACCGGATGGCGCTACCCGCTCCCCAGTAGAGCTCGCACGGGTTGCCGTCCGGATCGCGGAATTGCGCGAGTTCCGCGACGCCGCGCGATGACGCCACGTCCGGAGCGACGGTGACGTCCACACCCAGACTTGTCAGTTGGCCTACGACACCGGAGAACTCCGCGGGACCCGCTGTCTCCCAGCCGGCGTACGCCAGGCCGTCGCGGTCGGCGGGGTGCACATAGATCCGGGCCGGACGATCGCTGTCCAGTCGCCAGCCCAGCACGCCGTCGGCGAGGGAGGTCAGCTGAGCTCCGAGGAGGGTTCCGAACTGGTGCCATGTCGACGGATCGGTGGCATTGAGGCCGACATATCCCAACTGCGTGATGCGGTGCTGCATGAAACGTGCTCCTGTGCGGTCGAGGGTGGGGAATGGCGTGCGGCAGGTGGTGGCACCGCGGCGAACGGTTCTCAGCGGTGCAGGATGCGTCTCATCGCGGTCTCGAGTCGGGCTGCCGCATTGCTTCCGGTGACCGAGCGCCAGGCGACATGTCGATCGGGGCGCACCAGCACCGCTCCGTCATGACCGACCTGCCTGGAGTCGGCCCATTCGAAGTAGGGATCGAGAATTGCCCCGCCACCGATCTCGTGGACGGCGATGTCCACGCCGAGGACGTCGCTCACCTGTCGGGCGGCGTCACGCCAGTGCTGGCAGTAGAGGCCGACTAGCAGGGAAAACTGGAGGCCGTCGACCAGGTCCAGTGACGATATGGGGACCCGGTCACGTTCCAACCGGGCATGGGGGAGTCGCGCCCCCGGCCGCGTCGTGCGTTCGTAGTGCAGAACTGGGTCCCGGTCGGTGCACGGCTCCGAGGCGGCGTCGTCGACCAACGCGCCTGTTCGGTACTGGTAGCCGACTTCGAGTCCGAGCGCGTTGAATCGGTAATCCGTCTGGTCGAGAGCCGCGCGCAGGGCGGCTCGGCGTTCGTCGCCTTCCGGCGTCGGTTCGTTGAGGACCTGCAGAGCACGCCAGCCCTGCTCCTCGGTCAGATCCGGCGTCAGACCGACAGCGTCGCGGAAGGCGGCCGCGTCATACAGGCTGGTGATCGCCCGCTCGACGCCCGCAGCGCCAACGGGCTGGCGCTCGGTGCTGTAGGTGTCGAGAAGCGCTGCGCCGGCCTTTCCTTGGTGGACGAGGGCGAGCTTCCAAGCGAGGTTGAATCCGTCGGCCACCGACATGTTGAGTCCCAGCCCGTTTGTCGGTGGGTGACGGTGCACCGCGTCGCCGGCGCTGTAGGCGCCGTCGCGGCCGTAGCTCGGCGCCACCTGCGCATTCACTTGCCAGCCAGCGATATTGAGGATCTCCACCTCGCCGACGGGTTCGCCGACGGCACGCTCGATGTAGTCGATGGCCTGCCGGTCGGACATCGCGGTGAGATCCTCGCGTGCCGGGTCGTACATGCGAACCAGCACGAACTCGGTGAACGGCTTCATGCAGATGAACGTCCCGAGTCCCCAGGGAGCCGCGGGATCAGGGTGGATGTTCCACATCAGGACGCCGGGCCGGTGCGCGAAATGTCGGGAGAGATCAGCGCGAAACCAGATGTTGGCGGCGTGAAACAGGCCGGACTTACCTTCGACGTCGAGTCCGACGAGATTGAGAACTTTCGCCTTGGCGCCGTCGGCGCCGACCACGAAGTCGGATTGAATCTGATAGAGCGTGTCGTCGCTTCTGTCCCTGACCGTGCTGAGCCAGCCGTCGCCGCTTCGTTCCATCGTCACGAACTCGTGGCCGAAGTGAACTTCTGAGCCGCGGGCACGTACCGCATCGATCAGGACCGGCTCGAAGCTGGTCTGCGGACAGTTCAGCGGTGTGCACGGACTGGCCGCCTTGTACTGCGCGTATTGGGTCCACTCGGTGCCCCAGCATTCGCGCCGAGCGACTTCCGGCTGCGTCAGCGTCGTGTACCACACGCTGTGCCGCATCGACTCGTGCGACGACGATGCTGCCGTCAACTGCTCCTCGATACCGAGGTGGCGCATGATCTCGACGGTCCGCTGGTTGACGATGTGGGCGCGAGGGGTGTGGGCCGGGCCGGGGTGGCGCTCGATCAATCGGTGCTCCACGCCGTAGCTAGCCAAGGCAAGTGCCGTGGTCAAACCAGCCGGACCGGCCCCGACGATGGTGATCGGGGTACGAAGTGTCTTCACGTGCTGGGCCACCTTCGATCTACGTATGTCGAAAACTGATGTGGGACAAGACTGTTCCGCGCAGGAACACGTGGTCGCCGCCGGTCGAGCGACCAGCACCGATCCATTGACAGGTTGACGCCGGTCGCTGTGCTGGCCGTGCCGCCAGACTATGAGGCGTCTAACTGTTAATCAACTAATAGCAGATAAGTGACTCGGGCCACAAGAGGGTGTGCCTGTGTCGCGTTGGTCGAGCGCGGGTCCATACTGATGCCGTGCCAACGTTCGGGCAGAGCTTCCAACCTGAGGTCGCCCGGTTGCTCTCACAACGACATGCCGCAGAGGACCTCACCTCGACATCCATCGTGTGGCATCTGATCCGAATAGTCCGGATCATGGAGACCGCACTGGAATTCGATGTGCACCGTCCCCACGGCTGGACGTGGCCCGGCTTCCGCATCATGGCCAACCTCTACGTGGCCGGCCCGATGGAGCCGGCCCAGCTGGCCGAGATTCTGCAGGTGTCGCGGCCTTCGGTGACGACGACCCTGACTCGTCTCGAGCGCGACGGATATGTCGTCCGGTCGCCGCATCCGACGAGCAAGTCGCGGTTGTTGATCGACTTGACCGCCCTGGGCAGGGAAGCTGTCGAGAACATCGCCGGGCCGCATCACGAGGAAGAGGTGCGACTGGTCGCGGCCCTTTCCGAGGAGGAGCGAGAACAGCTCAGTGCCCTGGTGCAGAAGCTGTATTCGTCGCTGGATCCGAGGCGTTGAAGGCGACGGCTCGTTCTAGCTGCCGCCAGAGGTCCTGTGCGACCGCGACACGGCGCTCGTCAAGCCGGGCGGGGCATCGTGAACAGCGCGTCGGGTCCGATCTCGAAGTAATTGGCGGGACCGCCGCTACGTAGGATGGGGCGTGGCCCAGCGGTGTCGTAGACGCCGTCGACGAGGTGATCGTGGTCGATGTGCACGCCGACCACCTCGCCCAACACGAGCCAGGTATCCAGCGCCTCGCCGTCGGCAGAGTTGAGCCGGATAAGTTGTGCCAGAAGACATTCGAAGTTGACCGGGCTCTCCGAAACCATCGGCGAACTGACGACAGTCGCCGGGATCGGTGTGAGCCCGCTGCTGCTGAACTCATCCTGGTCGGCGGGCAGGCTCGCGGCGGAGTGATTCATGTGCTGTGCGAGATCGCGGGTCGCCAGATTCCAAACGAAGTCGCCGGTGGCCGCGATGTTGGCGACGGTGTCCTTCCACCCTATCGACGAGAATCCGATGATCGGCGGATGGTAGTTGAAGCCGTTGAAGAAGCTGTAGGGAGCCAGATTTCGCACACCGCTGCCGTCGTGGCTGGAAATCCAGCCGATCGGGCGCGGTCCGATGATGGCGTTGAACGGATCGTGCGGGAGCCCGGTGCCCTCGGCCGGTCGATAGAAGTGAGCGTCGCTGCGGGCCATTTCTACTCCTGCTAGGTGCGGTGCGGTGCGGTCGAAATGAAGACTGCGGTGCGCAGTCCTACCGTACCGAGTTCGCGGATAGCCCTTAGGTCGCCAGGTAGCTGCCGGCGAGGCGCGCGGGTCCGGTGGTAGCTTCCGCCGTGACGGCATGCTCGAACAGGAAGCCCTGTCCCAGTTCGCAGCCCCACTCCGCCAGCAGGTCGCACTGTTCCTGTGACTCGACCCCCTCGGCGATGACCGCCAGCCCCAGGCTGGCGCCCAGGCTCAAGACCGCCTTGGTGATCGCCGCGCACCGCAAGTCGGCGGGCAGACCCCCGATGAACTGTTTGTCGATCTTGAGGATGTCGACTTGCAGTTCGAGGATCTTCGCCAGGTCACTGAAGCCGGTGCCGACATCGTCGATCGCGATGCGGACACCGATCTGGCGCAGCCGCTCCAAGTCTGCTTTGGCCGAGTGCACCGCCCCTTCGACATGTGTCTCGGTGAGCTCGAGGACAAGGCGGTCAGGGCTCAGGCCTGTCTTGTCGAGCGCCTCGAGGACGGCGGCGTGGAACCGGCCCGCCTCCAACTGCCGGCCGGAGACGTTGACGTGCACCGCCGAGGATGCCATCGGCCCCGTCCACTGCGCAGCCGACCGGCACGCCGCGGAGAGGACGTACCGCCCTATCTCGGGCATCTGCGGCGACGTCTCGGCGAGGGGCAGGAATTCGTCCGGGGTCAACAACCCCCACTGCGGATGTTCCCAGCGCAGAAGCGCTTCGGCAGCGACGACGTCAGCGGTGCGCAGGTCCACGATCGTCTGGAAGTGCAGAACGAATTCGCTGCGCTCGACCGCCCGATCCAGCTCGCGGCGCATCCGCGCCGCACGCAGCACCACGGCCTCCTGTGACGGCTCGCCGACTAGGACCCTGTCCTTGCCGCTCCGCTTGGCGTGGTACATCAGCCGGTCCGCCCGCTGAAGCAGCGTGTCCGCTGTGCTGCCCGCCTGCGCGATGACCGCGCCGGCGCTCACCGACAGCTCGTCGTAAATGCCTCCGACGGTCAGGCGGACCGGGCGGCGAAGCTCAGCCTGGATGCGTTCGGCGACTGTCCGCAGCTGATCGAGGTCGGATACCGCGGGGCAGAGCACGGCGAACTCGTCACCACCCAGTCGTGCCGCAGTGTCACCGGGGCGAACCGAGGCTTGGATCCGGCCGGCCACCACCTTGAGCGTTTCGTCGCCCTGCGCGTGACCCCAGGTGTCGTTGACGGCCTTGAACCCGTCGAGATCGAGGAAGATCAGTCCCACCGAGACCGAACTCTCGCGCTCCGCGGCCGCCAGCGCATGCTCAATGCGGTCCATGAACAGTGCGCGGTTAGCCAGTCCCGTCAACAGATCGTGCAGGGCCAGATACTGAAGGTCGGCCTCCGCGCGTTTTCGGCCGGTGATGTCCTCGACCAGGCATATTCCGTACGGGCTCGACCCTGCGGGCGCCACGGCGCAGGCGGAGACCGCGCCCCATACCGTGGCACCGTCGGCGCGCCGGAAGGCGGTCTCCGCTTCCCACGGTTGGCCTGCCTCCAGGGTCAGCAGACAGTCCAACGTTGCTGTGCGGGTGTCTGATTCGTGCTTGCCCAGGTCTGTCACCCGCATCCCGAGCAGCTCTTCGGCGGGGCGGCCGAGGACGTCTGCCATGGCTTGGTTGCAGCGCGTGATGTATCCCGAGCGGTGCGGTGTCATCTCGTACATGAACATGCCCATCGGGGCGGTATCGAAGGCCAGCCGGAATCGCTCCTCGCTTTCCGCCAGCGCTTCCTCGGCGGCCTTCTCTTCGGTGATGTCTCGGAATGCCGTGACGCTGAACAGGGACCGGCGCACCAGCGGTGTCGTCGCCAGCTCGATGACGCGCGAGTTGTCGGCGGTTATCACGACCTCACGGGGTGCGCCGCCGGGGGAAACCGTTCGCTTGTCGGCACTTTCACCCCGTGCCACGGACGCGACGTAACTCGCGAGCCCGGAATCGGTCGCCCGAGCATTTTGCAGGATGACCTCGCCGGTCGGGTCCACGACGAGCACGCCGTCGTGGATGCTGTCGAGTACGGCGCCCAGCAGCTCGGAGTTCCGGTCGGCCTGGTCCCGCGCCATCTCGAGCTCCGAGATCAGCCGCACCCGGAAGTCGCGATACAGCGACAGAGTCAGCACGACGAGCGTCAGGCTGCAGACCAGCGCTTGCGCCAACAACGCGCGGACCTGAATATCGGGGACGATCAGAACACCCCTGTTCGACATGGTGGCGAAGACGATCCAGCTACCCGCCACCGCGAGGAACAGGGTGTTGACTGTCGTGCTGTAGCGAAGCGCCAACCACATCGCGAGCACCAGGATCAGGAACGCCAACGGCAGGCTGCTGTTCAGCCAGAACATCCACGCGAAGACGAAGACGACACCGGCGCCGACGATCACGGCCTTGACAACCTCCGCCGCGGAGGGGCGGGCCGGCCGCCAATCGACGTCTCGGATGCGCAACCACAGCGAGACACCGAGGAGCGCAGACGCGCCATTGCGTACGGCCAACAGCGCGAAGGTCTCCCACGCGTCCGCCTTCTCGACCGGCACGAGCAAAGCCGTCGCCAGCGCGGCCGCCACCAGTACCCCGGCGGCCACCGCGCCGATCAGGCGCGTCAGATCGGCGGGGTCGCGCAGGGCGACGTCGTCGTGCCGATGCGTCAGCACCGCGACGGTCACGACGGCGAGGGTGACGTTGACGATGGCGAACCACGCGCCCAGCAGCAGCGGAGCGCCGGTGACGATGTTCATGGCGAAGGTCATCGCGCCAAGCATCACGGTGTTCGCCGTGCGTTCCCATGGCCCGGATCGGCGGATGGTCAGCAACCAGATGATGGCCACCGCAGCCGAGGGCCACACCAGGGCGACTTCGCCGCCGGCCAACCGGGTGTCACGCCCGACCAACATCGCCAGGGCGTAGGCCAGTGAAAACGCGCACAGCATTGCGCAGGAGCGCAGAACTCGGGCCATCGCGCCCCCTTGGGCTAGACGCGTCGATACCAGCATGCAGACAGTACCGAGTCTTCGGAGATGAACGACAAACAGACGGTGGGACCGATACCGATCGTGTGGGCGGTGCGCAGACCTGCCGGGCACCGCCGGCCGCGAACTTCTCTGCGTCAACGACATCCGGCCCCGTGCCTTCCGGCGGGGCCGGAGGGCGGATCGCCGACGGGCGCGCCGCGTCGATGCCGTCGCGTCGCGTACATGGCCCGGTCGGCCTGGTCGAGGACGGCGTCAATGGATCGCCCGTCGTCCGGGCGGTGGGCGGCGCACCCGATCTCGAATCTGACCGCGACCTCGATACCGTTGCCGAGCGTGACGGGCCTGCTTGCCAGATGAACTTTGATCTCGCCGGCCAGGCGGGCCAGCTCCGAGTCGTCGACCGCGTGGGTGATGACCAGGAATTCATCGCCTCCCCAGCGGGCGACCAGGCCTTCGTCTCCGACGACCGTGAGCAGGCGGTTGGTGACCTCGATCAGCAGCTGATCACCGGCGCGGTGGCCGTGCTGGTCATTGACGGATTTGAATCGCGCGATATCGCAGAACAGAATCCCGTAGCCCAGGCCGCTGCTCTGGAGTTCTTCTAGGCGGTTCCAGCCGGCGGACCGGTTGGCGATCCCGGTGAGGGGGTCGGTGGCAGCCTGGTGGACCAGATCCGCCTCGCGGATGCGATCGGCGGTGACGTCGACGATCTGCGAGACGAAGTAGTGGGGCTGATCGCGTGCGTGCACGCTGACCACGGTGAGGGCACCCCACACAACGCTCCTGTCCGCGGCGATGTAGCGCTTGGCGATCCGGTAGGAGCGCCGCCTCCCCTCCAGACATTCGGTCAGCAGGGCGAGGTCCGTTTCCAAGTCGTCGGGATGGGTGATCTCCTGAAATGTGCGGTCGGCCAGTTCTTGCTTGGTGTATCCGAGCATGGCCCGCAGGGCTCGATTGGTGCGTAGAAACGACCCGTCCAGACCGACGACCGCCATGCCGATGGGGCTATGCGTGAAAGCCAGTTCGAACGGCCGGTCTCCCGTGAGACCGACGGCTGCGGAGAACCGATCGGGCGGCGCCGCTGTGACATCGGCGGGCGTAAACCCGTGAACCAGAGGAGCCGGACGGCTGAGAAAGTACCCCTGAGCGGCTCTGATGCCAACGGCGCCGATGGCGTCGAGTTCGCCCTGGTTCTCGACCCCCTCAGCAATCACGGTCGCACCTATCTGTCCGGCGAGCTCGGCGACGGCGTGCGCGAGTCGACGCCTGGCTTCGTCGACGTCGATGTGGCGGGTGATGGACCGGTCTATCTTGACGAATTCGGGACTCAGCTCCAGGACGTGGGAGAACGAGGAGAAGCCGGCGCCCACGTCGTCGACCGCCACCCGGACGCCTTTCGCCCGATGGGGTGCCAGAGCAGCATCGAGTGCGCCGTAATCCAGGACAGCGTCGTGCTCGGTGAGTTCCAGCACGATTCGTGACGGGTCGACGTTGGCGAGCAGCTCGGCCCACGGCACCGCGAGCGCTGACTTCGGGGAGACGTTCACCGCCACGAACACGTTCCGTGGCAACTGCGGCACCAGGGCGATGGCACGCTCCAGGATTGCCGTCTCCAGTTCGACGCCCAAGCCCATCAGTGCTGCCTGCGCCAGGAAGGCATCCGGTCGGAATGGGGTCCGCGGGAAGCGCACCAGCGCTTCGACGCCCACGATCGCGCCGGATGCGACATCATGTACCGACTGGAAGACGATCTCGAAATCGTTCTGGCTCAGAATGTCCCGGACATCGGTCCGTCGGGCCGCCGCGGTATCCGGACTGTGTTCGTCGCGTTCGATCAGTGCGCCGACGAGCTCGGCGATCTGGGCGATGAAACGTGAGTCGGTATCCCCGAGGTACGGCCGGGGCTCGCGGCTGGCGGTACACACCATCCCCATCGTCACACCGGCGCGGCTAAGGACCGGCACCACACGGGGAGCGCAGGAGGCCAGTCCGACGACTGCGGCGTCACCGTCGAGCGCCGTCACGTCGTCGGATGCCACCGACAGCCAGGCGGCGTCCGCACCAAGGCGGCGGCGCAGAATGCCCAGCAGCGGACGAACCAGCTCGATAGGTATGTCCTGCTCGGCTTTTGGAAGATGCTTGCCGACCCCCCCGGAACGCATGGGCACAAGTAGACCGCAGCGCCACCGAACCCGCAGAAAATTGACGGCTACGTCACATGTGGACCCGCACTCCATCGGCGGCCCGGTGGAATGGCGGCGCGTACCGCTCTCAGTGGAAGCGGACGTTGAGTGTCGCCAGTCCGAAGATCTTCCGGCCATCCGACTTGGCGGCGACGAGCACGACACCGCTGCGGGTTTCGGGATTCAACGACTTGATCTTGCCGCTGAACTCGATGTCGGCGCCCTCCTTGGCCGACACGATGGCCGGCTGGGAGAGCCGCACCGCGTAACGGGTCACCGCCCCCGGGTCGCCCGACCATGCCGAGACGTAACCCGATCCCAACCCCATGGTGAGCATGCCGTGGGCGATCACGTCGGGCAGTCCGGCGAGCTTGGCGATGTCCTCGTCCCAGTGGATCGGGTTGGCGTCACCGGCCACTCCGGCGTAGTTGACCAGGTCTCCGCGAGACAGCCGGGTGTGGTGCACCGGCAGTTCGTCGCCGACGGTGAGGTCGTCGAAGGACGGTGTGCCCGGGGTGCGGGTGAGGGTTCCGTCGGCGACGCGGACCTCGCCTGCGGGACGAACCGCTTTCTCGTAGGGCGCCTCTCCAACGCCCATGATGTCGACGTCGTGCATCATCGCCTTCTGCACGGCCACCTTGACTTCGGGGTTGATGTCGTCAGAGGTGATACCGACGACGGTGGTGTGCAGGGTGTGTACCCGCTCGCCGGCCGCGTCGGTGAAAGTGTTGGTGACGGTGATGAAGTCCCGGCCGGCGGTCCGGCGTACCTCGGTCAGTTCGACGTCGATGTGCAGCTCGTCGCCCGCGACGATCGGGCGGTGCTGCTCGAAGACCTCTTCGGTCTGCAGGTAGGTGTCATAGCCGACCACCACCGACTCGAACATCTCCCGGTTGCAGGTCATGCCCGGGGTGGAGGTGAACGTCAGCGGTGCGACGACGTCGGAGTAGCCCAGCTTCGCGGCCGCGCCGACGTCCCAGTGCGCAGGGTGGTAGTCCTGCACGGCACGTGCATACTCGCGTAGCTTCTCCCGGCCCACCAGATACGTGCCGTCCATCTGGTAGTAGTGACCAACCCGGGCCTCGAGTGGTGAGGTGTCTGCTGCTGCGGTCATGAATGCGCCAACTTTTCTGTCGGCGCGTTCTCGGTAGGGTTCTCAGGAGGCTTAGTGTGGCCGACCGATTCACACTAACGTGCGGAGACCGTCGCACCACACGCCGAGCCGGGCTACCGCGCTGCGGTTGCGGCCATGCTTCACCTGCCTGACCGGCATCGACGCTGTTCGGGAACAATCTCAGAAGGATGCCTCGGGATCGAGGAGACTGGGTGTACGGCGGTTGGTGGTGTGCGGTGACCGAGATTTCGCAGTGATCGGGTGGTGGCGGCGCCGCGGCGCCGTTGAGCCCGCAGCCTGCCCGTTCTGCGGTGCCGGTCTCGACGAAGGCGGAACATGCCTGCGCTGTGGGGGAGTGCGGACCCCTACCTCACCGACCGGCTGGCGGCCGGATCCCACGGCCCGCTACGAGGGCCGTTATTACGTCACCGGCAGGCCGACCAATCGGGTCCGCAACGGCCGCTCCGAAGCGGCCGACCCGGCCGGCGGCCGGTTGCTGCCGGGCTACGTTGAGTTGCCGCTGGCCCGGTCGAGTATCCGCTCGACGTGGCTGGCGACCGGTGCGATCACCGTTGTCCTCGTCATGGTGGCCGGGGTGGTGTGGGCGCTCATGTGGTCGGGCCACCGGCCGAAACCCCCGGCCGAAACCGGTTACGTCGAGGCACTCGACGCCGCGGGGCTGCGAGGTCAGTTCAATTCGGACGCCAACGCCGTCGCCCACGGGCACGAGGTGTGCCGCCAGCTGGAAAGCGGCGGCCCACAGCAGGGTCTGCCTGCCGACAAGATCGCCGTCGACGCGTTCTGCCCGCAATTCAACGAAGGCTTCCGCATCCTCGAATCAGCCAAGGTGTCAGGCATCTTCGTGCTGACCGATCCGATCGGCACGGACGCGATCGTGCTCGACGGCGGCTCGTGCGCGGGAACCAACGGCTACTCCGACGTGGGACCGGCCACGCCGGTGACCGTCACGAACGGCGAGGGCGACATCCTTGCGACGACATCGCTCGGTCCGGGCAAGGGGGATGCGACCAGCTGCATGTTTTCGTTCACCTTCCCCGTCACCGAAGGCCAGGAACGCTACGTGGTGTCCGTCGGCCACCGCGGCGAGTTCAGCTACAGCTTCGAACAGCTTCGCTCGCACGGTGTTCAGATCCATCTCGGTCACTGACTCGTCGCGGTTCAGCGTCTGGCGAGCGCGGTCACCTTCTCGGCCAAGGCTTCAGGCGTGCTCAACTCGTAGTCTTCTCCGTTGATCCGCACCGTCGGGGTCGCGTGGACGCCGGTCGTCTCAGCCATTGCCTGAACCATCGCCAGGTAGCGCCCACTGCCGATGCAGTCCTTCACCCCCGGGGCGGCACCGGCCTGCCGGGCGGTCTCGGTCAAGTCCTCGTCGGTGGGAAATGTCGTGGAGAACTCGTCGGGCTGCTGGGCGAACAGCGCGGAATGGAAGCGCAGAAAATCCTGAGTCGAATGGTCGGCGACGCAGTAGGCGGCGCTGCCCGCCCGTGACGAGTAGTCCTGGTTTCGGGGCGAGTCCAGGATCGCGACCATGTGGTAGTCCGCGGCTGCCGCTCCCGAGGCGATCAAGCTACTGATCGTCGGCCCGAAGACCCGCTCGAATCGGGCACAGTGCGGGCAGAGAAAGTCCTCGTACAACGACAACACCACCTTGGGCTCGGTGCTGCCGAGCTTGGTGATCAGAGCGCTCGACGACACCCGAACCGCCCCCGGCGGTACGGAAGCCGTGCCATCGGTGACCGGCTGACCGTTCAGCGTCTTACCGTCCACTGTTAGCAGGTAGAGCACCAGCACGACCGCGACGACCACCACGCCCGCGGTCAGCCCGATCTGGATGATCAGCCTGCGGCTGCTATTCGCGTGCAGTGCACCGCCATGCTCGGGATGCCCGTTGCTCATGGGTTCAGCTTAGGGGCGCGGCACCCCTGCCAGACCGTGTGTCAGTCCTCGAATATCTCGCGTGGCGCTTCATGACGAGGCCACTGACATCGCCATGAACTACCCCGGGCGGCAGTCCGGAACCGAGGCGCAGTGATATTCCATACGGGGGCCTATAGGCCTATAGTGAAATATCACACAGGAATCCCCGAACCACTGGCGGCTCGACGGAAAGGCATCCCTATGACCGGCGAGAGTGATGTAGCCGATGTTCGCGACGCATTCCGGGCCGCGATGGCCGCGGTGTGCGCGCCCGTGGCCGTCGTCACGGCCCTTCATGAAGGCTCGCCCTACGGTACGACGGTCAGTGCGTTCGCGTCGCTGTCCATGACCCCGCCGATGCTGCTCGTGTCGCTCGACGTCAATTCGGAACTACTGGCCGTGTTACGCAATGTCGACCGGTTCGGGGTGAACGTGCTGTGCAGCGAACAGCCGGAATTGGCAGCGAACTTCGCAACGAAACGGGGTACCGACAAGTTCAGCGGCCTCGACTGGACGGTGGACGCCGAGGTGCCGAGACTGCCGGCAACCTCGGCGTTCCTCGCCTGTAGCGCCGCGCAATTCGTCGAGGGCGGCGATCATGTCGTGGTGTTGGGCACCGTCGTCGCCGCGTGCGACCATCAGCGTTCTCCGCTGACGTACCACCAGCGCACTTTCGGTACCCACGCTGTACTTCCCGAGTTCTCACGATGATGCCCGGCGTGGCCACCGATGCGGTGTGGCGCGCGGTCGAGGCTCTGGCCTCGGGCCAGATGGTTGTCGTCACAGATGCCGCCGGTCGCGACGACGAAGGTGACCTTGTTGCCGCCGCCGATTGCATATCGGACGATCAGATGGCCTTCATGATCCGGCACACCACCGGAATCGTCTGTGCTCCAATGCCGCCGGCGCGCGCCGACGAACTGCGGCTTCCGCCGATGGTGGCGTCCGGTAACGACGCAGAGTACGCCCAACCCACCGTCAGTGTGAACCTCGCTGGCGCCGGTGTGTCGGCGGCAGCGAGGGCGGCAACGGTCCGCGCGTTGGCTGATCCCCGACTGTCGCCGGACCGGTTGCGTCGCCCGGGCCATGTCTTCCCGTTGCGCGCCTGCTCGGGCGGAGTGCTGGTACGGCGCGGGCCCGCTGAGGCCGCCTTGGATCTGCTCGAGCTCGCCGGCCGCCCGCGCGTCGGTGCGATCAGCGAGCTGGTCGCCGACAACGGTGAGATGATGCGAGGACCGGCGTTGTCGAGGTTTGTCTATGAGCACCGATTGCCCAGAGTGTCGATCGCCAACCTCGTGTCCTACCGACGCCGCAACGAGCAGCAAGTCGAGCAGGTGTCGTCAGCGCGGTTGCCGACGATATTCGGGGAATTCCGCGCTATGGCGTTCCGCCACAGGGTCAATCGGGCCGAGCATCTGGCATTGGTGATGGGTGACGTCATCACGCAGAGCCAGTCGGCCGAGGGCGTTCTACTCGGGATGCACAAGGAATGCCCGATCGGCGATGTCTTCGGCTGCGGCCGGTGTCACTGCGGAGCGCGGCTACGCGAATCCCTCGATGCAATCAGTGCTGCGGGCTGTGGTGTGGTCGTCTACCTACGCGGCGATACAGCCAGAGGAATCAGCTTGGCGGGCAGGACCGGTGCGTGTGCGCTGCAGCCGGGCGCGGAGTCGAGCAGCGCTACCACGGTGAGCCTGTCGCAGGCGGACCTCGACAGCTATGAGACCGGGGCGCAGGTGGCCAAGGCACTCGGGATCGAGCGTGTCCGCCTCGTCGCCAGCGATTCGGAGAGGTGTCAGGCCCTGCTGAATCAGTCGATCGACGTAATCGGACGTACCGAGCAGGTGACCGTCTAGGCAGGTCCTGAATCGAACTGGGATCTGGCGAGACGGTACCTGGCCGGACGTCGAGATCGGTCAGGAAGCGGTCCGGGCTGTCTTCAGCTGTCCGGATATTCGGTTAAGCCGGGGCGCGAAGGAAGCGGAAGACGGGCTCGGCGATGCAGACGGGCTTGTCGCCACCCTCCGCCTCGAGAACCGCATTGACACTCACTTGGACCCCGCCATTGACCTCGGTCACGTCGCTAATGGTGGCGGACAGTCTGATTCGTGTCCCCACCGGCACCGGGGCCGGGAAGCGCACTTTGTTGAGACCATAGTTGATCGCGAGGTCGGCATCGGTGACGACCAACATCTCAGACCACAGCGGGATCAGAAGTGCCAAGGTGAGGTAGCCGTGTCCGATCGGGCCGCCGAAAGGGCTCTCGGCGACGGCGCGCTGGACGTCGACGTGGATCCATTGATGGTCATCGGTCGCGTCGGCGAAAGTGTTGACCCGCTGCTGCGTCACTTCGATCCACCTGCTCGGTGGTAGCTCAGTCCCGGCCAGGTTGGCAAGGTCGGCGATGCTGGTGGTCGTGCTCACGGGGTGTCCTCTCGGTAGTGCTTGCGGAGATCCGGTTTGCGGACCTTGCCGGTAGGGGTTTTGGGCAGTTCGTCGACAAACCTGAAATGTTTGGGAATCTTGAAGGCCGCCAATCGCGTCCGTAGGACGGAATGCAGGTGATCGGCGTGGCGCGGCGTCGTCGGCTCCGTTACGACCACTGCGAGCCCGACTTCGCCCCACGTGTCATCGGGAACCCCGATGACGGCAGCGTCGAGGACGCCTGGAATTTCGCGCAGTGCGGATTCCACTTCGGCGGGATAGATGTTCTCGCCGCCCGATATGATCATGTCCTTGAACCGGTCTCGGATGTAGAGGTATCCCTGCTCGTCGACGACGCCGATATCCCCGGAGCGGTACCACCCCTCGACCAGCACCTCGGCGGTCCGCTCGGGATCTTCCCAGTACCCCGGCATGATGTTGGGGCCGGACAGCACCACCTCGCCCAATTCGCCTGGCGCGCATTCACGGCCGTCCTCGGCGACAACGCGCACATCGGTGAAGAACTGGGGCTTGCCGGCAGAGCCGACCTTCGCGACGGCCACGTCGGCATCCAGGACCGTGCCAGACGGCGCACTCTCGGTCATGCCGTAGGCCTGTTGTACGGTCACCCCGCGGTCGAGCCAGTTCCGAAGGGTGTCCTGCGGCACCGGGGCGCCGGCGGCCACGATCGTGCGCAGACTCGACAGATCGCGGGTATGGAACTGCGGACTGCGTGCCATCGCGTCGAGCATGGTCGGCACCCCGAAAAACGAATTGATTCGCTGGTCTTCGATGAGGCGCAGGGCTTCATGAGGATCGAAGCCACGCATGATCACCGAGCAGCCGCCACGGAGCACCACCGGGTTGACGGTGCTGTTCAGCCCGCCGATGTGGAAAAGCGGTGCCATCGCCAAAGTCCGCTCATCGCCCGCGATGTCGAAGCCGAGCACTTGGTTGATGCAGGCGAACGTCATGTTGCCGTGGGTCAGGGTCGCCCCCTTCGGGCGGCCGGTGGTTCCGGAGGTGTACATGATCAGACAGACATCGTCGAGGGAAACCGCGGTGTCGCGCTCATCGGGCGTGGCGGTGGCCAACAGATCCTCGTACGGTACTGAGGATCGGCCCCCGGACACTGGCGGCTCCGCGGTGATCCAGTGGCGAACCGCGGTGCGGTCGCGTAGCTCGTCGGCCAGCTCGCCCTGGTTTCGACCGTGCAGCACGACCGTGGCCGCGCAGTGGTCGATCATGTAGGCGGCCTCGGGTGCCGTGCTTCGCGCATTCAGCGGGACCCAGATGGCGCCGAGTTGCCCGCACGCGTAGAGGCTTTCCAGCGCGCACGGGTGGTTGTAGCCCAGCCAGGCCACCCGGTCGCCGGCGCCCACGCCGAGCGCGGACAGTGCACCGGCGAGCCGGCGAACCCGCAGGGCCAGGTCGCGATATGACGTCGTCTTCCCGTCGAACCACAACGCGTCGCGTTCCGGGGATATGCGCAGCCGTCGTTCGGGCCACGAGCCCAAGCCTGCGTTACGCATCCTGCAGACCGAGCGCACGAATGGCGTTGTGCTTGAGGATCATCGGCCGTACATCCGGCTTGATCTCCAACTCCTCGAAATCGCGCAGCCAACGTTCGGGGGTGATCATCGGGTAGTCGGAACCGAACAGCACCTTGGACTTCAGCATGGTGTTCGCGGCACGAACCAGCTGCGGCGGGAAGTACTTCGGTGACCATCCCGAAAGGTCGATATACACATTGGCTTTGTGAGTGGCGACCGAGATGGCGGCGTCCTGCCACGGCACCGACGGATGGGCCATGACGATCGTCAGACCGGGAAAGTCGGCGGCCACGTCGTCGAGCAGCATCGGGTCCGAATAGCGCAGCTTGATTCCGCGCCCGCCGGGCAGGCCCGCGCCGATACCGGTCTGACCGGTGTGGAACAGCGCCGGCACGCCGAGGGATTGGAGTTCTTCGTAGAGCGGATAGACGCGGCGGTCGTTGGGCTCGAAGGCTTGCAGCGACGGGTGGAACTTGAACCCACGCACCCCGTGGTCGTCGACCAACCGCCGCGCGGCGCGCACTCCGGCCCGTCCGCGGGCCGGGTCGATGGAGGCGAACGGAATCAGCACGTCGGAGTGCGCGGCGGCCGCTTCGGCGATCTCCTCGTTGCTCAGGGTGGGGTGCCCGGTCATGGCTTCGGCGTCTACGGTGAACAGCACGGCCGCCATGTTCAACGCCCGGTAGTGCTCGGCGACGTCGTCGACGGTCGGCTGGGGAAGCTCACCTCCGCGGAAGTACAGCGCTGCAGCGTCGTTGAGCTCATCGTCGAGAGCTAGATGCCCATGGGAGTCGGCGTGAACATGCACGTGCACATCGATTGCGGTGAGCGAGGCGATGTCCATCGTCATGCCCGCGGTCATTGCGGGGGTTCCGGAATCTGCTGACCGACCGGCTGCTGATCCGATGCGAACCGATCCGCCCAGACCTTTTCGATATCGTCGGCGGACCAACCGGACCCGTCGGCGAACTCGACGACGATCTCTGCCGGGTGGGTCCACAGCGATAGTCGGTCGCCGCCGATACCGACCACCTGGCCGGTGATCGACGCAGCGCTGTCCGAAGCGAGGAAGGCGACGACTCCGGCGGCGTCTTCGGCGGTACCGAAGCCCAGTTCGCGTCGTGCGAAGGGCGGCAGCGCCGCCCCGGTGTCGAGCGCCTCGACGTACGAGCGCAGGAACGGCACCGTGCGGGTCATCTCGGTGGCGGCGACGGGCACGATGGCGTTCGCAGTGATGTGCGCGCGGGCGAGCTCTAGTGCCCAGGTGCGGACCATGCCGACGATGCCCGCCTTGGCGGCGGCATAGTTCGTCTGCCCGAAATTACCCACCTGACCGGTCGGCGAGCCGACGCAGATGATCCGCCCACCGCGACCCTGGCTGCGCATCTGGACGACGGCTTCCCGGGTGCAGGTGAAAGTGCCTCGCAAGTGGGTGGTGATGACGGCATCGAAGTCGTCGTCAGAGAGCTTCCACAGCGTGCCGTCGCGGAGTATCCCGGCGTTGTTGACCAGGATGTCGAGGTGGCCGAACTCGGTTACGGCGCGCTCGACCAGGTTTCGGGCGTTCGCACTGTCACCGACGGCTGCGGTGTGGGCGACCGCGGTACCGCCGGCGGCGGTGATCGCGGCCGCGCTCGACTCGGCGGCGTTGCCGTCGGCATCGTTGACGATCACGGCAGCACCGCACCGCGCCAGCTCCATGGCGTAGGCGCGGCCCAGGCCGCGTCCACTTCCGGTGACCACAGCCACCTTGCCGGATAAGTTCATCTCTGTGACGCTCCTTTCCGGGCCGCGCGACGGTAGAACGCCCGTCACGTCGACTCGAAGGGGACACTAGGCCCAGATAGTTAATAATGTCAATGATTGAGGTTGTCATAGATGAGCGGATTGATGGGCGATCTGGGATTTCTGCTTTCCCGTGCAAGTGGCCTGGTCGCGCGTTCGGCGAATGCCGCGTTGGCGCCTTCGGGACTGCGGGTGCGGCAGTACTCGGTCCTGACCCTGGTGTGCGATGCGCCCGCGGGACTGTCGCAGCGGGAGTTGGCTGACGTTCTGGGTTTAGACCCCAGCCAGGTCGTGGCTTTGGTCGACGAACTCGACAGCGCCGGGCTTGTTCGTCGCCAGCTCGACCCCAACGATCGCCGCGCCCGCTTGGTCACCGCCACGGCGGCAGGCAAGCGCCGGTACCGCAGCGCTGCCCTCGCCGCCGCGAAGGGGGCGCAGGAAAGGCTGGGCTCGCTCGAACCGCGCGAGCAGGAGGTGTTGCGCCAGTTGTTGGTCCGCATTGTCGATGCGGCATCCGCATAGCGCGGGGGAGCCACCATCTCGAATCGCAGAATGGTCCGTAAAATGGACTGCGAGTCCGTATTGTAGAACGCGGCTGCGCCCTTCCGGATCAAACCCGCTCGACACGAGGGCGCCGCCCAGTATTGTGCGTGGTCGGGCGGCGACGGATGCCACTGATGACGATTTCTTTCCGAGACCACCTCTTCCCGCTGGACCATCCGCGCCTGGCCGGTCTCGCCGCCCACGACGCATGCAGCTACGCCGACGCCTGCGCGGCGGAACCGGTTGTCGGAGACGCCATCCGTGGATGGCTGGGGCAGTTCGAGAGCACTCGATTCGAAGGAATTACCGCCGACGGTCATCGGATCACGGGCCTGTTCGACGACGACCTGGGTGAGTGTGTGCCCAACACCGCCGCCATTGCGGCGGCCCGAGATGTATTGGCGGAGGCGACCGAAGACCAGCGCCGCCTCCTGACTCATCCGATGTCGAGCAGGGTCTGGCGAGCGTGGATGAATCCCGAGTTCTATCTGAACCGATACGGGTTGCGGCTCGAAGATGTGGGAGTGCGTATCCGCGAACTGCTCCTGGCGGTGGTCGAGGCAAGCTTGAGCCCGGCGGGCTTCGCCAAGGTCCGAGATGTGATGCGAACCAACGCATTCCTCGGGGATTTGGTCGGGCTGCCGAAGATCATGAACGAAGGCAGCTACAACATCAACTTCTTCGGCGAGCCAAGTCTGCTGGAGCCGTGGGGCTGGAACCTCTACGGGCACCATCTTGCATTGAACTGTCTCTTCCTGGGCGACAAACAGGTTCTCACGCCGGCGTTCTTCGGGGCCGAGCCCAACTGCATCGACACCGGTGCCTGGGCGGGCACCGAACTGTTCGTCGAGCAGGAGGCCGCCGCACTCGAGTTCATCCGGGCGTTGCCCCCGGATCAGGCGCAGCGGGCAACTCTGATCGCGGATCGGCGCAAACCCGAAGTGGCACCGCAACGATGGCATCCCGGCGATCAACTCCACCTGGCTGGCGCCTTTCAAGACAACAGGGTTATCGGCTACGAGGGCCTGCCGGTCACGTTGTGTGCACCGGCGCATCGACAGCAGCTTGTCGCACTGGTGGAACTGTTCATCAATTATCAGCCGGCGGGACCACGGGCCGCGCGACTTGCTGCAGTCCGCTCGCACCTGGACCAGACTTGGTTCTGCTGGATGGGCGGCACCGGTGACGACGACCCGTTCTACTTCCGGATCCAAAGCCCGGTCATCCTCATCGAACTGGACCATCACTCCGGGGTGTTCTTGGCCAACCAGGAAGCCGAACGCTTCCATACCCACACCATCGTGCGGACACCGAACGGCAACGACTACGGGGCGGCACTGGTGGGCCGGTTCTCCGGAGAGGCTGTCCGGCTCGACGGACCGGCCTGATGTCGCGCATCGGGCTTCGGGTCCTTGTGCCGAAGTAAGAAACATCATAACGTCGTAGTGACATATTACTGGAGTCGCGTGGATCGGGTCGAATGTCGGGTTCAGCTTTGCAGGGCCTCTGTGTCGTCGATCTGTCCCATTTCCTGGCGGGCCCGCTGGCGGCAGTCCAGCTTGCGGATCTTGGCGCCGATGTCATCAGGATCGATCCGCCCGGCGGTCCGCGATGGCAACATCCAGTCAACGCGGTGCTGCAGCGAGGCAAGCGCAGCATTGTGCTCGATCTGAAGGACCCCGACGACCGGGCCGTTGCCGTGGATCTGATCGACCGCGCCGATGTGTTGATCGAGAGCTGGCGACCCGGAGTCGCCGAGCGCTTGGGCATCGGACCCGAAACCTGCTTGCAGCGCAATCCGGCACTCGTGTACTGCTCGATACCAGGGTTCGGCCGGGACGATCCGCGAGCAGGGCTACCCGGGTGGGAGGGGATCGTCCAGTCCGCTGCCGGCCTGTTGCCCGATCACGAGGACCGGCCGCCGGGGTGGCCCCGGTTCACTGCGCTGCCGATGGCCTCCAGTTTTGCCGCCGTCCAGGCGGGCCACGCGATCATGGCCGCTCTCATCGGACGGCAGCGCCACGGGTCCGGCCAGCATATCGAGGTGGCACTCTTCGACGCGGCCTTCGAACTGCTCGGAGGCGGCGCGCAGCAGGTCGACGACATCCCGCCGCTGGCCCAGGGTGGTCCGGCTCCGGACGATATGCCACAGATCGGGCACTATCGGTGCGGCGATGGGCGCTGGATCCAGCTCTGCCTGGTTCAACCCCGGCACTTAGGCTGGTTCGTCGGAGAGTTCCTGCCCCAACGCGTCGAAAGTGGCTGGGCTGACAGCGAAGTGGTCGCTCGAGACGCCTCAGTGCAGCGGGATATGCGGGCGGCCCTGATCGAGTTGATGCGCACCAAGTCGGCGGGTGAGTGGGAGCGCGTGATCAACGAGGAGTGCGGCGCTCCCGGTGCACTGTGCCAGTCGACATCGGACTGGCTACTGCGAGATCAGCATGCACGCGACAGCGGCGCGGTCATCGAGGTTTCCGACGATCCCGAGCTTGGCAACACCGTCCAGTGCGGATACCCCTTCGGCCTGAGCGTCACCCCGCCGCGCGCTGGTGGACCACGCCACCGCCTGGACGCCGACCGGGAGGCCATCCTGGGGGGTCTGGGCAGACAGGTGGCGCCGCGGCGCCCGGCGCCGGCTCGTGAGCGCCCACTGGCCGGGATGGCCGTGGTCGACGTCAGCCAGGTCCTGGCCGGGCCGACGGCGGGTCGCATCCTGGCCGAGTACGGTGCCGACGTCGTCAAGATCAATAGCCCGGTCGACCGACAGCATTCCCAGCACCTGTACACCAACAGCGGGAAGAGATCGATCCTGCTCGATCTGAAAAAGACTGCGGGCCTTGAAGTCTTCTTCAAACTGGTGGACGGCGCTGACGTCATCATCGAGAACTTCACCCCCGGGGCGGCGGACCGTTTGGGTATTGGCGAGGCCGCGGTGCGAAGCCGCCGTCCCGATATCGTCTACACCTCGGTGACGGCATTCGGGCCGTCGGGCTATCGCGCGGGCTATCGGGGTCGTGAGGAACTCGGGCAGGCGGTGACCGGCATCCAGATGCGATGGTTCGGTCGCGACCGACCCAGGATGGTGTTCTATCCCCTCAACGATTACGCCGCCGGCAATTGGGCTGCGTTCGCCACTCTGGTTGCGCTCTACCACCGCGGCCGCACCGGGGAAGGCCAGCGCGCCCAGACCTCGCTGTCTCAGGCCGCAACCTTCCACCAGGTGCCCTACATGCTGTCCTTCGACGGCCGAAGCTGGGATGAACCAAGCGGTCCGGATGCCACGGGCTGGGGACCGTGGGACCGGCTGTATCGCTGCGCGGACCGGTGGATCTATCTCGTGGCGCCCGACGAAAGAAGCCGCGAGCAGTTGCTCGAGGCGACCGGTCTGGCCGCGGCGGCGCCCGACGACCTCGAGACATCGCTGGCGACTGCGATGGTCACTCGACCATGCCAGGAATGGGTCACCGAGCTGACCGAGCGAGGGATCGCCGCCACCGTAGTCGTCAGCCAATCAGAGGTGATGACGAGCGATATAGCCCAACGCCGCGGGCTCAGCGTGCTCCACCGGCGCAACGGCGGGACCATCCGCACGGTCGGTCCGGCGCCGCGGCTCAGCGCAACTCCGATTCGGCCGGTGGCGCTTCCCGGGCCGCCCGGCGCCGACGCACCGGAGATACTTCGCCGGCTGGGAATGGCCGGCCGCTTCGATCAACTTGTCGCCGACGGCGTTGTCCTGCCCGAACTTCCCGCAGACGCGACCTTCGTCGGCCGATTCAAACCCGCAACCTGACCCCGGCCCCGCGCCTCGGTCCGCGATGTGGACCGGCCCGGGTAGGCTTTCGCTTCGGACCTGGTTTCGGCCGCATGCGGCGGTGATCGACGGAGGAGCGCGATGCGCAGCGTGCGGACTGCCTTGCAGGTACTCGAGGCGGTGTCGGACCTGCAGCCTGTCGGTCTGACCGAACTGAGCCGGAAGATGGGCCTGCCCAAGACCACCGTGCACCGCGGGCTCACCAGCCTCGCTGACGCGGGCTGGCTGGAGAACGACCCCGTGGACCCGACCAGGTGGATCGTCGGCATGCGTGCCTTCACCGTTGGAAGCACAGTAGGCAATCGCGGTGGGCTGCGTACGCGTGCGCTGCCCTTCATGAACGAGCTGGCTGCCCAGGTACAGGAGACCGTGCACTTGATGGTCGCCGAGGCGGACTCCGTGGTGCTGGTCGAGCGTATCGACAGTCCACATCCGGTACGGGCGTTCGCGGCGCTGGGCGCACGTGCTCCGCTGCACGCCAGCTCGAACGGCAAGGCGATACTGGCGCACCTGCCGGCCGATGACGTCGCCGCCTACGTCCGGCACGGGTTGACTGCCGTCACCGAACACACGATTACTGATGTGGCACAGTTAGATTCACAACTGAAGCGCATTCGGGATCAGGGCTATGCGGTTGCCGACGAGGAATTACAGGCGGGCGTGACCTCGGTCGCGGCACCGGTACTGTCCCCCGAAGGCCGTCCCGTCGCGTCGCTGTCGATCTCGGCGCCAAGTTCACGGATGCCGAAGCGGTTGCATCGCTCCTACGGCGAACAGGTACGCGCGGCGGCCCAGGGAATTTCGGCCAGTCTGTCCGGCCGTGGCTGATGGCGCCTCAGTCGCCTGTGAAGACCGGCGCACGCCGCTGTACGAATGCACCGAGGCCTTCCTGGAAGTCCCGGGATCGTGCGCAGGCTTCGGCAGCGCGTTCGGCTGCCGAGACAAGACGCGAGTCCGGTGTAGCGTGCGCCGCGCGAATCGCCGCCTTGGCCGCCCGAATCGAAACCGGCGCGTTGTCGGCGATGGCGTTGGCGAGTGAGCCGACGACCGCGGCCGCGTCGTCGACGCTGTCGACCACGCGGTTCACCAACCCGCATGCCAGCGCTTCGGCAGCGTTGAGACGGTTTGCGGTGTAGAGCATTTCGGCCGCATTCGCGGGACCGATCAGCGCCGTGAGGCGGGCGACCTGTTGCGGCGGGTAGCCGACGCCGAGGCGGGCCGCCGGGATGGCGAAGGTGGCATCGGCGGTGGCGATCCTCAGGTCGGCCGCCAGCGCCAAGGCGACTCCACCGCCCAGGCAGTACCCGTGCACCTGGGCAATCACCGGGATCCGGATAGCGTCGAGCGCGGCGAAAGTCTGCGCCGCGGCGGCCTCGACCTGTGACCAGGCCGGTCCGTCGACCCGCTCGGCGCTCAATTCGACCCCCGCCGTGAAGGCGGTCGTCCCGGCTCCGCGCAGGATCATCACACGCGCATCGCGGTCTGCGTCGGCCGCCCGCACCGCTGCAGTCAGCTCGTGGAACATGGTCAGGGAGATGGCGTTACGTCGCTTCGGGTTGGCGACGGTCACAGTCAATACTCGATCGGTGCGCCGGGTGAGAACGGTTCCCCGCTCGTCGTCCATGTCTGCCTGACTCTCAATCCGATTGGCGAACGAAGCGATTGGACAGTGTGCCGATCCCCTCGATGTCGACCTCGAAACGGTTGCCATCGGACAGCAGCAGAGCGGGCTCGCGCACGAAGCCGACCCCGCTCGGTGTCCCAGTCAGGATCAGGTCGCCCGGCTGCAAGGTCACGAGGGTGCTGATGTAGGAGATCAGGTCGGTGGGCGAGAAGATCATCTGTGAGGTTCGGGCATCCTGGACGGCCGATCCATCGAACCGACCGGTGATCCGCAGGTCGGGCGCGGCGCCGCCGAGACCGCTGGCTGGTACGACTACCGGTCCGAGCGGGGTGAGCTGATCCCACACTTTTCCGGCGACGCGCGATGACGTGTGGAACTGGTAGTCGCGCACCGAGACATCGTTGGATACGGTGTAGCCGAAGATCACCCGAGCAACGTCGTGAGGAGCAACCCGCCGACACGTGACACCGATGACGACGGCCAGCTCACTTTCGTAATCGATCTGTTCGGACTCGGCGGGTAGCGTCACGTCGTCGTAGGGTCCGACCAATCCGGTGTCCCACTTGCCGAATAGATCCGGATACGCCGGTGGTGCGACGCCGCCCTCCGCGGCGTGTTCGTGGTAATTGCGACCGGCGCAGACGATCTTGCGCGGGCGGCCCAACGGCGAGAGCAACGCCTCGTCGGGTACGTCGATCGGTGCGCCGCGGGAGATTCGCTCCGGGTCGCCGCCGGCGGCGGCAAGGACCTCGGGGAGGTCGTCGAAGGTGCGGCCGTCCACGACCGCTTCCCAGGCCTGTGGCGATCCGCTGCGACGCCAGACCACAAGCGCCGAATCGGCGCCGCGCCTGGTTCGGGCCAGGCCCCACTGATAGGCCGGCATGCCAAGGGTCTCGTCATTCATTGTTGGTGCTCACGTTCCGGTGTCCTCGCTCGTGGTTGGCATTCCGACTATCCCTGCTGATGCCAGTGCCGCCACGTCTTCTGTCGCATAGCCGATCTCACCGAGCAGCGCGGCGGTGTCGGCGCCGATCGCGGGGGCTTTGCCGCGGGCGCGTGGGGCTCCCTCGGCGTGGATCGGTGTGTTGACCATTATCGGTGTGCCGAACCGGTCCTCGTCGTGCAGGAACATGCCACGCGCCACGAACGTGGGGTCGGTGACGATATCGGCAATCGTGTTCACCGGGCCGCACGGAACGCCGGCGTCGCGCAGCTTGCTCATCCAGCTGTCCCGTCCCGCGGTGCGGAAGCGCGACTGCAAAATGTCCGCCAGAGCCGCCCGGTGGACGAACCGGCTGTATTCGGTTGCGAACCGCGCATCGTCGGTCAGGTCGAGGTCCAGAACGGTGCACAGCGCCGGCCACGCCCGCTCGACGGCACCGATGACCAGGGTCGCCCGGTCGGCGCAGATGAACGCCTCGTACGGCGCGGCGAGCCGGTGCGCGGTGCCCAACGGCTCGGGTGTCCGACCGGTGGCCGCGTAGTCGGCGACCTCCCACAACGACCACGCCGCGACGCTGTCACACAGTGACACGTCGATATAGGAACCGCCGCCGCCATTGCGAACGCGCAACAGGGCCGCCAAGATGCCGATGGCGGCCCACATGCCGCTGCCGACATCGGAGACGGGGAAACCGGCCTTGGCGAGTTCACCCTCGGCGCTGCCCGTCACACTCATCAGTCCGGAAAATGCCTGCGCGATGAGGTCGATCCCCTTGGCATTGCGCATCGGCCCGTCCTGGCCGAACCCGGAGATCGACGCATAGACCAGGTCGGGACAACGTCCGTGCAAGTCCTGGTAGCTCAAACCCAACTTGGCCATGGCACCTACCCGGAAGTTCTCCACCAACACATCGCTGCGTGCGGCGAGGGCGCGCACGATGTCTTGTCCGGTCGGGGTCTTCATGTCCACAGCGAGACTGGATTTGCCGCGATGCACCAGGTCGAAGGGAATCGAATCCTGGGAATCGCCGAGGCGTCGGGCACGCAACCGGTCGCCGTCGACGGGCTCAACCTTGATCACATCCGCGCCGAGATCGGCGAGGATCGTCGTGCAATAAGGGCCGGCCAGTGCCCCGGTGATATCGAGCACGCGGATGCCGGCGAGGAATGGCCTGGATGCGGCTGCCGTCATCACGTCCCCTTCGATTCGCCGGTCCGTAATAAGGACCATTGGTCCGCAATGTGGACTCACAGATAGTGACGTGAGCATGCTGTGATGTCAAGAGACCTTGCGCGGTCAACCGGATTGAAGTCGTCTCCGATGCGCCCCCTCGCGATCGGAGGCGCCCAAAGAGGTTGGTGTGAATGGAAATCCAGGGTCGCCTTCGGCCGGCGAGGCTGCTGGCCCCACCGGCTTGTGAAGATCAGCGGTGAGTTCCGGGGATTGGCGTCCAGGCGGAGTCGCCGCTGTCGCGCTATCTGCCTACACCTCTGCTCGAGGCGCCAATCGTACTGCGCGCACCCTTGTGGGCACCTGCGCGAAGGATATCCGGCACTCCAGGTGTGGTATGACAGAACTCTTCTGCTCAGCGGAAGTTCGTGCGGCGGATCACGGGCCAGGAAAGGCAGCGATGGCGGGCAATACTTCACAGAGCGGAGCGACTGTCGCATCGCGGACGCTTGCGCTCCTCGGCGCCTTCGACACCCGGCACCGGCGCATGACGCTCACCGAGCTGGCGCTGCGTGCCGGGTTGCCGGTGCCGACCGCGCACCGACTGATCGGTGAACTGCAGGACTGGGGTGCGCTCACGCGGCTGCCCTCGGGGCAGTACACGATCGGTCGGCGACTCTGGGATGTCGGGTTGCTCGCGCCGGTCCAAACCGGACTGCGCGAGGTCGCCTCGCCGTTCCTGCACGATCTCTACGGAGCCACGCTGGCTACCGTGCACCTGGCGGTGCGCGACGGTACGCAGGCGCTGTACCTGGATCGGCTTGCCGGGCATGCATCGGTGCCGGTGGTGAGCAAGATCGGGTCCCGGCTGCCCCTGTACGCGACCGGTGTCGGCAAAGCGCTGCTTGCGCACGCGCCGCAGTCGGTCGTGGAGGAGGTGACGGCACATCTGACCCGGATCACGCCGCACACCGTGGTGCATGCGGGTGTGCTGATGGGGCAGCTGTCCCGGGCCCGCCGTGATGGCTATGCCACGACGGTCGAAGAGATGAGCCTGGGCGCCTGCTCGGTGGCGGTGCCGGTCTTTCAGGGCAGCGAGGTGATTGCCGCCCTGGGGCTGGTCGTCCCGTCGCTCAAACGTGACAAGCTGCGGCTGGCATCGGCGTTGAATGTTGCTGCGCAGGGCATTTCACGCAGTCTGTCGTAGCTTCTGTTGTGATCGCACCGCGCTCGAGGGGCGGTGGGCCGCATCGCCGGAACGTGAGGCTTGACACAGCGGGTAGCGTGACATTTCACTAGGCAGTGATGAAACGTCAGTGTTACCCGGCGGGACCCCGGCAGTGGTCTCTGCGCGGCGAACTCACCGATCGGAAGGTGTGAGAATCCAACATGTCCACTCTGGCGACGAAGGTGCACGAGATCGTCCAACGGCATATCGAGGCCGGCGAAATCAGCGGAGCGATCACGCTCATCGCCCGCGACGGTGTGGTCGAGGTCAACGATGTCCAAGGGGTTGCCGACTCGGATCCCAATGCCACCCTGCGGTCCGACACGGTCTTCGGGGTCGCGTCGATGACGAAAACTCTTGTGGCCGCCTGTGCTCTGATACTCGCTTCCGAGAACGCGTTACGACTCTCCGATCCGGTGTCGAAATACATTCCCGAGTTCGCCGAACCGCGGCTGGTGCGCACGCTGCAGCCGGGTGAGCAGTACCGGATAGAGAGTTTCCTGTCCGTGCCGGATGACGACATCAAAGAGCCGAACTTCGACTATGCGCCGGCCGAGCGGGAACTGACGGTGCACGACTTTTTGTCCTTCACCGCCGGGCTTCAGACGATCCTCATCGCCAATCCGGCCATGCCGCCGGTCGGTCCGACCGACACCCTCGAGACCTGGGTTCCCAAACTCGCCACGGTGCCGCTGGAATTTCAGCCAGGGACGCGGTGGCATTACAGCAACGCCACCGGCTACGAGGTGGTGGCACGCATCATCGAGGTCGTGTCCGGGATGTCCCTTGCCGACTTTGCCGCCCAGCGCATCTTCGATCCACTTGGCATGACCGAGACGGGATTTGGGGTCCAGCCGTGGATGTCCGATCGGTTGGCACCGTTGGGTCCGCTCGCCGTGACGCAAATCGTACGAACCGAGTTCAATTCTGGCTCCGCCGGCCTTTTCTCGACCGCCGCAGATTATCTGAAGTTTGCCGAGATGCTGCGCAACGACGGTCGATTCGGCGGCGTTGAGGTCATGCCGAGCGCCGCGGTTGCGGCTATGCGCCAAAACCAGATCGGTGAGCTGACCTTTCCCGGCGTACGCGCTACCGCTTACGGGAGCCCGGTGCCGATACCGCCGGATTCCGGTGTGACGTACGGCTACGGGGTCGCAATTGTCACCGGAGCGTCGGAGGACGTGCCGTTGCCGGTGGGCAGCTTCGGCTGGGACGGTGTGGGGACCCGAAGGTTCTGGGTCATACCGTCATTGCGAACCACCATTGTCATGTTGATGCCGGGACTCGGCGATGCCGCCGACGCCACGCATCGCGAGATCGAGGCGCTGGTCGCCGCGCAGGCGTAGTTGCGGCGGTGGAGGAGGGGCCCGCAAGCAACGACCGCCTGCGCTAACACGGGCGACCGATGGCGCCACCGCCGCCGACGCACAGCACGTGCCCGGTGATGAATCCCGCATCATCACCGGGCAGGAAGGCCACCGCCGCCGAGGTTTCACGCGGTGTGCCGAACCGTCGCATCGCCACCGCGTCGAGGTAGCGCGCTTCACCGGCTGATCCGGGAGGATTGTTCGCTCGGAACAGTTCGGTCTCGGTGGGCCCCGGGGCCACTGAACCCGACGTTGTTCACCAGTGGCGTGAGCGTCGCCCGCTGGTTCGCCCACTGCGTCGACGCACTCCAGATCGACCCTACGCAGACCGGCGCTGACGATGCTGCGATAACGGATCGCTGATGATAATGGTTGCAGCGCAGCATCTTTGCTTCGCAGGACGTCCAGCAGTTCATCCTGGATGGAGTTGCAACGAGATCATCAGGCGCTGGCTCGTGCGACGGGCGCGTCGTCGGATCGCGCTAGTTCGGCGCTGAGAAAGGTGTCTGATCAGGGCAATAAGAGGGTCCGGGCCGCGTCGGTGCACGGACCACTCGCCGGCTACGACACTGCCCATGTTGAGTCAACGTGCCCGCAGAAACTGTTGCACCTGAGAGGAAATCGCTGTGCGTGAGTTGCGGCGACTGGTTGCACCGCCTGACCGCGTTGGGCGGTACAACCAGCTCGGGCCGGGAGCCCCTAGCCGCGGAGGGAGGCCGTGACTGCGCGGCTGGTGTTGGCGTGTGTTGCGACCGCCGCTGAATACAAGGCTCTTTGTCCGTAGAGGTAGCCGAGTTGCTTGGCGACAAAGGGCACGCTGACGATCGGCGCGATCATCCAGGGCAGATTCTCGTAGACCAGCACCATGGCGACGCCCCAGAAGTCACGACGCGGAAAGTTGGGAAACCCGTGCCGGGCTGCGGCGACGAAGTAGATGAAGAACACCGTCAACATCATCGCCATGGTGGCGAAGCTCCACCACAGCGGCCGGATGCGCTTGTCAGGATCGTTGCCCGCCTTTCTCAGCTTCCACCACACGTACAGCAGAATCGACGAATGGCTCACGGAAGGGCTGATGGTCTATGACGACGGGGTCAAGCATCCGTCAGGCGCGTCGAGAGATGTACCGACACCAGATCATCACTGCAGCCGAACTCGAGTTCGCCAGGACTGGTTTCGATAAGACCAAGGTCACCGACATCGCCCGTACTGCCGATGTGTCCGTTGACACCGTGTACAAGAACTTCGCCGGTAAGAGCGACATCTGGGATGCGCTCAACCAGCAGCGGATGGAGGGCGTCATCGCCGCCGGCGAGCATGCAGCCCAGGCCGTCACCTCGCCACTGGAACGGCTGTTGTGTTCCGCGCGGGCACAGGTCATGTACTTCGCCGATCATCCACATTTCTTGGACCTTCACATTCGCGAGGGGTGGAGCTGGGCCACCGCAGGCCTCGAACTGGGCCGTGGAGCTCAGCGCGACGTGTGGCGCACGGGCCTCAGCATTGTGGTGGCGCTGGCCGAAGACGCCATCGCGGCGGGTGAGATTCGTGCGTTGCGTCCCGACATCGTTGCCGGGCTGGCGGTCTCGGCGTTGCAGGTGTGGTTGACCGATTGGGTCAATACCGGGCGCGACCGCCCTGCGCAGGTGGTAGCCGATGAACTCGTCGAGCATGTGCAGCGGATCCTGACCGCTCCCGACGCGCACGCAGCGGCCGCGTCCTCGGCGGGGTCGTAGCACGGGGATACCAGTGCAGGGGCGATGCGTCACGCCGCGCTGCCAGCGAGGGCCAACTAGACGGATCGTTGCAAACCCAGCGATGTACTGGCTTTCAGTGCAGTGAAGATGGCTGCGGAGTTAGCGCCATCGAGCGCGGCCGCCGCGCTCTTGGGGCGGGCTGCCAGCTCCCCTGTCAGCCGTGGGCCGTTCCGCAGTGACTGTCGGGCGCACCCGGGACGTCGAGAGTGGGATTGCGGTCGAAGAAGCCGTCCGGTTTGAGGGTGAACCCCGTGTAGTCGACCGGCATGATCGGCCAGTCCTCGAGGCGAGGTGCGTGGGTGAGGCCGAAGGTATGCCAGACGACGATGTCGGTGTTATCGATTGATCGGTCGTTGGCCGTGTAGGTCGGCAGCCCGGCGCCGCCCGGGTGCTGGTTGACGAAGTCGCCCGTCGGGTAGCGCTCCGACCGTTCGAACGGGGTGACCCAGAGGTGGCGGGTGGCGAACGTCGCTCGGCGTGCGATGGACGAGTTATCGGCAGCCAGCAGCAGCGGGTTGCCTTCTGGATGCAGGGTGTAACCGACTGGCTTGTTCAATTGATTGTGCTTGCCGGGGTTGATGATTCGCCATACGCGTCCAGAAGAGCGGTCGGCAACACGCTGGGCCTGGCCTTCGGTCACTAACGGGACTTCCGAGATGGTCCAGGCGTTGCCCTTCGGGTTAGCTTCGTCGATCGGAATCCGGACGACGTTTTTCTCCACCACGGTGTTGGTGTGACCGTCGACCTGCATATGCAGCCGCGCACAGAACAAGTGTTGGTGATAGGGAGCGCCGAGCCCGGGAGCGATCTCACTCGCGTAGGGATTCTCGGTGCGCCCGGGTCCGGGGTAGGCGGAGGTGAAGACCACACCCGTCGCCTTAGCCTCCAGCTCGATGGTGCCGTCGAGATACAGGTACCAGTAGAAGCCGTAGTCGTAGTTGCCCAGTGTCGCGAAGAAGGAGATCACCAGTCGACGCTGACGACGCACGTGGGACGACCCTGCCCAGTCGTCGCGGTGCTTCCACAGGATGCCGTAGTCCTCTTCGTGAATGCAGATGGCGTTGCTGATCGTGCGTGGGCTGCCGAACTGGTCGGCGACCACGCCGTCGAGGTAGGTGATGTCGCCCAGACAGTCACAGCCCAGCTTCAGGCTGTTGGCCATCTGCCCGATGAGGTATTCACCGGTGTCGAAGTAGTTCTGCCAATCTCTAATTGGCGATGGGTCGGCGTACGGGACGACCATCTCTGCCACCGACGCACGGAAGATGATCGGACGCTGTGCATCGCCGTCGGTGAAACTCAACTGGTGCAGGACGACGCCCTCCCGGGCATCGAATGTCACACGAACCTGCCACTTCTCCCAGCTGAGCAGGTTGTCTTCCAACGTGAAGCTGGGACCTTCGGGCTGCACGATCTGCAGCGGCTTCTGGGTGGTGCGCAATGGGCCGGTCACCACCGGATCGTCGAAGTTACCCGAAGTCCGAGGTATTGGCACTGGACCCAGATCGATGATGTCGACTACCGTCTCCGCGGCGACGTCTACGAAGGCAACCAAGCCGTCCACCGGGTGCGCCCAAGCATGATCACTGGGATGGTCTTGCTGAAATGCCAATCCCCGCAGAATTCTTCGCCCAGTCTCGTTGGGGTAGTCGAAGACGCCGGCGGACAACGGCGCCACCCGTACCGTCGCCACATCGAGCCCGCGGGCCGACAGGGCGGCACGCCAACGGTCATTGGTCGCAAGGATCCGCTCCACTGCCTCGAATTCCTGCTCTAGAACCGGAAGTTGGCCATCTATTGCGGGGTCAAGGATCCTCGATGACAACACCGTGCCGGTGTCCAGTGACACCACCACGTCGGTGCCGACGCCGGTGCTGATGTCGAGGAGCATCACTCGATAGCACCGCTGCCCGGTACCTTCCTCCGGGTCGGCGGGGGAGGGCTCGTCGAGGCCTAGGTAGGCAACGCGCGAGTTCGTGGTGAACAGGCCTGCCTCGATGAGGATTTCACGGACGTTCAGGATCTGCTCCGCTGTGGTCATCGTCAGCGGGTGGGGAGCCGATGTGGACATGAGGATACCTTTTTGTGCTGGTCGGAATCGTGCTGGCGGAGTCGTTGTGCGCCGAGCGGGCACCCGCGTGGCGCGGGCCGCCGCCTAAGACGTGGTCGGGCCCGGCCGTGCGTCTTCGATGGAGGGAGCCCGGCCGAATTCCTGGGCGTAGGCACCCATGGTGATGTTGATCGGTTCGGCCGTCTGCTGGTCACTGCCGAACTGGATGCCGACGCTGCGATGGGCGTTGAGGTCAATTAGCACCATGCCTTCGACTCCCATGTTCTTCTCCAGCCACGAGAACAGATAGGTCTTCTCGCGGAGCTTCCAGTAGGTACACGTCTCGGTGTCCCCGACACCGAGTTCTGCACCGCCGACACACAACCAGGTGAACAAGTTCTCGTTGAGATAGATGTGGTCGTACACGTCGTCGCTGCTGTAGGAATACCGCACCCGCCGTCCGATGAGTTCGTCGGTGCGCGCGTGGGCCTCGGCCGGGTCGGCATCGGTACCCTCGACCTGACCTTGAAGCCACTGCTGGCGCGCCAGATGCGGCCCGGGTTCAATCCCCAATTGTCCTATCGCCCCGGTCATCTGGCCGCTTGTCAGATCGATGGCGGCACTGAAGACGGTGGGATGGGTGGCCGCGTCGCGGCCGTAGTGCAGGTAGAACAGCCCAGGCTGCATCTCGAACAGTTCGTAGATATCGGTGCCCGATTCCCCGTCCAGTACCCAGTGCACTCGATCACCGTCGAAAGTGTGGGTTAACACGAACTGCTCGGCGGAGTCGACGTAGCGACCACGAACGGTGAGCTGTTTGCCGTCGAGTGCATTGCTATGCGGCGGCCGGTATTCGTTGAAGCCGTCCACCATCTCACTCATGGTCGGCCAGTCATCTTTGTTCCAACTGAAGGCTGTGGTCATGTTCGTGTGAACTTTCTTTGTCGGTTGCGGGTGGCTTTGCCGAGATGTGCTGTCATTGCATGTCGCGATGGCATCCCATTTGGGCGAAGAGTTGCGGCGAGCGCACCTTGACGATCTGAGCGGCGATTGCCCCTATTGCCGCGAAGACGATCAGCAGGGAAGGGAGGAGCCAGGACAGGATCCCGTCGTTGCCGATCAGCAGATCGAAATTCGCGACGGCGACGATGAACACCGCTACCAGTGCCAGCCCGGCCGCCGAGGGGGCGATCAAGGTGCGCACAAGGTTGCGTTCGAGGTCGCGGTGACGGGCGAAGAAAGCAACTACGGCAAAGGAAGTCGTTGCCATGAGCGCGATGATGGCCAATGTTCCGAGATTGGTCAGCCAGCTGAACAGAGCCAGCACAGGGTCCAGTTTCGCGAGAATGAACACAACCACGACGATCAGCGCCACGCTCGACTGAGCGATCGAACCAATGTGCGGGCTGAGGTGTTTGGCGTGCGTTCGACCCGCGTGCTCGGGCAGTAGTCCGTCCCGGCCCAGCGCATAGGTGTAGCGGGCCACAGCATTATGGAAGGCGAGGACGGCGGCGAATACGCTGGTAATGAACAACAGTCGCATGATCGTGCTGAACCAGTTGCCGATATAGGAATCCGACAGCGCGAAGATGAATGTGGTGGGATCGCTCAAGCCGGCGATGAAGCCCGGGATTTGGTCAATGCCGGCGCCGTTGACCATCAGGAAGGCGACCACCGCATAGACCGCGCCGATCACAGAGACGGCAAGGAACGTCGCGCGGGCCACGGTGCGCCGTGGATCCTTGGCTTCCTCGCTGTAGATGGCCGTTGCTTCGAAACCGACGAATGATGCGAAGCAGAACAACAACGCAATGGGCAGCGATCCGCTGGTCAGCGCATGGGCACTGAACGGCTCAAGACTGAGCGCTTTGGTGCCGAAACTGCCGCCCTTGATCACGATGGTGGCACCCAGGACGAGGACGACCAGGAACTCGAGCGCCACCAGCACCGAGAGCACCTTCATCGAGACATCGATCTGTCGGTATCCCAGAACGGCCACCGCGGCGATTCCGGCCAGTGTCGGTACCCACCAAGGCACCGTCGAGTGCATCTCGTCGGCGACGAACCCGGCTGCGGCGGCGCCGAAGAGTCCCCACAGGCCGATCTGCATGGTGTTGTAGCCAATCAAGGCGATGAAGGCCGAGGCCCCACCGACATGTTGGCGGAGACCACGGGTGATAAACGAATAGAAGGCCCCGGTGCTGGTGTGGTGACGCGACATCGTGGTGAAACCGATTGCAAATACCAGCAATACGATGGCTGTCAAGGCATAGGCGCCTGGTAGTCCTGTACCGTTGCCGAGTAACATCGCCACTGGCGCGCCGCCTGCCATCGCCGTAAGGGGCGCGGCGGCGGATATGACGAAGAATGCGACGCCTAGGGTGCCTAGCGTGTTGCGCCGGAGGTGGTGCTCAGAGCGGGGAAGGGCGGCAGCCGCGACGGGCGCCTCTGGTTCGGTTGTCATGCTCGGACTCCAGATCGGGAGGGCTTCTCGTATTCGGAAGGTGGTGTTCCATTGCAGGTTTGGTGCTGCGACTGCTTCGTTGTGGGCCGGCGGGTTGACGGTCACCCGCCGGCAGGCGTCGATTGGTTCCGCGAGGGTCACCCGAAGGGCGTCGGGGTGAGGGTGTACTTGGTCTGTAGGTATTCGTGAATTCCCTCCGAACCTCCCTCCCTGCCGAGCCCGGAGGACTTCCAGCCGCCGAACGGTGCGGCGGCGTTGGATACCACCCCGGCGTTGAGCCCCATCATTCCGGTGTGCAACCGCTCGATCATGCGCTGGCCGCGCGCCAGATCTTTGGTGTAAACGTATGACACGAGGCCATATTCGGTGTCATTAGCGAGTGCTACGGCTTCGTCTTCGCTGTCGAACGGTGCAATGGCCAACACCGGGCCGAAGATCTCTTCGCGCAGTATGTCGCTGCCGGCAGTGACATTCGACAGGACCGTCGGAGCGTAGAAGGTGCCGGGCCCATCGAGCGGCGCGCCTCCGGTGGTGAGGACGGCGCCGCGCGCCACTGCGTCGGACACCAGAGCGTGTGCCTTGGTGACGGCTGTGTCGTCGATCAGTGGGCCCACCGACACCCCCGGCTCGGTACCGCGGCCGGTCTTCAGTGCGGCCACCGCGGCGGTGACGCGGCGGGTGAATTCCGCAGCGGCACTGCGGTGCACGATGAACCGATTGGCGGCGGTGCATGCTTGACCGCCGTTTCGGAACTTCGCCGCCAGAGCCCCCTCGACCGCCTTGTCCAGGTCGGCGTCGTCGAACACCACGAAAGGTGCGTTACCGCCGAGCTCCATCGAGGTCCGCAGCACACCCTTGGCCGCTTGCGCGAGCAGACGTTTGCCGACTTCGGTGGAGCCGGTGAAAGACAGCTTGCGAAGTCTGGGATCGGCGATGATCGGTGCGGACAACGCCGAGGAGGCGGTGGTCGTGACGACGTTGAGTGCACCGCCGGGGAGGCCCGCTTCCTCGAGGATGCGGGCGAGCAGCAGAGTGGTCAGCGGTGTCAACGCCGCGGGCTTGACCACCACGGTGCAACCCGCGGCCAGTGCCGGTGCGATTTTGCGGGTGGCCATCGCCAATGGAAAGTTCCACGGCGTGATCAACAAACACGGGCCCACCGGATGCTGGGTGACGATCATCCGCCCGGTGCCTTCGGGATCGGGGCCATATCTGCCCTGAACCCGGATGGCTTCCTCGCTGAACCAGCGCAGGAACTCGCCGCCGTAGGCGACTTCTCCGTGGGCTTGATCCAGCGGCTTGCCCATCTCCATGGTCATCAGCAAGGCGAAGTCGTCGGCACGCTGGTGGAGGAGATCGAAGGCGCGGCGCAGGATGTCCGCCCGGAACCTGGCCGAGGTGGCGGCCCAGACGTCGGCGGCCTCCGCGGCGGCGTCGAGAGCAGCCAGCCCGTCCTCGGGAGTGGCGTCGGCGATGGTCTTGATTACCTCACCGGTCGCGGGATCATGGACGGTGAACGTGGCTCCGGTGCTCGACGCGCGCCAGTTGCCGCCGATCAGAAGGGCATCGGGAAGCTCGGCGAGCAGGTCGCGGTCTCGTGTCGCGGCGGTCACCTAGGCTCCCCTGCCAAGTCGGGCGCGGTGGGGGCGAGCATGATGCCGGCGAAGAACGCAGCCAGCTCGTCGGTGGCGGTCAGCGGCAGAACGTTAGCGACGTACTGGTCTGGGCGCACGACGACGACAGCTCCAGCGCCGTCGATACCCCGCTCCTCGAAGATGTCGCAGCCGGGATCGGCGGCATACACCTTCTCGTAGTCGACCAAGTAGTACGGGCCTACGCGAGGCAGAAACGCCGTCGGCACCGTACCGAGATCGACCTGGGTATGGTCGCCGCGGTAGACGACCTTGACGTCGAAGACACTGTCGAGATCTGCGTCTTTGGGAGTGAAGGCCACGACGGGCGAGGCCGCCGCGTTCGCTAGCCAGTCGGCCCAGGCGTCGACCGCCTGTTCTGCGCCAACGCCGCCGGCGAAGACGTAGATGCGCCAGCGTCCGTCGGCAAGGTGGTGGTGACCGAGGTGAATGGGATTGCCGTCGGCGACTCGGATCACGGGGGCCGACTTGAAGCGTTTGCCGACCGGGTACCCCGGCGCGATCCCTTGATGGTGTGCCGGCGCGGTGACCATAGACGGTTGATACTGGGTCATGAATCCGGCCGGAAACTCCGCGGTCTTGGTGTAGAAGTCTTCGAGTTCGGAGGGCGAGCGGAAGTCTTCGGGACGTTTGGCCATCATGCTCGACCACTGCTTGTCGAACTCGATGAGATCCCTTGCTATGACTTGGCGTTCGGTTGAGTATGTCGAGAGCAGTGCGGCCGGACTGCGTCGCTGCAACACATGCGCCAGTTTCCAGCCGAGGTTGAAGCCGTCCTGGATGGAGACGTTCATGCCCTGCCCCGCCTTGGCGCTGTGGGTGTGGCAGGCGTCTCCGGTGATGAAAACATGGGGGAGCCGAACGTCGAGGGCATCAGCAGGGACGTCGTCGAAGCGGTCGGTGACTCGGTGTCCGACTTCGTAGACGCTGTACCAGGCGACGTCTCGGACGTCGAGTGTGTAGGGATGCAGAATGGCGTTGGCCTGGGCGATGATCTCGTCGATAGTGGTGCTGCGCACGTTATGGTGGTCATCCTCGGCAAGATCGCCGAGGTCGACGTACATCCGGAAGAGATATCCGCCCTCGCGGGGAATGAGTAGGATGCTCCCCCCGGCGTCGGACTGAATGGCACATTTTGTGCGGATATCCGGGAAATCCGTGACCGCAAGTACATCCATGACACCCCAGGCGTGGTATGCGCTGTCGCCCAGAGCTTTACAGCCGATAGAGTCGCGGACGACGCTGTGTGCCCCGTCGGCCCCGACGACGTATTTTGCCCGCACGGTCCGGGAGCGACCGGCCTCTGCACCGGAAGTGGCGACCAATGTCACGGCGACCGGGTAATCGTCATCTGCATCGACGGTCAGGTCCGTGCATTCCAGCCCGTAGTCCGGTCGCATCCGTGTCGGTGCGTTGGCCATGAACTCTGCGAAGTAGTCGAGCACTCTGGCCTGGTTGACGATCAGATGTGGGAACTCGCTGATACCAGTGGGATCATCCGGCGTTCGTGCCGTTCGCACGATTCGCGACGGATCGCTGGGATCTGGCTTCCAGAAGGACATTTCGGTAATGCGGTATGCCTCGGTGACGATCCGCTCGGCGAACCCGAAGGCCTGGAAGGTCTCCACGCTGCGTGCCTGAATGCCATCGGCCTGCCCAATCGCGAGGCGGCCGGGTCGGCGTTCGACGATCCGCGTTGTGATGTCGGGGAACTGTGACAGCTGCGCGGCCGTGACCATGCCGGCCGGGCCGGAACCGATGATCAAGACATCGACGTACTCGGGGAGCTCCTCGGGTCGGTCGATTCCGCTGCCGGCGGCCGGTTGGACGCGAGGATCGCCTGAGACGTAGCCGTGGTGATGGAATTGCATGGTCAGCTCTTCGTGGTCGGTGCTGTGAGGCGGGCGGGTAGACCCTCGGTAATGCCTGGGCCGGATGCCAGCGTTTGCGTGACGAGGGCCGCCTTTGGTGTCGGTATGCGTTGCCGCGGTGTGCTGTCCACCCTGGCCCCTTCGGTTCTCTTCAAAAATCGATTGTTAGATCACGACGGCGCACGCTTGCGATCTAGGTCACAGATCATATACGATTTCAGATACGATGCAATAGGAACTGCGAGGGAATCTGTGAGCACTGAAAAAGGCCTGCTCAGCGGCCATTCCACCGGTATCGGTGGGCGGCCGGGCAAGATCATTGCCGTCCATCTGAACTACATATCGCGGGCCGACCAGCGCGGCCGTAGGCCTGCGCGACCGTCCTATTTCCTCAAACCGTCGAGCTCGGTGGCGTCAACTGGTGCGACTGTGGAGCGTCCGGCGGGTACCGAACTCCTGGCATTCGAAGGCGAGATCGCGCTCGTGATCGGCAGCACTGCTCGCCGAGTGCCGATCGGGCAGGCCTGGGAATGCGTCGCCGCCGTGACGGCTGCCAACGACTTCGGCCTCTACGACTTGCGGGCCGCCGACAGGGGCTCCAACGTCCGGTCCAAAGGCCGTGACGGGTTCACCCCACTCGGGCCGAATCTCCTTGACGCGCGCACGATCGATCCGAGCGCGCTGCGGCTACGGGTTTGGGTCAACAACCGGCTCGTGCAGTGCGACACCACTGATGCCCTGCTGTTCCCGTTCGCTCAGCTCGTCGCTGACCTCTCCCAGCACTTCACCTTGGAACCCGGAGACGTCATCCTCACCGGCACACCGGCTGGCGCATCGGTGGTGGTGCCCGGTGACATCGTCGAGGTCGAAGTCGATGCCCCTGACGCCCCGGGCTCGCCGAGCACCGGTCGCCTCGTCTCAACCGTCGTTGAGGGCGGTGACGAGTTCGACCCGGAACTGGGCTCGGTGCCGGCCATCGATGACACCCAACGCGCCGAGGCATGGGGTTCGCGGGAGGCTGCCGGGCTACCTGCCACGCCTGAGACGACCCTTGCCGAGGAACTGCGGGACAAGCTGTCGGCCATTCCGGTGGCAGCGCTATCGCAAGAACTTCGTAAGCGCGGACTCAATAATGTGTCGATCGAGGGGGTGACGGCACTACGCCAGGGGGTGAAGCTGGTTGGCTCAGCGCGCACGTTACGTTTCGTAGCCAATCGTGAGGATCTCTTCGAGGCGCATGGCGGCGGGTACAACGCCCAGAAACGAGCGTTCGACGCGGTCGGTCCCGGCGAGGTGATCGTCATCGAGGCCCGCGGCGAGACCGGTTCGGGCACCCTCGGGGACATCCTGGCGTTGCGCGCCAACGCCCGTGGGGCCGCAGGCGTGGTCACCGACGGTGGGGTGCGCGACGCCGATGCGGTCGCGGCGATCGGCCTGCCGGTGTTCGCCGCAGGTGCGCATCCTGCCGTGCTAGGGCGCAAGCACGTGCCGTGGGACCGCGACGTGACCATCACCTGCGGCGGAGCCACCGTCCAGCCGGGTGACATCATCGTCGGCGATGGTGACGGCGTCATCGTCATACCCGCCGCGCTGGCCGCCGAGGTCTGCCGGTCCGCCATCGAACAGGAACATCAAGATGCCTGGGTCGCCGAACAGGTCGCCGCGGGTCATTCCGTCGACGGGCTCTTCCCGCCCAACGGCGAGTGGAAGGAGAAATACCGCCAGTGGTGCAGCACGCAGTGAATACTCAAGTGGGGCTTAGTAAATCGCAGCGGGCCTACCACTGGATCAAGGAGCGAATCGCGCGCAACGAGTACACCGCCGGATACCGGCTGGTGCTCAGTGCTATCGCCAAGGAACTCGGAATGAGCGTCGTCCCGGTTCGTGAGGCCATCCGTCAGCTCGAGGCCGAAGGGTTCGTGACCTTCGAACACAATGTCGGCGCTCAGGTTTCGATGGTCGACGAGGTTCAATACCGGGACAGCATGCAGACATTGAGCATCTTGGAGGGCGCAGCTACGGCCTTGGCCGCCCGCCGCCTCAGTCCGGACGACATCCGGCGTGCCCGTTCGATCAACGAACGCATGATCGAGTCTTTGGGGCACTTCGACCCGGCGCAGTTCACCGCGCTCAACCGGGACTTCCACTCGGCATTGTTCACCAAGTGCGTGAACGCACGAATGGTTGCCCTGGTGGAGGCCGAATGGGGTCGCCTCAGCCGCTTGCGGTCCTCAACGTTCGCCTTCGTCCCCGGTCGTGCACACGAATCGGTGCGCGAGCACGAAGACATCGTGCACCTCATCGAGATCGGCGCCCCGATGGACGAAATCGAGCAGGCTGCCCGCCGGCACCGTCTTTCGACACTGGACGCGTACCTGGTGCACGAACATCCCAACGACGACAACGGCCGACCGACCACCCTTGGAATGGAGTGTCCATGACGAACAGCGCCACCACCGCAACGCGGGCCCGGCAGACCCCTGTCGACCTGCCCACGCGGATCCAGCATTACATCGGCGGCCACTTGGTGGACTCCCTCGATGGTGCGACTTTCGGCGTCCTCGATCCGGTATCCAACGAGGTGTACGTCCAAGCGGCGGCCGGCAAGAAGGCCGACATCGATCGTGCAGTCGCGGCAGCGCGCACCGCGTTCACCGACGGTCCCTGGTCGAAGATGCTTCCTCGCGAGCGGTCTCGAGTGTTGCACCGTATCGCCGATATCGTGGAGTCGCGTGACGCCCGCCTGGCGGAGCTGGAGTCTTTCGACTCGGGCCTGCCTATCACTCAGGCGCTGGGCCAAGCGCGGCGTGCGGCCGAAAACTTCCGGTTCTTCGCAGATCTCATCGTCGCGCAGGCAGATGACACCTACAAGGTGCCAGGTCGCCAGATCAACTACGTCAACCGCAAACCGATCGGTGTGGCGGGGCTGATCACGCCGTGGAACACGCCGTTCATGCTGGAGTCCTGGAAGCTTGGACCGGCGTTGGCAGCAGGCAACACTGTCGTACTCAAACCCGCCGAGTTCACCCCGCTATCGGCGTCTCTCTGGGCGGGGATCTTCGAAGAGGCGGGCCTGCCCGACGGAGTGTTCAATCTGGTCAACGGCTTCGGTGAGGATGCCGGCGACGCCCTGGTGAAACACCCTGACGTACCCCTGATTTCGTTCACCGGAGAAAGCGGCACCGGCCAGCTCATCTTCGCCAACGCCGCCCCGTTCCTCAAGGGTCTATCGATGGAACTGGGTGGAAAGAGCCCCGCGATCGTATTCGCCGATGCCGATCTGGATGCGGCCGTCGATGCCACCATCTTCGGAGTGTTCTCGCTCAACGGGGAACGATGCACCGCGGGAAGTCGAATCCTCGTCGAACGCAGCATCTACGCCGAGTTCGTCGAACGTTACGCCGCGCAGGCCAAGCGCGTCGTGGTCGGATATCCGCATGACCCCCGCACCGAGGTAGGCGCGTTGGTTCATCCCGAGCACTACGAGAAGGTGATGAGCTATATCGAGATCGGCAAGAGCGAGGGTCGACTTGTCGCCGGAGGCGGCCGCCCAGACGGCTTCGACACCGGTAACTTCGTGGCCCCCACCGTGTTCGCCGATGTCAAACCAGATGCGCGCATCTTCCAGGAGGAGATCTTCGGCCCGGTCGTCGCCATCACGCCGTTCGACACCGACGACGAGGCCCTTGAGCTCGCCAACGGTGTGAAATATGGCTTGGCCGCCTATGTGTGGACCAACGACCTCAAACGTGCGCACAATTTCGCACAGTCCGTCGAGGCAGGCATGGTGTGGCTGAACTCGAACAACGTCCGAGACCTGCGGACCCCGTTCGGCGGTGTCAAGGCTTCGGGTCTCGGGCACGAGGGCGGCTATCGCTCGATTGATTTCTACACCGATCAGCAGGCAGTGCACATCACGCTGGGCGAGGTGCACAACCCTACCTTCGGCAAGGCGTGAGCCTGCTTCGTTCTGACGCGTGAGTTATTGCGCTACTTCGCGACCGACCCCATCACCATCACCAAAGGAGACCTCATGAGCACGAATACGTCGGAGCCTTCCGGGCCCGTGGTCACCGCGCAGGATCCCATCCGCGCCACGAACAAGATCCCCACCCCCAAGGCTGAGCCGCCGGATGTGCTGCGTTGTGCGTATATGGAATTGGTCGTGACCGACCTGCAAAGGTCTCGCAATTTCTACGTCGATGTGCTGGACCTGCATGTCACCGAGGAGGATGAGAACACCGTCTATCTGAGGTCGCTTGAGGAGTTCATCCACCATAACCTCGTCCTGCGCAAAGGGCCGGTCGCTGCGGTAGCGGCATTTTCCTACCGCGTGCGCAGCCCGCAGGACCTCGACAAAGCGGTCAGCTTCTACACCGAGCTCGATTGTCGTGTCGAGCGAAGGCCGGGAGGATTCACCAAGGGCATCGGTGACTCGGTGCGGGTGCAGGATCCGCTCGGATTTCCCTACGAGTTCTTCTACGACGTAGACCACGTCGACCGCCTCGCCTGGCGCTACGACCTGCATACCCCCGGGGCGTTGGTTCGCCTCGACCACTTCAACCAGGTAACCCCCGATGTGCCGAAAGCCGTTGGCTACATGGAGGATCTCGGTTTCCGGGTGACCGAAGACATCCAGGACGAGCAGGGCACGGTGTACGCGGCGTGGATGCGGCGCAAGTCCACCGTGCATGACACCGCCATGACCGGTGGCGACGGACCGAGAATGCATCACGTCGCGTTCGCGACCCACGAGAAGCACAACATCATCGCGATCTGCGACAAGATGGGGGCGCTTCGGATGTCGGATCGGATCGAACGGGGTCCGGGCCGGCACGGTGTGTCCAACGCGTTCTACCTCTATCTCCGCGACCCCGACGGACACCGGGTGGAGATCTACACCCAGGACTACTACACCGGCGATCCCGACAACCCGGTCGTCACCTGGGATGTGCACGACAATCAGCGCCGCGACTGGTGGGGTAATCCCGTCGTGCCGACCTGGTACACCGAGGCTTCGCTGGTGCTCGACCTCGACGGAAATCCGCAACCCCTTGTCGCCCGTACCGATTCCTCGGAGATGAGCGTGACCATCGGCGCCGATGGCTTCTCCTATACGCGCAAGGGCGAAGGAGACCTACCCGACTGGAAAAAGGGCGAATACAAACTCGGCGCGCAACTCTAGCAACGGTAACGGCAACATGCTTCCCCCAGAGACGATCACCGCGATCGCCGATGAACTGGCGACCGCCGAGCAGCAGCGCACCACGGTGCCACGGCTGACGGCCCGCTACCCCGACATGACGGTTGAAGACTCGTATGCGGTGCAGAACGAATGGCGGCGCCGCGGCATCGCCGCGGGTCGGGTACCGGTCGGTCGCAAGATCGGATTGACCAGCAAGGTCATGCAGGCCGCGACCGGCATCACCGAACCCGACTACGGGGCAATCTTCGACGACATGGTGTTCGCCAACGGCTCGACCATCGAGCATGACCGGTTCTCGAATGTTCGCATCGAGGTCGAACTTGCCTTTGTGCTCGGCCGATCGATCGATGGTCCGCACGCCACCGTCTTCGATGTCCTGCGTGCTACGGAGTACGTGGTGCCCGCTCTGGAGATCCTGAGTTCGCGAATCGAACTGCCCGGTCGCACCATCGTCGACACGATCAGTGACAACGCGGCCATGGGCGGCCTTGTCTACGGCGGGAATCCGACCCGGGTGGCCGACGTCGACCTGCGGTGGGTCGCCGCACTGTTGTACCGCAACGAGACCATCGAGGAGACAGGTGTCGCCGCGGCTGTTCTCAACCATCCCGCGACGGGTGTGGCCTGGCTGGCGAACAAGCTCGCTACACATGGTGATCGGCTGATCGAAGGAGAGATCGTGCTCGCCGGGTCGTTCACCCGACCGATGTGGGTGAACCGCGGCGACACCGTGCTCGCCGACTACGGACCGATGGGAACGGTGTCATGCCGCTTCAGCTGAACCGCACCCTGCGTGACGAAATCGCCGACGCCACACGCCCGTTGTTCGGGGGGTGGATCTGCATGGGCTCGCCCGTATCGGCTGAAATCATGGCCGGCTCCGGTCTGGACTGGGTGTTGATCGATATGGAGCACGCGCCCAACGGCCTGGAATCGGTACTCGCCCAGCTATACGCGGTGTCGGCCTACCCCTGCACTCCTGTCGTGCGCGTACCCGACGGTGACGCGGTCGTCATCAAACAGGTTCTCGACCTCGGGGCGCAGACACTTCTGGTCCCGATGGTGTCGACCGCCGAGCAGGCTCGTCACGTGGCCGAGGCCGCGCAATATCCGCCGGCCGGCCGGCGGGGAGTCGGCAGCGCGCTTTCCCGTTCGGCCCGGTGGAATCGCGTTGAGGACTACCTTGCGCGCGGCGCTGAGCATGTGTCGGTCATCGTGCAGATCGAATCCGCCGAAGGTGTCGACAATGCCCGTGCTATCGCGGCGACGCCAGGTATCGACGGGGTGTTCGTCGGCCCCAGTGACCTTGCGGCGTCGATGGGACTGCTGGGCCAGCAGACACATCCCGACGTCGTTGCCGCAGTCAGGCGGACGTTCGAGGCGGTACGTACGGTCGACAAGCCGGTGGGTGTCAATGCTTTCGTTCCGGAACAGGCCCGCACCTACGTGGAGTGGGGCGCGGCCTTCGTACTCGTCGGCGCCGACGTTGCTGTTCTCGCACGGGGCTCAGAGGCACTTGCCGAGCGATACATCTCGTCGGGCGCCCCGACTCCCGATGGCAGTTACTGAGCCGAGAAGGCCGGCGAATCAGAAAGGTCAAGTCCGACATGCCAGTCAGCACCCGCACCGCAGTCCTTCGGGAAGTGCCCGGACGATACGAGACCGTCGTCGTCGAGCTCGACGACCCACGCCAGGACGAGGTTACCGTCAAGCTCGTTGCCGCGGGCCTCTGTCATTCTGACGACCACCAGGCCACCGGCGATGTGCCGGCCTTGGTGCTTCCGTTCGCCGGAGGCCACGAAGGTGCCGGCGTGATCACTGCCGTGGGGCCGCACACGACTGGATTCGAGATTGGCGACCATGTCGTCTTTTCGTTCCTCCCCGCGTGCGGTCGCTGCGAGTTCTGCGCTCAAGGTCTGTCGAATCTGTGCCGCCTGGGTGCCTCGCTGCTGACCGGCGCGCGGGCGGAGGATCCGACCAGTTACCGGATGCACCTCGGTGGTGAACCGGTCGGCCAGCAGTGCGGCCTGTCCACCTTCAGCGAATACACCACCGTGTCAACCGCGTCGGTGGTCAAGATCGACAAGTCAATCCCGCTGAAGTCGGCCGCACTGCTCAGCTGCGGAGTACCGACCGGGTGGGGGTCGGCCGTGAACTCCGCGCGGATTCGACCGGGTGACACCGTGATCGTCATGGGGATCGGTGGTATCGGCGCCAATGCGCTGCAGGGAGCTGCACACGCCGGTGCGTCCACGATCATCGCGGTGGATCCTGTTCCATTCAAACTCGACATGGCAAAGGATTTCGGAGCAACGCACTTCTACCCCTCAATCGACGAGGCCGCGGACTATGCCCGCTCCATCACCAACGGCCAGGGCGCCGACGCGACCATCGTGACGGTCGGGGTGGTCAGCGGTGACCACGTCGCGCAGGCGTTGGCATCGATCCGCAAGGCCGGCACCGTCGTGCTCACCGGGCTGGGAGATATCAACAAGGCGGGTGCACCGATCCTGCTCGGCGATTTGACTCTGATGCAGAAACGGTTGCAGGGCTCGCTCTTCGGCGAGGCCAATCCGCACCGAGACATCCTCAACCTCGCGCGTCTGTATCAGTGCGGACGTCTCAAGCTTGACGAGCTGATCACCACTGAGTACTCGCTGGATCAGGTCGCCGATGCCTACGACGACATGCGCGCCGGCAAGAACATCCGTGGCGTGGTCGTCTTCGACTGATCCGCGCCGCCGCACCGCGCCAGCAATGGCAGTAACTATCGCTTCCATCCGTTAAGGACCGATCATGCCCATCACCTACGCGAGCCTGCTAGCCGGTATCAGCGACGACGGCGGACTTGACATCCACGATCCCGCAACCGAAGAACTCGTAGGGCGGGTGCGGATGCGATCCCTCGATGAACTCGAATCTTCGATCGAGCGAGCTCGTGCAGCACAGCCATCCTGGGCCGCACGAAGTGACGATGACCGTGCTGATTTGCTGCTCCGGGCTGCGGACGCCATCGAGTCAGCTGCCGAGCCGCTGGCCGAACTGCTCTCTCGCGAACAAGGTAAGCCGCTCAATGGCCCAAACGCACGCTTCGAGGTCGGCGCCTGTGCCGACTGGTTGCGCGCTACCGCGCACACCCCGTTGCCCGGTGAGATCGTCGTCGACGATGACAATACCCACGCCGAGCTGAGGTACCGCCCGGTCGGTGTGGTGGGTGCAATCGGCCCATGGAATTGGCCGATGATGATCACGGTCTGGCAGATCGCACCGGCGCTACGGATGGGAAACAGCGTGGTGGTCAAGCCATCCGAGTACACGCCACTGAGCGTGCTGGCGCTGTGTCGGGTTCTCAACAGCGTGCTGCCCGACGGTGTGCTCGAGGTGGTGCCCGGCCGCGGCGATGTGGGCGCTCGGTTGGCCAGTCACCGCGACATCGGCAAGCTCATGTTCACCGGCTCAACGGCCACCGGCCAGGCCATCATCAAAGGCTCGGCCGACACCATCAAACGACTCACCCTCGAACTCGGGGGCAACGATGCCGGCATCGTGTTACCCGACGTCGATGTCCGTGCGATCGCCGAAGACCTGTTCTGGGGGGCGTTCATCAACACCGGACAGACCTGCGCGGCACTCAAACGGCTCTACGTGCACACAGACCGCTACGACGAGTTGTGCGACGCACTCGTCGACGTGGCACGCAGCACCCCGATGGGCCGAGGCCTGGACGAACGAAATCTTCTGGGGCCACTGCAGAATCGGCAACAATATGACATCGTCGCGAAGCTGGTCGACGCCGCACGCGATGCCGGGGCGAAGATTCTCACCGGCGGTGATCCGAACCCGGACGGCATCGGGCACTTCTATCCCGTCACGCTCGTCGCCGACATCGACAACGACAACCCGCTGGTCGCCCAGGAGCAGTTCGGCCCCGCGCTACCTATCGTGCGCTACAACGACGTGGAGGAGGCCGTTGCGATGGCCAATGGCCTCGATGCCGGTCTGGGAGCGTCGGTGTGGAGCAGCGACAAGGAGTGGGCCCGGAGCATCGCCACCCGCCTGCAGGCGGGGACGGTGTGGATCAACTCGCACGGCGGGGTGCACCCGATGATTCCGTTCGGCGGGGTGAAGAAGTCCGGCTATGGTCTGGAGTTCGGCGTTGAGGGACTCAAGGGTGCTTCGGTGCCGCAGGTGATCAACGGCTGACCGTCGGTGTCGAATGGCGCCGCCACGCGCTGTGCCGGCTGCCGGCAATTGGCGTGACAGGGCGACAGTCGACAAGAGTCTTGATGCCGGCGACGCTCCCGCCGGCCATGTCCGTCAGCAGCGCAGGCGCATCGGCCAGCGGAACCACGGTGGTGATCAGCGGCCGAAGGTCGAGAGACCCGGACTCGATCAGCTCGATGAGCTCCCGATGGCAGTCGTTGTAACCGACGCTCGCCCGCAGCGTCTTCTCGTCGTTGACGAATTCGAACGCCGAGATCGACAGCTGCTGTGCCAGACCCAGCAACATGACCGTGCCGCCCGCACGGGTCAGTGACACCGCCAGATCGAACGCACCCTGTCGGCCAACGGCCTCGAAGGACACATCCACGCCGCCGTCGGCAGCCAGCGCCGAATGGCCGGAATCCGAGTCAATTGCGGCGTCGAAGCCGAAGTCTAGGGCCACCGCACGTCGGCCGGCATCTGGATCGACGCCGATGACGGCCTCGGCACCCTTGATCGCCAACAAGCGTCCCACGAGCAGTCCGATCGGCCCGAGTCCCACCACTGCTGCGGTTTGGCCCGCTCTGAACGACGATCGTCGAACCGCATGCAGTGCAACCGCTGCGGGTTCGAGGAGGGCGGCGACAGCGAGGTCGAAACCGGCGGGAAGCCGATGCGCCATGTAGGCAGGAACCGTGGCGCGTTCTGCGAGCCCGCCGTTGCCCATCAGTCCGGCGAAGCCGAACGAGGAGCACGTATGGTAGCGCCCCATCCGGCACTGCGGGCAGCGGCCGCAACGATAGTTCGGCTCGACGACCACCGCGTCGCCCACGGCGACCTCGCCGACGCCCGGCCCGACAGCGGAGACGACGCCGGCGAACTCATGCCCGAGAATGATCGGGGCACTGATCCCGGACAGCGCGTGGGGTGAGCCGACCGGGATCGCGTGCGGCCCGTCGGCGATCTCGTGCAGGTCACTGCCGCAGACTCCGCAGTAGGCGACCGACACCTCCACATATCCCTCGCTTGGCGGCTCGACAGTGACCAGGTCGAGCCGAATGTCATGGGCTGCGTGCCAGCGCAGAGCCTGGACTTCGGTGCTCACGGCGCCACCGTCCGGCGCGCCGGTGCCGTCTCGACGAGACCGAAGCTCAGCGCGACGACGACCGCGGCCGCCGCAGCGGGGATGAACATGCTCATCCGCAGACCGAACGCGTCCGACAGTAAGCCCGCCAACCACGGTGCAACGAAGCCGCCGATGATCTCACCGGCACCCATGATGGCGCCCAGACAGGTTGCGACGAGGTGTCGGGGCACGGTCTCGGCCGGGATGGTGGCCATCATCAACGTGAAACAGCCCAGCCCCGTGTAGGTCACGACCAGAGCGGTGAACAACCCGGCCGGAGCGTCGATGTACACAATGGCCAATGGTGCGAGCACAGCGACGGCGGAGAAACCGATCATCGCCGACCGTCGGCCGATTCGATCGGAGATCCCCGGCACCAGCGCACCCCATATCACCCACGCGAGGCCCATTCCGCTCAACACGAAACTGAGTTGTCCACCGTCGAAGCCCTTGATCTCGCTGAGGTACAACGGGGTGAAGGTTTGTGTGGTGGTGAACCAGGTCAGGTAGAACACCGCAATCACCAGGCAGATCACAACGTTACGGGTGCGCAAGGCCTGTCCGAGTGTCATGGTCGGATCACTGTCGACCGCGGGGCCGACGGTGTCAGTCGCGTCCTGCGCGTCCTGCGCCATCGCGGCAGGCTCGCGCAGCCGCAGATCCTGAACAAACGCCAACACGAGCAGTGCCAGTAACGCGCCGGGAATGACCGTGGCGTAGAAAGCCGTCCGCCAACCGTAGCTCTCGGCCAGCCACACGGTGACGAACGGACCGAGTACTCCGCCCAGCAGACCGGCCGATGAACCCTGGACCAGGCCCATGTTCAGGCCCCGTCGTTTCGGGGTCGACGAATACATCATCATCGGCTGCGCAAGGGGCAGAACCCCGCCCTCGGCCGCCCCCATGACTGCCCGCAACAGGACCAGCGTGGCGATACCGCCCACCATGCCCGACAAAGCGGAGAACAGCGTGAAGACCGCGATCGCCGCGAGGAGATAGGGCTTGCGCCGATCGGTGCGGTCGGACAGGTACCCGAGCAGTAATCCCGACGCTGCCCATGTCAGAGCGGGCACTCCGCCGAGTAGACCGATGTCGGAGTTGCTCAGGCCCAGTTCGTCTTTGAAGAACGGGGTCAGATAGTTGAGCGTGAGGCGGTCGAAGAACACAAATCCGAACGTCCCGAACAACACTGCGAGAAGCACGTTCTCGTAGTGGCCTCCGCGCGGTGGTGGTGAATACGGGCGGCTGGCGTTGTGCGCGCTCACTTCGGCAGAAGTCATCCGGCGGTTGCCTTTTCGCTTCGTCCGTCGCAGATCAGCGGATGAGGGTGTCGACGTAATCAGCGCCGATCCCGTTCTTGTCGTAGTGCTCCCGGCACAGTGCCAAGTAGTCGTGGACGTCGAAATGGCCGACCGAGTTCCCGTTCTCGTCGAGCCAGATCAGTGGCCCCTTGACGACGAAGAAGGCCCGCATCTGTTCCTCGTGCTCGTAGGCGACCAGGGTGTGGCCCTCGCCGGGGGTCTCGAAGACGAAGGAACCCGCGGTCGCCGTCCACGGCTGCTCCAGGTAGCCCCACTTCCCCGAGATCGTGTAGGCGAAGACCTCGTGCGGGTGGTAATGCCGATTCACCAAGCCCGCCGACTTGGACCACAGAATGTCGGCCCAGCGGTTGTCCCGTGGTGAAATCCACAGCGGGCGCGAGGCGACGGTATCGCTGAACGGAACGTAGTAGCGCTCGTCGTCGACGGGGGCGAACTGATGGAAGACTTCGGGCTGGGCGTCAGGCTTCAGGCAGTCGGCGATCGGTTTGAGATCCTGCCAGAATTCGGTGCGGGGTAGCTCGGGCATCGGTCGATCCTTGTTCGATAGGTCACGTGGGCTGCATCGAGTGAACTGCCTCACCGGTTGCGTGTGCTTTCTGATTCCGGCCGGCTTTCTTGTGAAATCAGGACCACGCGGCCGACAATGGACCGGATAGAAAGGTTCGTTGCGGGCTCTCGGCAGAGCACCGCTGGTTGGAGGCCCATGTCCGAGCGCCGCGCGTCGCCTGTCCGCTCGTTCCGAACCCACGACGTCGAACCCGATGAACGACTCGAATACTGGGAGAACTACAACACGTCGGTGCTGGTCGGGCTTCGTTGCGCGACGTATCGGATGGACGGCCTGAGTGCCGAGGAATCAAACGTCGACGTCGGCGAACTCAAGCTGGCCGACATTCGGGGTAACGCGCACCTTGTCGAGCGGACACCCGCCCTGGTGCGGGCTCATCCCAAGGACTCGATCTTTGCCTCGATCCAGCTCGAGGGCTCGGGCTTCTTCTATCACGCCGACGGGTGCTTCCCGGTCCGTGCCGGGGACGTCATCATCTATCCGACCCTTCAGCCCTATCTGTTCGCCTTCGGTTCGGCGATGCGTCAGGTGCTGATCGACATCCCCGGCGAGGCGTTGCGCGAACGTTTCGGCACCGCCGACGTCAGGCATCCCGTGTTGGTCAGCATCCGGGCCGCGGGTGCCCGCGCACTGGCAGATCTGGTCGACTCCACGCACGATGTGGGGTCGGTGTTCGATCGATGCGATGTGGCGTCGGTGCTCCAATCCGTCGCGTTGGTGTCCGGTATCGACAAGGACGTCTCGGCGGCGAGGGTGCTGCGTGCGCGATCGTTCATCGATGCGAACATCTCTGACCCGAGCCTTTCGGCGGCCCATGTCGCGGACGCCATCGGCGTGACATTGCGCCATCTCAACCGGACGTTCGCCCATTCGGGCACATCGGTGAGCCGCCTCATCCGCGAGCAGCGGCTCGATCGTGCGGTAGAGGCGATCCGGTCATCGTCGTCGACCCGCGCGACAGTCGCCGATATCGCGGCACAGTGGGGCTTCAGCTCGCACGCCCACCTGACGACCATGATCAAACGCCGATACGGCGTGACGCCTTCGGAAATCCGGCGCCACCCCGATATCGAATGGGTTCCGGCGAGCGAACCGCATCGCGACTGACGTGTCCTTCGGGCGCACGACGCCGGCCAGTGCGGACCACTGTGCCATGGACATGCCGGGACTCGGCGATACCGCTAACACCACGCGTCGTGAGGTCGAGGAGCGGCTCGCCCGCGCAGGCTTGGGCGCTGCGAGTTCAGTGCGCCGTCAACGGCAGCCCGGCGTAGTTCTCGGCAAGTCCGGTCGCCGCCGCGGTGCTGGAGAACACCCAACGTAGTTGGGCCTGCTGCAATTCCGCGTCGAACGGGTCTCCGCTGGTGTGCAGCATGCTCGTCATCCACCAGGAGAAGTGGGTACACCGCCACACGCGGCGTAGTGCCGTCTCGGAGTAGGTGTCGGCGGGGACGGGGTCGTGTTTCTTCAGTAGCGCCGTCAACGCCGGTGCCAGCAGGGCGACGTCGGCGATGGCCAGGTTGAGCCCCTTGGCGCCAGTCGGCGGCACGATGTGCGCGGCGTCGCCGGCCAAGAACAGCCGGCCGTGACGCATCGGCGCTTGGACGTGGCTGCGCATCGGCAGCACGCTGGCCTCCGTGATCGGTCCGGATTGCAGGGTCCAACCCTCGATCCCGTCGCCCAACCTGGCAGACAGTGCATCCCAGATCCGTTCGTGGGACCAGTCTTTGACGTCGGTGCCGTTCGGCACCTGCAGGTAGAGACGGCTGACCGCGTCCGATCGCATCGAGTGCATGGCGAAGCCGTCGGGGTGCCAAGCGTAGATCAGCTCGTCCGTGGAGGGAGCTACGTCCGCGAGCACGCCCAGCCACGAGTAATCGTAGGTACGCCGCCACACCTTCATGACGTCCTCCGGAATCGCGGTGCGACTCGGCCCGAACGAGCCGTCGCACCCTACTATCACGTCGGCGTCGAGCCGTTCGGGGCGCTGGTCGGAGGTGAACGTCAGGTGGGGCGACTCGGTGGAGATGTCATGGAGCGCAACATCAGTGACGTCGTAGATGATCTGCTGACCACCGGCTCGACGGGCCGCGACGAGATCCTTCTGGACTTCGGTCTGCCCGTATACCCGTACGCTTCGCCCGACCAGATCGACGAAATCGAGGTGTTGCCGGTGGCCGGGGAGTTGGAGGTAGATGCCGCGATGCTCCAGCCCCTCGGCGTCGAGGCGTGCGCCCAACCCGACCGACCGCAGCAGCTCCACCGACGAGTGTTCCAGGATGCCGGCACGGATCCGTGCGAGCACGTAGTCCTCACTGCGCGTCTCGACGATTATCGAGTCGACGCCGTCGGCGGCGAGAAGGTGGGAGAGCAGCATGCCGGCAGGGCCGGCGCCGATGATCGCGACTTGGGTGCGCACCGACTCAGTGAACGTCATGCGGGCCTGAGCATCCCACCCCGTTCTTCCACTGGGCGAAATAGCCCGGGTGTCGTGGCCAGCCACGATCTCGGCGGAGATGCCGGCCGTCGGGTCTGCGGCTCTGTGCCGGTGGAGCGGTGTTCTCGCCGGAGCCGAGCCGCTGTGCGGCGAGTCGCGCGAAAGCGATCGCACCGGGCCGGTATTGCTGCGATGGTGCAGTGATGGCCAGGTCGACATCGGGGGAGTCCGTGTTAGAGCGGGCCGTCCGGATTCTGGAGGTCTTCGACGCCGATAGCGCTGCGGTGTCGGTGACCGATATCGCCCAGCGTGCCGCGCTGCCGCTGTCCACCGCATCGCGTCTGGTCGACGAACTCGTGGAACACCGGCTATTGCACCGTGACGGGCAGCGTCGGATCCGGATCGGCATGCGGTTGTGGGAACTCGCGTCGCGCGCTTCCCCGACCCGTGGTCTGCGCGACGTGGCCATGCCCTTCCTGGAGGACCTGCACGCCGTAGTCGGCCATCACGTCCAGATCGGCGTACTCGATGGCGACGACGTGCTGTTCATCGAGCGTCTGAGCGCTCCCCGTGCCGTGATCAACCTGACGAGGATCGCCGGGCGGCTGCCGGTTTACGCGTCCTCGGCGGGACTGGTCCTGCTGGCCCATGCCGATTCTGGGACACAGGAGCGGATCGCCGCGGGTCCCCTGCCCCGGTTCACCGAGCAGACGATCACCGACGGCAAAGTCTTGCGTGCGACGCTCGCCGAGATCAGGGCCACCGGCAGCGCCGTCTGCCCTGGTTACATCCACCCCGACGCGACGGGGATCGCGGTGCCGATCAGGGGTGCCGGCGACGCTGTCGTCGGCGCGCTCTCGGTGATCGTGCCGCGTGACGACACCGCCACCAACCACATCTCGGCTCTGATCGCGACGGCGCATGGCATCCGCCGCAGCCTGGGCTCGATGGGTGTCACGTCGACCGGACGCCTGTAATGGGAGACATTCGCTTCCATTGAATGGCAATCGTATTGAGGGTGGGCCCAGGGTTTAGCGATGGTCGGGTGATGAGCACTACTGTGGAGGCCGGAGTGTCGCACCCGAACGCGCGGCAGGTGACACTCACGCTGCACGTGGCGAGCGTGGCTCAGATCGCAGACGGTGTTCGCCATGTGGTCCTGCGCAGTCCGGACGCCGCCCGGCTGCCGGACTGGTCGCCAGGCGCGCATATCGACGTCTATCTGCCCACCGGTCAGGTGCGCCAATACTCGCTGTGCGGGAACCGCTGGGATGCCTACTCCTATGAGATCGCCGTGCTCCGTGAAGAGAACGGTCGTGGTGGCTCTCGCTATATCCACGACAACATCCGACCCGGCGATACGGTCGGTGTCGGCGGTCCGCGTAACAACTTCCCGATGGCGCCCGCCACCGGCTACCTGTTCATCGCCGGCGGAATCGGGATTACCCCGCTGCTCCCGATGATTCATCAGGCCGAAGTCCTGGGCATCCATTGGGCGCTGCTCTACGGCGGACGATCGATCCAGTCGATGGCGTTCACCGGGCAGCTGGTGCGCCACTCGCATCGAGTGACGTTCTGGCCGTTCGACTCCCACGGGCTGCTGCCGTTGTCGCAACGGATCGCGGCGTTGCCCGAGGGGGCCAAGATCTACTGCTGTGGGCCGGCGGGGCTGCTCGGCGAGGTGGAGCGGCTTGGTCAGGACCTGCCCCGGGGGAGCGTCCGCACCGAGCGCTTCGTCGCCGAGGCGACACCCGCGCCCGTGCGATCCACGCCCTACACGGTGCGGTTGCAGCGCTCGAACATCTCGATTCGGGTCGCGCCCAGCGAGTCTGTGTTGGACAGCATCGCGGCGGCCGGGGTTACCGTGCTCTCCTCGTGCGGACGCGGACTGTGCGGAACGTGTGAGACGACGGTGATCGAGGGCATCCCCGACCATCGCGACTCGCTGCTCGATGACCAGGAGCGCCGGCGCGGTACGAGCATGCTGCCGTGTGTCTCCGGCTCCTGCTCGGATCTCCTGGTACTGGATCTCTGAGGGGAGTGACCGTGACACCCACCGAGACGGCCTCGGCGACAGGCGTATTGCCCCGCAGCGACGCCGACCCGTTCGAGTTCGACATTCTGGAGGATCCGACCGACTTCCACCGGCAACTGCGCGACGCCGGCCGGCTGCTCTACCTGTCGCGGTATGACGTGTACGCCATGGGCCGGTACGGCGACGTGCACGCGGCTCTCGTGGACTGGCAGTCGTTCGAATCCGCGGCGGGTGTGGGACTGAGCAACTTTCGTCGAGACAGGCCGTGGCGGGTGCCGAGCCTGCTGTTGGAGAGCGACCCGCCGCGGCACGACGCGCCCCGCCACGTCCTGTCCTCGATCCTCAACGTCCGATCGTTGCGGGGCCTTCGCGAGCGCTGGTATTCCGACGCTGAGCAACTCGTCGACCGCTTCGCCGATAGCACCACACTCGATGGTGTCGCCGATATCGCTCGCGTCTTCCCACTGCGGGTGTTCCCCGATGCGGTGGGCATCGGCAGGCAGGGGCGAGATGCTCTCCTGCCCTACGGGGATCACATCTTCAACGCGTTCGGCCCCAACAACGCGCTCGTCCAACGCGGTGCCGCACGCATCGGCGAGCTATCGGGGTGGGTCATGGCACAGTGCGAGCGTGACGCGCTGGCTACCGAGGTGTTCGACGGCCAGCCGACATTCGGTGCTCAGATATGGGACGCCGCCGACCGGGGCGATATCACACACGAGCAGGCACCGCTGATCGTGCGGTCATTGCTCTCGGCCGGAGTCGACACCACCGTGTTGGGGATCTCGGCGGTGCTGCATGCCTTTGCGACGCATCCCGAACAATGGCAGGTGGTGCGTGACAACCCGAATCTGATTCGCATCGCCTTCGATGAGGCGGTTCGGTTGGAGTCGCCGGTCCAGACCTTCTTCCGCACCGCGACGCGAGAGATTGCCGTCGGTGAACATGTTGTCCCCGAAGGCAAGAAGATCCTGATGTTCCTCGGTTCGGCGAACCGCGACCCGCGGCGGTGGGACGAACCCGACCGTTTCAGGCTCGACCGCAATCCTTCCGGGCACGTGGGGTTCGGTATGGGTGTCCACCAGTGCGTGGGCCAACACGTCGCCCGGCTGGAAGCCGAAGCATTGCTGGCGGCGATGATCAAGCGATTCTCCGCGATCGAATTGGCAGGCACCCCACGGCGTCATCACAACAACACCTTGCGTGCCTTCGAATCGTTGCCCCTTACGCTAGTCCCGGCGTGAGCCGACTAGCTGCGGTCCAACGCTCCCGTGGCGCACATGTCGATGATCATTCGGTAGAAGTGCACGGCGCGTTGCAGACCCTCCGGCGTGACCGTGCACGGCTCGTCGCCGGAGGTGTGAAACCACGGCCCGGTTTCCACCCCCTGTAGGCAGGCCACGCCGAGAGCCGCGAGGTGGGCCGGCTCGGCGATGGCCGGCTCGGAGATGCGAGCCGGCGCGGTGTACATGGTCTGCGCGGCGGCCTGCGCGATCACTTGTCTCAGGGCGGCCGATCCGTTCGACAGGGTGAGTTCTCGACCCGGCGAGTCCCACCCGGTCGGCATCAGTTCGTAGTCACTTCCGCCGTAATCGTCGCTGACGCGGTTCATATAGCTCGGGTAGATCGCGGCTTGTGAGATGTGTTCGAGGTTGATGGCCAACTGAACACGGGATGCGATGTCGGGGATCAGCGACGCCAACTCCCGCATGCCGCCGGTGCCGTGATGATGTCCGGGGCTCAGATAGAAGTACAGATCATGATCCGGTCGGGGGCCGCCACCGTAGTGTCGGGCCAGAGCGATCAGCGCGGCGACGCCCGTCGCGTTGTCGTTGGCGCCTGTGAAGAACGAATCGGAGTGGGCGCTGACCAGAATCGCCTTCTTGGTTGTCGTGCGCCCCTCGAGCTTGCCGAGCACTGCGCGCGCGGTCAGCGATCGAGCCGGCTCGTACCGAACGTTCATGTCAAGTCGCACAGAATCCATCACACCGAGGCGAGCTGCCTTCTCGAGCACTGCGAGCAGGAATGCTCCGTCTCGGCCCCCTACCGTGAAACACGGTGTGTCGGGCGGTGACAGGCCGGCGACCGTCTGCATGTTGCCGGGGAGGTGATGGATCGCGACGACTCCGGTAGCGCCGGCTGCGATCAGTGCGGCGACCCGTTCGGCCAGTTGACCGTAGAACGAAGCCGGCTGTGGCCGGAGCGCCAGTACGGCGATCCGGCCGGCGACCGCGCGGGTAGCGATGGCGACCGGACTCGCGTCGTCGACGTAGACCACGGGCCCTCGGACATGGGCCGCCAGTGGCTGATCCTGGTGCGCTGCGGAGAGATCGGGGGTCAGGCCGCCCCCGGCGCGGTCCACGGCACCATGGCCTTCCATGGGGACGGCCGAGGCCAGGGTAACGTGCGTGGCTTCGGTGAGAGCGGTATCGCCCAGGAGCGTGACTGCCCAGTCGGCAGGGTGGAGGAGGCGGGTGAACGGGATCTGGACCGGCTGCACCGATGTTATCCCGGCGGCGCGGAAGTGCTGCGTAACGAAGTCGACGGTGCGCTCGGCCGCCTCGCCGCCCGCTAGTCGGCCCCACAGCCGCTCACCCTTGCGCCGGCTGAGGTCGCTGAAGGCGCACACGTCGTCGACGTAACCGTGGAGCCGCGAACCACTCAGCTCCGCGGCACCGGACGTCTCGGGCGGCCCGATGATGGGCAGGTCGCGACGGGAGAAGTCGAGGACCTGCCCAGTCACCGGACCGGGCAGCGCAAGGCCGAACCACTCCTGCACCGGGTGCCGATCGTTAGGGATTGATCAGGGTCGATGCGTCCGGGAGCAGGAAATGCCAACCGCGCTGGAGGAACTCGCCTACGAGTTCGCTGAATGCCTCGGGCCGGTCGGACTGGATGTCGTGGGCGGCGCGATGGACGAGAATCAGACTGCAGTTCGGCATCAGCCGCCGGTAGGTACGGCCGTTCTCCGGTGGAATGATCCCGTCGCGGTCGCCGAAGATGACCAGCGTGCGCACCGCGCAGTCAGGCAGGCGCCGGGTGAGATCCGCGTCCTCGGTCTCCGCGTTGGACATCAGTCGCTCGACCAGTGGCCAGGTACGGGCCATGACGGCGGGATCTCCTGGCTGCCAGGCCGGTTCGCGATCGGGCTGTGCCCGGAACCGGCGCTGCAGGTCGTCCACCGACGGCGCCGACTGCGGGTCGAACGCGCCAACCCGAAACGCCGCCGGGCCCTCGAGCACCATGGACAGGAGCCGCTCCGGGTGAGCCAGCGCGATCTGCAGCGCCACCGCACCGCCGATGGAGGAACCGAGGAGGTGGTAGTTCTCGTAGCCCAGTGCCTCGACAACCTGTGCAACCGTCTCGGCTAACTCGGCAAACGTCTGATGCCGGTCGTTGAGCTGGGCACCGAAGCCCGGCATCTGGATGACCAGAACGCGGTGCGCAGCTGCCAGGTTGTGTAGCGCCGGGGTGAGGACAGGACCGCCCGCGCCGTGCAACACGACCAGCGGATCTCCGGTACCGGCTTCGAAGTACTCGACGCAGAATCCGTCGACTTCTACAGTGCTGGAGCGGAATTCCTGCTCTGAGCCGGGATGGGCAATGGTTGCCACAGAGCTGGCGTCGTTCATCGATGAGCCTCTTCGCGGTGTAGTTCGGGAATGATTTCTTTGCCGATGAGCTTGATGCCGCGCAGGATCTGTTCGTGGCTGCACGAACCGGCGATACCGGCGAGGGTCAGCTCCACCCGCCCCATGCCGAGCACCTGCTGCGCGGCGCGGATCTTTTCGATCACAGTTTCCGGGCTACCCACCCACGCGCTGCCGAACGGCGACGGCGCCTTACTCGGGTCGGCGACGAAACCCTTGGGCGCGCCCGCCTGTGCTGCCCCTGCGGTGGCCATCACGGTCATCAGCTCGGGGTTCCTCGAGCTGAACATTCCCGAACCATGCGGCCAGTTCGCCGCGAGCACTTCCTCGCGTGCCTGCTCGTCCGTCTCGGCGACGTACACGAACTGGCGGTAGACGATGTTGTCCGCGGTCGGCGTCCAGCCGTGTTCCTCGGCTGCCTGCCGGTAGGCGGCGATACTGGGCGCGGCTTGCTCTGCCGAGTAGTAGCTGACACCTACGTCGCAGCGCATCCGGGCTGCGAACTGCGCCGAGGATACGCTGTTTGCCGACAACAGGATTGGCGGGTGGGGCACCTGCACGGACTGGGGAAAGACGGCGATGTTGCGGAACCGGTAGTAGCGACCCTCCCACCCGAACGGCTCGGGCTCGGTCAGGGCGCGGATGACGAGTTCGACGGCCTCCTCGAATCGCTCCCGCGATTCCCATGGATTGGTGCCGTAGGTGAGGTACTCATTGGGGGTTCCTCGGAGCAGGCCGAACCGAAGTCTGCCGTTGAGCATGATGTCCAGCGACGCATACTGTTCGGCGACGAACACCGGATTGTGCAGCGGGAGATCGGTGCCCATGACGCCGATATTGGCCTCGGGCAGATACTCCCCCAGTGCGGCGGCGAACAGGTGTGGCGAAGGTGACATCTGCGAGGTGGAGTAGTGGTGCTCGGCGATGTTGAGGGAGTCGAAACCCGCTTCGAACCCGGCGGCCATCTGTTCGAAACCCGCCCGCATCGATCTCACGCCGCTTTGGCTGTCGAACAGGCGTGGGGCTAAGGGCCAGTCTTCGACATCAGCGAGCGGTCCGTAATAGATGACCGGCGTAAATAGGTCGACTTTCACTAGAAACACCTTCCTTGTGCGGTTCAGCAATGTGGGCCGCGATAGTGCGCCAGCTCACAGCCGTGATGTTTCGTTCAGCCTACAGTGAGATATCACAGTGTCAAGGGCGTCGTCTGAACGGATTTGGGTGCGGATTCGAGCATTTCCTGCGGGCATGACGCGGTCCGGACGATGCGGGCGCAGTCACGAGTAGGGCGCCAAAGGGATTCTGCGGCAACGCTAGTCAGCTCCGAAACGCCAGGGCAGCACCACGATGGGGTGAATATGCGCCCCGGCGGGGTGCTTCACCCACGCCGAGCGAACGTTCGATGTGGTCGGCGGGAGAGGGCGAGTCAGCGCCGCTCGCACGTCACGCCAACCGGGTCAGTGCGTGCGGTGATGGCGCGCGTAGTGCTGGCGCAGGAGATCCTTGCCGTAATCGTTGCCGTTGGGCGTGCGCACGACCGTGTGAATGTGGAACGGCTCCGGTTCCGGATTATTGAGGAACACTCCCGGATGGTTGTCGTACTCGATCAGCACCACCGGGCTTTGCACGCGATAGTAATTCGCGCCGTCGCGATCGCCGTCGCCGATCCAGGCGAACCAGGTGTTGTCGAGGTGACGCTCGATGGCGGCGCGCTTGGCCTCTCGTGCGCCCCCGGGCATCCGGTCCAAGTAGGGATCACACACCGCTATCAGCGCCTCCCGCTGGCCGGGACTGAGCTCATCGGCACAGACCCCCTGGTAGGGCAGGACAAGGTTGTCCTCGCCGGCGCCGGCGAGGTGGCGGCCATTGATCGCGCCGTTGATGGCATGCGGCAGGTCGCTCGTGCGCATCGACGGATACAGCGTGGCCTTCGACCGTTGGGCGGCCGACAGGGCGTCGAACATCTGGAGGCCAACTTGCCGTTCGGCTTGCAGAACGGAGATGCCGTGGCCGTCCTCGCCATCGGCGAAACAGGGCTCGGCGCCCATGAACATCGGGGTCAGCGCCACCTGGCGGCCGAGGACCAAACAGCTGAGGTCCAGATGATGGCCCCACAACTGCCATCCCCACGGCTGATCCTTCGACGGGTGTCCGAACAGGGCGAAGAAGTACATCCACTCGGTCAACGTGTCGTGGTAATCGTCGATCAACTCACCCAGAGCAGCGTTGAGCCGCATGAGGTCTCGGGTGATCGCGTACCCGGTCTCACTGAGTGTTTGCGCCACGACCTCCATCGCGGCATTGCGCTGGCCGTCGCCAACATGTTGCAAGCAGATGCCGTGCGGATCCCAATCGGGGAAGGCGTTGGACCACATCCGCCACTGCGGTGCCTCGAGAGGCCACACCGCCACGGCCTGCTGTTCGGTACTGAGCGTGGCGGCGAATCGGGTCGCCGCAGCGACGATGTCGCGGGTATCGATCTCGTCGGCGAGCTGATGAAGGCCAGGTTGCGCGGTGCCGTCGACGGTGATGCCGACGAACGGGGTCGTGGCGTTCTCCACGACCGGCGGAAGCGGATGGCCTGCGGCGAATTCCGCGACTCCGGAAAAGTCCTTACTGTGGTCGAAACGGCCGTCTGTCAGCGGAAAGAGGCCCTTCGGCCGACCGCCGAAGAGCTTGAGGCGATCTCGGGGTGACCTCACTTCAGCACACCCGTGTCGGTCAGACCGATGGCGGCATGGACGACACCGTTAGCCGCGAACTCGACGCCCACATCCCACGGCTTTCCCTGCTCAGGGGCGGGGGTGTTGATCGTGAGGTGCCGCTCGACGCTCTGACTGGAGTTGTACTGACGGTGTGGAACGCCGGCTGGTAGCACGACGAGCGTATCCGGGCCCACCGTGTGTGTTTGGAGGGCGACCTCGATGGTGAGTTCGCCTTCGAGAACGAGGTAGTACTGGTCGAATTCATGGATGTGTGTACCGGGCCCGGCACCCCCGGGATCGACCTCGGCATACATGATCACTGCGCTGTCGATACCCGACTCGGCGCTCAACAGTGGCTGCATACGGAAGCCGGGAAGCGGATTCTGCATCCGTTCAGCGGACAAAACCTCGACGCAACCGGGCAGCTCGGTGCGCCACTCGGCCGGGACGTCGTCGACGGAATCGACTTGGTAGGCGATCGGTGCACCGGGCGCCGGCGCAGGGATGATCATCTCGAAGTGGGTTTCGCTGCCGGGCCCGTCGTTCCAGTTTCGGTGCGGCAAACCGGCCGGGATGATCACCAGCGTGCCGGGCTCGACGCTGTGCACGGACTCACCCAGCTGCACGGTCATGTGACCACGGAGCAGGAAATAAAGCTGGTCGACATGGTGATAGTGCAAGCCTGGTCCGCAGCCACCCTGCTCGATGTGGCTGTTGATCATCAGCGCGCTTTCCAGATTGGACAGGAATTGCGCGCGGTAGCCGGTGAATCCGGTGTCAAAGGCCTTGCTGTCGTCAAAGGGACGGATGAACTGCACGCTAGTGCTCCTCTGCCGTTGGTCGCGGAAATCGGGATGGAGGTCGGCTGATCCGGAAGTGCGCGACCAATCGGCACGGAGCCGCCGAATAGCCGCCGGATCAACGCAGTTCGCCACTGTCGACACTGTCGACGCTCTTGTCTCCCGATGACGCGAAAGCCGAACCGATGCTCGTCACAATCCTGATGATCAGGCGTGGTCACAGCGACCGCTCTACCGTAACCTATTCAGATCGCGACAATCTAGAGTAAATCCGGGTCATTGACAATGATTCATCAGACTGATGTTGTGGTCGAACCCGGTCGTCGGTCGGCGCGGTTCCCCCGGGTGTCCGCGTCGGGCGGATCAGCCCCGCTCGCGCATATGAGGAGAGAGGTGGATGCGTGTTGCTGCCGAACTCCCGATTTGCGGTCGCGAAGGCGACGCTGATGGCAGCGGCTGCCCGTTCGACCAGTCCGTCAAGTGAACAGACGTTCCTTCCAACAGGTTTCGAGCGGCCGGACGAACCGATGGTCAGCCCGGCGGTACGCTCGTCCGACCACAACTGCGAGGTTACTCCGTGAGCAGCTACGAAAGCGCCCCATGGCTATCCCAGTATCACGGTATGCCGTCACGCATCACCCCGCCGGCAACGACGATGGACGAGATCGCCGATGCGGCAGTGACGGCGAACCCCGACGGTTCGGCGCTGCACTATTTTGGTGCGACCATGACGTACGCCGCACTCGACGAGGCGGCCGACGCATTTGCTGTCGCGCTTTCCGATCTGGGTGTGAGACCGGGTGATCGGGTCGCGTTGTACCTTCAGAACAACCCTGGTTTCGTCATCGGGCTGATCGGGATCTGGCGGGCCGGTGCGGTCGCCGTGACGATCAACCCCATGAACAAGGCGCGAGAGCTCACCGAACTTCTCACCGACAGCGGGGCAGTGGTACTGGTGTGCTTGGAACCGCTCTACCAGAGCGTCGTGGCCGCGGCTGCGAGCAGTTGGAGCCGCCCGCCGTTGCGCGCGATCATCACCGTGCAACCTGACGATTTTCGTGGCGACTGTGCGGTTCCGGTGTCGGATGGTGTTGCCGGCGAAGATGTTCTGCCCTTGACGAGCCTTCTGGATCGATACCGTGGCCAGCGCTTCGAGCGGCGCCCTGTCGTCCCAGATGACCCTGCCGTTCTGGTCTACACCTCAGGGACGACCGGTGTTCCCAAAGCGGCGGTCATCACGCACGCCGGAATGGCGTTCAACTCCCACCTCTATCGAGAGTGGATGGCGCTCAACGAGAAAGATGTGATCTTGGGCGTTGCTCCGCTGTTCCACATCACCGGCCTGGTGGGCCATGTCGGTGCGGCGCTGGCGTCAGCGTGTGCATTGGTGCTGACCGATCGTTTCAATCCCGATGTCGTTTTGACCGCGATGCGTACCCACCGTCCCACGTTCACCGTCGCCGCCATCACCGCGTTGCGCAGCCTGTTGGCGGCCTCACCTGATCCGCGAGCCGACTTCGGATCTTTGCGGGCGCTGTATTCCGGTGGCGCGCCGGTGCCGCCGGCATTCGCCGATGACTTTCATGATCGCACCGGAGTGGCAATCCACAATATTTACGGATTGACCGAGACGACTTCGCCGTCCCATGCGACCCCACTGGGGCTCAGGGGGCCGGTCGATCCACACAGCGGGGCACTGTCGGTCGGCATCCCGGTCTTCAACACGATGGTTCGGGTGCTCGATGATGAGGGCCGTCCGGTGCCGGTCGGAGAGGCCGGCGAGATCGCGGTCAGCGGACCGCAGGTCATCGCTTCCTACTGGAATCGACCGGAGCAGACCGCCGAATCAATCGTTGAAGGCGAACTGCGCACCGGAGACGTGGGGTATATGGACGCCGACGGGTGGTTCTACATCATCGATCGGAAGAAGGACATGATCAACGCGTCCGGCTACAAGGTGTGGCCACGGGAAGTGGAGGATTTCCTGTACGGCCATCCGGCGGTGCGTGAGGTTGCGGTTGTCGGTGTTCCGGATCCCTACCGGGGAGAAACCGTCAAGGCCTTCGTGTCGTTGAAGGACGGTCACCGTTGTACCCCAGACGAATTGATCGAATTCTGCAAACAGACGATGGCGGCGTACAAGTACCCGCGCGAGGTCGAGCTGGTCGAAGAGATCCCCAAGACGCTCACCGGCAAGATCCTGCGGCGCGATTTGCGTTCGATGACCGCGTCGGGCACGGTGGCGGCCGACACGGACAGGTGAATCATGGTCAACCATAACGTGACTCGAACAGTCGAGATAGCCGCAGGCGCAAGCACCGTGTATCGAGGTAGCTTGGGCGGCGTTCAGTCCTCGGCGAAGCGCGCGGCCTTCAGAGGCCGGACCTCCGAAGTGACCACTGACGGCCACCGCGCGAGAGTTCGGATTACCCGGTGGTGTGATTCGACGATGTAACGACTGATGAGGCCGGCGACTGCCTCGGAATCTCGGCGGGCAATGGATTTGCCCGCCTCGTCGAACGGTCCAAGCGTACGGCCGGTGTCGAGTAGTTGGGAATCGATAACGATTGTCCACACCCGCGCCAGTTCGCTGGCGGTGCGCCGGTGTGCGTCGACGAAGTACTCGTTGTCAGTCGCCACGGCCAGCAACTCGAACAGCGCGTCGCACAACCGAACTCCCTCTTGGGTGGAGTCGGGATGGGCGCTGTCGTGGTCGTTTACTTGCTGAATGGCCTCGACGAGTTTTTGCGCGGTGTTGATCTGGGCATCCGATGCTGCGGCAACTCCGCGGCGCGCGATTTCCGGGCCGATAATCGACCAGAAGTCGAACATGGCGTCGACGGATTTGATCGTCATTGGCTTGACCTGGTAGCCCTTGCGCGGAATGGTCCGCACCAGCCCCTCATGGTCTAGCCGGGTCAATGCGTCACGGACCGGCGAGATGCCCAGCCCGAGTTCCGCGGCCAGCCCGCGTTCGGTCAGCCGTTGGCCTGGTGGGAGGCGGCACGACACGATATCGGCCCGGATCCGCTGGTGGGCCGCTTCCCCAAGAGAAAGCGGCGCCGGCATGGGTTCACTCAACGATGCATCCCTTGTTCGCGATGGTCTACCGTCGAGTGTAGAGCTGACGTGTCAGCTGTGCAGCAGTGGCATTGCACCGAAGGGCATCACTCCAGGTGCGGCATGACCTCGGTGGCGAACAACCGCATCGATTCGCGGACCTCCGGGGTGCGCATGCCGGCATGGCGGAAGCCGAGCATCAGTCCGGTGGTGCCGGGTACGGCCCCGATGATGTTGCGCAGCGTCTCGGTGACGTCCTCGGGGGAGCCCACGGCGGGCACGCCCATGTACCCCATGCTGCCTCCGGCGATCTGTTCCCGGGTCACCTCGGCTTCCGACGGGTCTGGCAATATGCCGTTGACGTCGCGGCGAAGCGTGTAGAAGTTGACGAAATAGTGCAGGCCCTCCAGCGATGCCTCTAGGGCGCGCTCTCTGGTGCTGGCCACGCACGCCATCAGCAGCAGCACCGCCCGATGCTCTGCCGGGTTGCGCCCGGCGGCGCGCAGGTGTTCGTCGTAGGCGGGTTGCCGCGGTGCCAGCAGGTTGCATCCCGCCTTGGCGGCCAGCGCCACGCTCTTCGGTCCCATCGCCGAGGCGTAGAAGGGGATTGCCGACTGAACGGGCCGCTGGGTGAAGGTGACCTCGTCGAAATGATAGTGCTTGCCGTGGTGACTGAAGGTCTCGGATTCGGTCAGGCAGCGCTTGATGAACGCAGCCGACTCGTAGGTCATGCCGAGACGTTTGGCCGGGTCGACGCCGAAGGTGCGGAATTCCTCGTACTGCGATCCCACACCGAACCCGAAGTCGACACGGCCCCCGGAGATGTTGTCGAGCACCGCCAAGTCCTCGGCCACCCGCAGCGGATTGTGGAAGGGCAGGCACAGGACTCCCGGCGCCATCCGGATATTGGTTGTCCGCGCCGCGATCGCGCCCATGGTGACGAATGGCGACGGCGTCCACTGACAGGGGGTCATCCGGTGTTCGCCGACCCACACGTGATCGAAGCCCAGTTCTTCGGCGTACACCGCGTCGTCGATGTAGTCGCTGTACACCTTCGGCAGTGGCTCAGGCCGATCGGGATGATTGCGTACGGCCATCGCCAGTCCGATATCCAACATGAGACCCTTCTCGACGGAATCGGTTCAGGCGCCCGATGTTTGGACACTTTTCATTGCGGCCCGCGGGAAGCGGACGCCAGGAGACCGGTTCGTGTGAAATATCACATCGGACGCTATAATATTCCTGTTACACGTGGCAAGACCCCGGCTCGGATTCGCAGCTTATTCACCGGCTCGGGCTGGAGCGGCGGGGGACATGCACCGTGGGTGTCTCCCATCGCGGTGAGAGGCAGGTTCGATTGTGCGATTGGGTTGTGACGTACCCTATTTCGGTTCCGCGAGCGAGATCCGTGATTTCGCTCAGGCGGTGGAGGAGCTGGGGTACGACACGCTCAACTTCTCCGAACATGTGGCCGCGACCCGCGACAGCCCGTTCCCGCCGGGCTTCTCCTTCGACGATCCCTGGCACGAAGCGTTCACCCACGCCGCGTACCTGGCTGCGGTGACGCGGCGGGTCGAGATCTCCACATCGATGATGCTGTTGACCACTCGGCCGACAGTGCTTGCTGCCAAGCAGGCAGCGGAGGTTCAACTGTTGTCGGAAGGCCGGCTGCGCCTGGGCGTTTCGGTGGGCTGGAATGGTCGGGAAGTCGAGGTGCTGGGACAGCAGCGGGCCGAGCGTGGCCGCCGACTCGAGGAACAGATCGAGGTGATGCGGCTGCTGTGGTGCCAACCGTCGGTCGACTTCAGCGGAAGGTTCCACCAGTTGGAAGGGGTGGGAATCAGCCCTCGTCCGGCCGTGCCGATCCCGGTCTGGGTGGGCGGCGGCTCGTTCGGCACCGGTGGTGTTCCCACCGACGCCGTGCTGCGCCGGATCGTCCGCTGTGCCGACGGCTACAAGATGTTCGCGCCACTGGGGGCAGCGCCCGCAGTCGCGCTGCGCGTCGTCAACCGGCTGCGCAGCCTCGCCGAGGAAATCGGCCGTGACCCGCGGTCGATCGGCGTCGAGGCGCGACTGCTGACCCACGTCGACCCCCCGGAGACCTGGGCGGCGACGGCCGAGCGCTGGGCGCTTGCCGGTGTCGATCGGATCGGCCTGGGAAACCGCATCCTTGGCGGAACGGTGGACCAACAGCTCAGTGCGTTGTCCGCGGTCATCAAGGCGCTGTGCTGATCTCGCAGGCCCCTCCGGTGGCGGCACTGGCGGGTTGGGCCGGCGCCGTCGCCACGGACCCCGCTAGGACGTGGGCTCGCAGATGGAATTTCGCAGTATGCCGACGCCGTCCACCTCCACCTCGGTGGTATCCCCTGGCTGGAGAAACCGCGGCGGGTCGGCCACCAGACCGACACCCCCAGGGGTGCCGGTCACGATGACGTCTCCGGCTGCCAGTGTGGTGAATCCGGTGAGGTAGCGCAGGATGTCCACGAAGTCGAAGATGAGGTCGTCGAGGGTGGCGTGCTGGAGCACTTCGCCATTCACCCGAGTGGTGAGAGCCACCCCGCCGAGATCGTCGTACTCGTCGAGAGTCACCAACCAGGGTCCGAAGGAGCCCACGCCCTCGAAGTTCTTGCCGGGGATCCATTGACTGTTGTGCAGTTGCCAGTCGCGTGCGCTCACGTCGTTGTAGCAAGACAGGCCAGCGATGCCCGCGGCCAGCTCCGCATCGGAGGCGCCGGTGGCGAGGGTTCGGCCGATCACCAGCGCGACCTCGCCCTCGTAGTCGAGTTGGCTGGTGTTGGCTGGATGTCGGATCGGCTGCTGATGTCCCACGTGGGTGTCTGCGAAACGGGTGAAGATGGTCGGATGGTCCGGTTTCGCGGTGGTGCCGGTCTCGTCGCGGTGATCCTGGTAGTTCACGCCCACGCAGAAAATCTTCGCCGGATCCGTTATCGGAGGGAGGTATTCGATATCAGCCAACGGATGGCTGGCCTGCGCATCGGGGAGTCGGCGGCGGAGTTCGTCGGTAAGGTCCAGTTCGAGCAGGTGCTTCAACGAAACGATCGGTTCGTTGAACAGGGCCGGCCCGTCGATGACCTGATCCCCGCGGACCACGCCGAATGACTCTCGACCAGCAAACCGATAGGTCAGCAGCTTCATCGCAACACCATCTCCTCGTCAGATATGAACAGATCCCGCTGCAGGCTCTGTTCGGTGGCTCCATCGCAGAGATACCGGCCGAAATCGCTGACACCCGAGGCGCGAAGCAGATCCTCGTCGATCAGGGTCTGTCCGGTGGCCGCACCTGGGGCCTGCCCCAGCACGAGCGCGGCCGCATCGGCCATGATCTCGGGCCGGCGGGACGACTGCAACCCGCCATCGGCCGCCACGATGTTCTGCACCGCTGCGGTGCCGATCAGTGTCTTGGGCCATAGGCAGTTCGCCGACAACGGGTGCGACCGGTACTGCTCGGCCAAGCCGAGTGTCAGCATTGTCATCCCGTACTTGCTGATCGTGTAGGGAGCGTACTCGGCAAGCCACCGTGGATCAGGGTTCAATGGTGGCGAGAGGGTGAGTACGTGGGCGTGCGGTGATTCCAACAGGTGGGGCAGCGCCGCACTGATAACCGCGAACGTGCCGCGAGCGTTGATGCTCTGAATGAGATCGTAGCGCTTCATAGAGAGGTCGCCGAAGCCGCTCAAGGCGATCGCCGAGGCGTTGTTGACGACGATGTCGATGCCGCCGAAGTGCTTGTACGCCTTCGCTACTGCCTCGGCAACGACGTCCTCGTCGCGGATGTCACCCACGATGGGCAGTGCACGGCCACCGGCCTCCTCGATAGCTGCGGCCGCGGTGTGTACCGTCCCGGGCAGACGTGGGTCGGGAACGTCTGTCTTCGCGACGAAGGCGATATTCGCCCCGTCTTGGGCGGCGCGTATCGCGATGGCCAGTCCGATCCCTCGACTACCGCCGGTGATGAAAAGTGTTCGACCAGAGAGTGCGGCGGGGGACATGACCTGCCTTCCGTCTGAGTGACGGCGCCGTGCGTAAGCCAAGATTACGGCTACCGGCAGGGCGCGACTGTGGTGCCCACGGCGAACGCCAGCCGTGGTGATGCCGAATAGTACACATCACTGACCTGCATGAGTGTCACAGCCTCACTGCGCTGTCGGGAAGCCGGAATGACTCGTGCGGATGTTGTACGAATGCTTTCGCTGGGTGGAAGACTGGTCGACCACAGCGCGCCAGACACGGTTATCGTGACCGGATTGGAGTCCGTTGCCCGATTCTGGTGGCGGATGACGGCTTGATGAAAATTCAGCACGGTTCTTCGGTCTGCCCGACCGGTCGCTCGACCCGTGGGTGTCCGAGGCGCATTCCGGACGCCACAGAATGGAGTTTCGACGGTGCCACTCCCCGACGAGGCCGACCGGGTGACCGGCGCGGCGACCACGGAGGTATTGCTGACCGAGACGGCAGGCCGGGTACGGATACTCACGTTGAATCGGCCCACCGTCCGCAATGCGCTCTCCAGCGAGTTGCGCGAATGTCTCTTCAGCGCGCTGCGGGCCGCCAACTGTGACGATGACGTCGATGTCGTCATCCTGACCGGCACAGATCCAGCGTTCTGCGCAGGCTTGGACCTTCGCGAGCTGGCGAGCGGCATTCCGGACCTCTCACCGCAATGGCCGGATATGACCAAACCGGTGATCGGGGCGATCAACGGAGTCGCCGTCACCGGTGGGTTGGAGTTGGCACTCTATTGCGACGTGTTGATCGCTTCGGAGCGTGCCAGATTCGCCGATACTCACGCCCGAGTAGGGCTGCTTCCGATGTGGGGCATGTCGGTGCGCCTGCCGCTGGCCGTCGGGCGGGGACTGGCTCGCCGGCTTAGCCTCAGTGGTGAGTATCTGACGGCTGAGCAGGCTGCCGCAGCGGGATTGGTCACCGAGGTCGTGCCACACCACCGTCTACTCGACACGGCAATGGCCCTGGCTGAATCGATTGCCGCCGGCAACCAGAACGCAGTGCGAGCACTGGTCTCGTCGTACCGGAGTATCGACGCAGCGGCCGAGGCCCACGGCCTCGCAGTGGAGGCGTGTACCGCAACGGCATGGCTCTACAACCATCAGGTGAGTGAAACAGTGGCCGCCAACCGCGAATCGGTGATCGAACGTGGCCGCGAGCAAGTGCACGGCGCACCGATCGAGCGGCGGTAGCGGTCATAACCGCCCACTTCGACGGCCGATCCGGGATGCGCTGCCATCCGATCGCGCGAATGTGAGGGCCCGTGTCTGACCTGCTCGCTGACGTCCTCATCGTCGGCGCGGGCCCGAACGGGCTGATGCTGGCCGCCGAGCTTGCGTTGGCCGGGGTGCATCCCGTCGTCGTCGACCGGCTGGCCGGCCCGAGCGATGAGCAGAAGGCCAATGCTTTGGTAGGTCAGGTGGTCCGGGCCCTGGACATCCGTGGGCTCTACGAACTCGTCACCGGTGGGGAGGGTCCGCCAGCTCCGGTACCGGGTCACGTCTTCGCCGGAATGCCGGTGCAATTGGCCGGTGTGCCTGACAATCCGATGTTCCACCTGCCGATACCCCAGCCACGTTTGGTCCGGCTACTGGCGCAGCGCGTCGCCGCGCTCGGTGCCACGGTCCACTGGGAACATGATGTTGTCGAGCTCGCGATCGACTTCGACGCCGGCATCGAGGTGGTGGTCAGTTCGCCGAACGGCATCCGCCGGTGGAAGGCCCGTTATCTGGTGGCCGCCGACGGCGGCCGGAGCATGGTCCGGCGCCGGATGGGAATCGGATTCCCGGGGGTGACGACCCCGATGATGGCGCGGATGGCCCACATTGCCGTTCCCGATCAGCAGCGACGTGCCGGCGGCTGGGATGTCCCCGGTGGTCCGCGAGTTGATCCGGGACTCAACAGATTCGGCAATGGGGCCATCTTCTATCTCGACCGCCCACCCGGACCCCCGATGGTCGGAGCGATCGAGTTCGACGCCGAGCTTGTGGAGGACGAGACTCCGCTGACGGTGGAAGAGGTGCGTGACAGCGTTCGGCGCATCCTCGCTACCGATGTCGAGGTGTCCGCCCCCAGCGGTCCAGGGCCGTATGCGCTGCGTCGGATGGCCGGTCAGAACACCCGTCAGGCTGATCGCTACCGGGTCGGCAACGTGTTGATGTTGGGCGATGCCGCGCATGTCCATCCACCGATCGGCGGGCCGGGCCTGAACCTGGGACTTCAGGACGCGATGAACCTGGGATGGAAGCTCGCCGCCGAGGTGAAGGGCTGGGCCCCGGAGGGTCTGCTCGACAGCTACCACGACGAGCGTCATCCCGTGGGCGAACGGGTCATGATGCACACTCTGGCGCAGCTGACCCTACTGGCCCCCGGCGGCGAGCACACCGCCCTGCGATCACTTGTCGGGGAGCTGCTTGCCATTCCCGCAGTGGCCGAACACATCGCGCACCTTCTCGCCGGTTCCGATGTGCGCTACGACGTCGCCGATGAACACCGATTGTCCGGCCGCTTCGTACCGGAATTGCAGCTGGCTGACGGGCGACGAATCGCGGAGTTACTGCACACGGCCCGTCCGGTCCTGGTTGATCTGTGTGGCGGGCAGGCGGCGGAGGCCGCCAACGGCTGGCACGACCGCATCGACGTGGTGACCTCGTCGGTCCCGGGATCATCGCTGTCGGCCCTGCTGATTCGCCCTGACGGTTATGTCGCGTGGTGTTCGGATACCTACGACATGGATGACGAACGGCGCTTACGCGCGGCTATCGAGCGGTGGTTCGGTCCGCGCTCGTCTGCCGGCACCACGGAAGATGTCGGCCGGGCCGGGTCAGCTGAGTTCATCGGATCAAGCCACCTTGATGAAAGTTATCCAGAACCGTCGTCCGGCCGATAGGCTGACCGAAGTCATGCTGGGGAAGACACCCGCGTGGCGGTTGACCGCAGGCGCGTTCTAACAGCGGCCCGGAACAGTCTTGGCTGCCTGGCGGAAGCGGGAATCCACACGAAAGGGAGAGTCAGTTGGGTTATCTCGAAGGCAAGGTCGCCATCGTCACCGGTGGTGGCCGTGGCATTGGTCGCGCGGAATCCCTTGCGCTGGCGCGCGAGGGCGCGGCGGTTGTCGTCAACGACCTCGGGGGGGAGATCGGTGGCGACGGTACGCCGTCCGCGGGGCCGGCCGAGGAAGTGGCCGAATTGATTCGCCAGGCCGGTGGACGCGCGGTAGCGGATGCCTCCGATGTCTCGGACTGGGATTCCGCAAAAGGAATCATCGATACGGCGCTCGGCGCGTTCGGTCGGCTCGACATCGTTGTCAACAACGCCGGCATAACGCGGTTCGGAAGCATCGACCAGATAACACGTTTCGATTGGCAGCGCACTGTGGACGTATGTCTGACGGGCACCGGTGCGGTATGTCATTGGGCAGCTGCGCACTGGCGGGAGCGCGGTGCGCAGGCGGGTCGACGAATCGTCAACACGTCCTCGAGCGTCGCTCTGGCACCGCAGCCGGGAAACCCGATGTACGTCGCGGCGAAGGCAGGGGTCGCGGCGTTGACCGTCGCCTGTGCAATCGAACTGGCTGAACTCGGAGTTCGGGTGAACGGACTGGCGCCCGTCGCTCGCACCCGGGTCAGCGCACAGGTCGCCGCCGAGCTCATGCAGGAGGTTAGCGACGGTTTCGACCGGATGGCGCCGGATCACACCGCCACCATGGTGGCATTCCTGGCTTCACCGCAGTGTCGGTTCACCGGTCGTGTGTTCGGGATCGTCGGCGACGACGTGACGGTATTCGACGGGTGGTCGGTCGGCCATCACATCGCCAACGACGAGCGTGCCTGGACCATCGAGACGTTGGGTGAAGCACTCGATCAGGCCCCGACCCAACACTCGGGATGGGCGCAGGCGGTTAAGGGTATCGATCCCGTCAAGACTCCCTCCACTGAACTCCTGGAGCGACTTGCTGAGATCGAAATGGTCTAGCGGGCAATGTCGGCACTGGTCGATCCCATCGACGTAATCGCCTGATAGGGCTACACCGCAATCATTTTCGGGAGATGACAGGTGAGTGCACCGAGGCTGGCCACCATAGAAGAGGCCGAAGCGCAGTGGGCCGCGGCGTTCACGGCAGAGACAACGGAACCATTGCGTGCATTGCTGCACCCGGACTTCGTTGCCGTGCACGGCCCTTTGGGCAACATCCACGATGCACGCGAGTTCATCGCCGAAGCGCAAGGCCGGCCGCGGCCGGTTGATTTGGTGGTGATCGGACCAGTCGTTCGGGAATTCGGCGCTATGGCCACGGTGAGCTGTCTTCAGCAGTTTGGTGTCCACCTCGCTGCGGGATTGCCCCCCTTCGTCATTCAAGCCGCGGTCACCAGAGTGTGGGTTCGTGAGGATGACGTGTGGTGGTTGGCCCACCTGCAGATGGCGCGACGGATGCCGCCCGGCTAACCGAAAATCGTGGGCGTACACACAGGCACGGCGCGCCGTATGAGCAGAGATCGGCTGCCGCAGAGCAGGATCAGTGCATCGTGGTGCTCGGCTTGTGCCCCTGTCCCCACGTTAACGGAGTTTCGGTCGGTGGCATTGACTGGATGCTCCAGCGCGCGTAGCTTGTGGCATATCGTCTGATGAATAATCATCTGACCGCGGCCGGGCTTCGCCGGCCCTTGCCGGTGAGACTGGGCCGGCGCCCTTCCTGCGTGGTCGAGGAGAGATCATGAGAGAGCCCCTGAAGTTCGACGCGGCGCTGCTGGCGGCTCGACACGTGATCGACAAGGGCCGCGAACGTGGTCTGCACCTGAGCGTGTCGATCGTGAACCGCAGCGGGATAACGAAGATCGTGCTCAGCGACGATGGCGTGGGGCCGGTGGCGGTGGAGACCGGCCGCCGTAAGGCTTACACCGCCGCGGTGATGGGACTGCCGACCGCGCTGTTCGCCCAGTTCGCGGCGGATCCGAGAATGGCTGCGGCGCCGCCGCATCTGTTGGATCCACATCTTCTCGCTGTGCCGGGGGGCACACCGATCATCGTGGACGGCGAGGTCATCGGTGGCATTGGTGTTGGCGGCGCCGACGGTGAAACGGACGCCGAGTTCGCCGAGGCCGCGCTGAAATCGCAAACGCAGTGGTGACACCACTTCGGCACCACAGTCATCGGCAGTGCCGGCCAATCGGCAGTGCGAGCCCGAATCCCGACGGAGGCACACAACCATGATCAAGCCCTGGCTCTTCGAGTTCTTCCATTCGGTGCACGATCCGGCGCTACACGACGATCCCGCCGCCGTGCAACAGCAGTTCCAGAGCTACATCGACCTGTGGACTGACGACGAGCGCCTGGGATGGGAAGGGATCCTGTTCAGTGAGCACCACTTCGGGCCGGGCTACAGCCCCTCGCCGAACCTGGTGATCGCCCATCTCGCCGCACGCACCACTGCCCTGCGCCTTGGCGTCCTGGGTACCGTGTCGCCCTACGCGACACCGTGGCGCGTTGCCGAGGAGTTCGCGATGCTCGACCACCTGACCGGAGGGCGGCTGGAGATCGGGGTGGTGAGCGGTATCCCGCCGGAGCTGGCGATCGTCGGCATCTCACCGCAGCATGCAGCAGAGGTGCATGCCGAAACCCTCGAGGTGCTGGCGGCCGCGATCAGCAAGCCCTTGGTGACCCACCACGGTAAGCACTTCTCGTTCGACGACGTCCGCATCACCCCGGCGTTCCTGCAGCCGAATCCGCCGTTCTGGACCGCCTCCACCAGCCCGGAGTCAGCTGCCAGGGCGGGGGCGCGAGGGCTCAAAATGTGCAGCGGATTCGCCGACGTCGAGAAGTTGGTCCCGGTGTTCGAGGCATACCAGCAGGGAGCCCGGGCGGCGGGAATGCCCACCGGCCCCGACCGTGTCGCCATCCGGCGCGGGGTGACGCTCGTCGCCGACGAATCCGAACTCGGTCATGCCAAGGCCGCCGCGCACGACGGCCTCAGAGAGTTCTTCGCGGTCAGCACCGAGGCGATGCGGATGCCTGACACCGCCGAGAAGCCGGTGGGCAAGGACGAGCTCATCTACGGGACCCCGCAACAGGTTGCCGACAGCATCATTAGCCAGTGCCAAGCGCTGGGAGCCGGCAATTTCATGGCAACCTTCAACATCTACGACCAGGCGGAGCTGCGCAAGAACCACGAGCTCTTCGGCCGCGAGGTCATTCCGCGGCTTCGCGCCGCGGAGATCGGCTGATCGGGATGGCTGAGTTTCGGACCGTCGGCTACACCGCCGGCGCAGATCCACGCCAGTGCCTCGATATCTTCGCCAGCCGGTCGGATCGAGACCTGCGGACTGCGGTGCTGGTCATTCACGGTGGCGGGTTCGCCCAGGGTGCTCGCGGCGCGGTGCATGCTCGCTGCGAGGCTCTTGCCGACCGCGGGATCACCGCGTTGGCGGTCGGCTATCGACTGCTCGACACCGCGGCCTGGCCCGCGCCCGTCGAGGACGTATGCGACGCGCTGCGATGGGTCGGTGCGCACACCGAAGAACTGGGTGTAGATCCCGGCCGCATTGTCCTGCAGGGGCATAGCGCTGGAGCACAGCTCGCGCTTCTCGTCGCGGGCGGCGCCGGCGGGGGCATCCCACCGGTCGGCGCCGTCGTGTCGTACTACCCCGCGGCACGGGTCTCGTTGACGCCGGGGCCGGGTGAGATGCCGGCTCAGATGTTATTCGGCGAGGCTGCGACGGCGGCGGCCGCCGACGCGGCCAGCGTGCTCACCTACGTGGGCGGTCGGTTCCCACCTTCGCTGCTGATTCACGGTGCCGGTGACCGTCTGGTGGACCCGGCTGCAAGTCTGCGGATCTTCGATGCACTCGTCGCGTCCGGAGTGCGCGCAGAGCTACATCTGGCGGCCGGCCAGGACCACGAGTTCGACATGACACCCCGGTACAACCGCACCATGACCGAGTTGTCGGTCGATTTCCTCCGGGCGGAGCTCATCGAACCGGAAGTCGCCGCCGAAGAGGTCGCCGCAGCGAATCCATTCGCAACCATGCCAATGCCCGGCGGTCGTCCTTCCTGATTCTGGTGATGCCCTCGCCACCACCAGACTCGGCGAGGTCGTCGATTCGATGCGAATGGCAATAAGACTGCAGCACAGTGGAACTGGCGTGTCTGCGTCGCAAGTTCATGATCACTACGACGAATAGGTACCTATGCGATGACTACGTTTACCGGCGCGTTCTACCGCCACGGTGACGACGGCTACGAGCAGGCCCGCTGTGCGGCAGTGTGGAATGGACTGAAGCCGAGCCGTTTTCCGGCGGTGATCGTCGTCGCCGCCAACCAGGACGACGTCGTTCGCGCCGTCAAGCTCGCCAATGCCGAGGGGCTGACCGTCGGCATTCGGTCGGGCGGGCACAACTGGGTGGGCAACCATGTCCGCGACGGTGGTCTCCTGCTGGACCTGTCCCAGCTCAAGAACATCGACATCGACCCGCTCAACCGCACTGCCATCGTCGAGCCCGGCGTCCACAACGCCGACTTCGCTGCCGCCCTGCTGCCGCACAACCTGTACTTCCCGGTGGGTCACTGTCCCACGGTCGGGATGGGCGGCTACATCCTCGGCGGCGGAATGGGCTTCAACTCAATCGAACTCGGGCCGGCCGCATTGAGCATGTACGCCATCGACGTTGTGACCGCCGACGGTCAGATCGTTCACGCCACCGACGAGGAGCACGCCGACTTGCTGTGGGCCGCCCGTGGCAGCGGACCGGGCTTCTTCGCCATCATGATCCGCATGTATCTGGAGCTACGCCCGATGCCGGCCATCGCAGCGACGGTGCAGATCCACCCGCTGTCCGCCTTCGACGAGCTCCTGCCGTGGTACCTCGACGTCGCATCCCTGGGAACGCCGGGATTGTTGATCGCCGGAAGCAACCCGGCCTTCGGTCACGACGACACCGTGCTGACCATCGCCGCGTATGCCTTCGGCGAGGATCTCGAGCACGCGGCGCAGCGACTGGCGCCGTTGGAGAACGCGCCCGGCCTGGACCGGGCCATCTTCCACCAGTCGCCCTTCCTGTCCACCATCGACCAACTCCAGGTGATGTTCGACGGCATGTACCCGGAGGGGTTGCGGTATCTGTCGGACAACCTGTGGATCAAGGACGAATACATCGACGACCCCGGTCTTTGGCAGGAGTCCCGAGCCATCCTGGATTCGTTGCCCTCGGCTCGGTCGTGTCTGTGGTTCATCCCGGGCCTGCCCGAATACCGCGACCCGCGGGCCGCCTTCAGTCTCCAGACCCGGATGTCGATCCAGGCTTACGCGGTGTGGGACGACGGCGCACAGGACGACGAGATGGCAGCGTGGCACACCGGTGCCATGGCCCGCGTCGATCGGTACACGGTGGGTGGTGGCTATGTAGGCGACTCCAACCTCTTCGTCCACCCGATGGCGATCCTCGACCCGCCGAGTGCCGAGCGTACCGAGGCACTGCGCGCCAAGTACGACCCGCAAGGCCGCTTCTTCAGCTACCCGGTACCGCTGCCGGTGGCCCGACTGTGACGGGTACGCGGCGGCGGCAATGCCGCCGCCCCGCACCCGTCGACCGGGTCAGAACGGGTAATGCGGCAGTTGACTTCTGACCGTGACCCACTGTGTTTCGGTGAATGCCTCGATGTTGGCTTGCGCGCTACCATGGCGCGAGCCGGTACCCGAGTCGCCGACCCCGCCGAATGGAGCGTTCGGCTCGGCATTGACCGTCTGGTCGTTGATGTGCACCAGACCGGAGGGAATCCGTTCGGAAAGTGCTAATCCCGTCGCCAGGTCGTTGGTCAGGATGCCAAGGCTCAGGCCGTAGTCGGTGTCCGAGGCGATGCCCACCACTTCGTCGAGCGACGAGAACGGCGTGATCGGGGCGACGGGTCCGAAGATCTCCTGACAGAACGCGGGAATGTTCACGGCGACATCGGAAAGCACTGTGGGCCGGTACATCAGACCGTCGAAGGTGCCACCCGCGCGGAGCACGGCGCCGCTGTCCACACTGGCGGTGACCAATGCGTGGACGCGGTCACGCTGGGTCGTGTCGATGAGCGGGCCCAAAGCGACATCCTCGCGGAAGGGGTCCCCGACGGTGAGGGCATCGGCCTTCCCCGCGAGGAGCACAGCGTATTCCTCGGCGATGGATTCGTGCACCAGATGGCGGCTGGTTGCCATGCAGATCTGTCCGGAATGGTTGAAACTGCCCCACGCCCCGACGGATGCCGCACGTTCGACATCGACGTCACCGAGTACGACCAGCGCCGAGTTACCCCCCAACTCGAGGTGTGCGCGCTTGAGATGTCGGCCGGCCAGGGCCCCGACGGCGCGTCCGGCGTTGGTCGAGCCGGTGAACGCGATGACCCGGACTGCGGGGTCGACGACCAGTGCCTCACCGACTTCGGCGCCGCCGGGGAGCACCTGTAGAACTTCGGACGGTAGCCCGGCCTCCTCGAATACCCGCGCTAACAGTGCGCCACCGCAGATAGACGTGCGGGGATCCGGCTTGAGGATCACCGCGTTGCCCAGCGCCAAGGCCGGTGCCAGGACGCGGACCGCCAGTATCAACGGGGCATTGAAGGGCGCGATGAGCCCGACGACACCCGCGGGCACCCTACGCGAGAAGCTCAGCCTCGGATCACTGCTGGGCAGCAATTCGCCGTAGGGATGGCTGCATAGCGCCGCGGCCTCGCGGCACTCCTGCGCGCTGGTGTGCACCTGGAACCCGGCGAAACCACTCGCGGTCCCGGCGTCTCGCGCCAGCCACTCCATGATTTCGGCCGAGTTTGCCTCGAATACGTCGGCGGCGGCGCGCAACACGGCAGAACGTTCATGGTGAGGCAGCGATGCCCAGCGTCGTTGCGCATCGGCCGCGCGCCGTGCCGCCTTCTCGAGATCACCGGGTGTGGCGATGCCGATCTCACCGAGCACCCCACCTGTAGACGGTTCTATTGCGGCACAGCGAGACCCGCTGCCATCCGACCATGTACCCGTCCAGATCTTGCCGTGCCACGCGTCGTCAGTCAGCAACCCCATTGTTTCTCCCGATATTGTTGGACCACGTTCTCCGGGTCCCGGACCGCGCTGCAAGCGACTGCTGGATGAGTTTTCATCCGCAGTAAACGATGAGATGGGACGGTACGCTCGGCGGACGGACCCGTCAATGGCCCAATCCGACCGGATCTCCGGGCCGGATGCCGCCCCTCCGGCCCGCGCGCGATATGCGCGGCGATGATCTTGACAAATATTCATCAACGATGGACGGTGGTGCTGGCTTGCTGTCGCCCCACCGGGGACCGGCCGGAATGTGCTGCGACGGCATCGCAATCGTAGGCAACGCGACAACAGACTCATACTTCAGGCAGGGTGATCGTGTCCGAACCGTGGATCAGGACCGTGGTGGCCAACCGAACCATGGCAACGCCCCGGGTTGTCGTGCTCGACCTCGTCCCCGACGGGGATGAACTGCTGCCCGACTACGAAGCCGGTGCACATGTCGACGTCCTCGTCGACAAACCAGAGTTGGGCGGTGCGGTGACACGGCAGTACTCGTTGTGCGGGACCCCGGGGGATCGCACGCAGTACCGGATCGCCGTACTGCGTGACCCCGCGTCGCGCGGTGGCTCGTTGGCCATGCATGAATTCCGGACTGGCGACCGCATCTTGGTCTCCGTTCCACGCAACAGTTTCCGCCTGGCACCGGTGTCAATTCATCGACTCTTCGCCGGCGGAATCGGCATCACGCCCCTGCTGTCGATGGCTAAACAGCTCGACAGATCCGGCGGTGAGTACACGCTGAACTACTGCGCCAGGACCGCCGACGACGTTTCGTTCGCCGCACTCCTGCAGGGTCACCCCCGGGTGACATTGCACCTCGACGACGGACCGGATGAGGGCAGGCTGGACCTGCGCCGAGACTTGGGACCGCCGCAACCCGACACTGCGATCTACGTATGCGGGCCCGAGCCCTTCATCGACCATGTCCTCACCGGGGCCGCCGCACTCGGCTGGCCCGAGCACACCCTTCACAAGGAGCGCTTCACAGCACCGCCCGCGGTATCGAAGCCGGGGCAGGAATTCGTCGTGCGGATGGCCTCGACGGGCGGTGAGGTCCCCGTCGGCGCGACCGAGAGCATCCTCGATGCGCTGCGGCGCAATGGGATCGAGGCACGGTCGTCTTGTCAACTGGGCATTTGCGGAGAATGTGTAGTCAAGGTGATCTCGGGGCGGCCGGACCATCGCGACGATGTGCTGTCCGAGGAGGAGCGCGCACAGGGATTGTTCACACCGTGTTGTTCGCGCTCCTTTGAGCCCGTGATCGAACTCGATCTATGACGCTCCCGCGGCCGGGGGCGCGGCTAGAACTATCCCTCGCTGGATGTCCCAGACTGATTGTGAAGGAGATTCGACCAATGCCAAGCGTGCGTGACGTGACCTTCGAGTTGTTGCGGTTACATGGCATGACAACGATTTTCGGCAATCCCGGTTCCAACGAATTGCCGTTCCTGGCCGGCATGCCCACCGACTTCCGTTACATTCTGGGGCTGCACGAGGGTGCGGTGCTGGCCATGGCGGATGGATTTGCCCAGCTACGCCGCGAACCGGTGTTGGTGAGTTTGCACGCGGCTGCCGGAACCGGTAACGCCATGGGTGTATTGACGAATTCGGTCTATACCCACAGCCCGCTGGTGCTGCTGGCGGGCCAGCAGGTCCGCAGCACGGTCGGCCAGGAGACGTTTCTCTCGGTGGTTGAGCCGGATTCGCTGACAAGGCCGTTGGTCAAGTGGAGTTGCCAGCCAACCTGTGCCGCTGACGTTCCCAGAGCGATGAGCCAGGCCATCCACATGGCCACTCTTCCGGCCAAGGGGGCCGTGTTCGTCGCGGTGCCCTATGACGACTGGGCGCAGGATGCACCCGGGGAAGCCACACATCTGCTGCAGCGGCGCACCGTGGCCGGTGGCTGTCTGGACAACGACCAACTGGCATCGCTGACGGCGCTGTTGGACGCGGCGGACAGTCCCGCACTGGTGCTCGGACCCGACGTCGACGCCGAGGGCGCCAATGGCGAAGCGGTACGGCTTGCCGACGCGCTCGCCGCGCCTGTCTGGCTGGCTCCCTCGCCATCGCGATTGTCGTTTCCCAGCCGCCACCGAAGTTTCCGCGGCCCGCTGCCGGCGTCGGTTCGCGGCGTGAGCGCGGCACTGGCAGGTCACGACGTGATCCTGGTGGTCGGGGGCCCCGTCTTCCGCTACCACCAGTACGAACCGGGAAGCTACCTGCCCGACGGCGCACGGCTGCTGCACATCACCAGTGATCCCGCGGAGGCGGCCCGCGCCCCGATGGGGCAGGCCTATGTGGCGGCGATGGCCGACACCCTGGGTAGACTCGCCGACGCTGTCACCCCGGGGCGGCGACCCGCGCTGCCACCCCTGCCGGCGCACCCCACACCCTCGGCATCCGGGGACAGGGTCGATCCAGAAGAACTCCTCGCCGAGCTGCGTGGGCTGGCTCCCGCGGACACGGTGTGGGTCAGCGAATCGACGTCCACCCTCAACGCGTTCTGGGCACAACTGGATTCGTCACACCCGAACAGCGTGTTCATCGCGGCCGGGGGCGGATTGGGCTTCGGCCTGCCCGCGGCTGTAGGGGCCCAACTGGCCGAACCGACCCGTCAGGTCGTCGGCATCATCGGCGACGGATCGGCGAACTATGGCATCACTGCGCTGTGGACGGCCGCCCGGTACAACATCCCGATCATCGTGGTGCTCCTCAAGAACGGCACGTACGGGGCGCTCCGGTGGTTCGCCGACGTCCTCGGTGTCGCGCAGACCGACGCGATGGACGTTCCTGATATCGATTTCGTACAGATTGCCCGCGGATACGGCGTCGAGGCGACTGCGGTGACCAATATGGCGAGTTTCGCCGCCGCTTTCACGGCTGCACTGGCCAGCGGCCGGCCGGCACTGATCGAAGTGCCGACGGCCCTCACGATGTGATCGTCACCCGCCGTCAGACCGCAACTGCACTCTGGTCCGGTCAGGACCGCGAAAAATGCTGGGGTACAACGTAGTTAAAGCGACAGCACGTCCAACGGAATCCGGCCGCAGACCACTGCGGTCCCCGGGATGAGTTCTTGACAAACTTTCATCAAGGTGATGTCATAATCCGGATGTCGACGTGACGCACGTTACAGACCGCCTGGCCTTACGAGCCAGTTCACACCGCAGGCACACGCCCCGGCCTGGGTGTCTCAAGCCACCGAGGGAGGCAGCGATGACCGCAGAGACCACCATCGTCGAGACCGACACCGGCACCGGGTACGGCCGACGCCAGCCGCATCACGATGCCGAGCTGACCGAAACGGGCCCCGGCACGCCGATGGGTGAGGCGCTCCGCCGGTACTGGCAGCCGATCGCATCGGCGCAGGCCCTATCCAATGATGTGCCGCACCGGGTTCGGATCCTCGGCGAGGATCTCATCGTGTTCCGCGACGGCAACGGCCGTCCGGGAGTGGTCTTCGAGCGTTGCGCCCACCGGGGCAGCAGTCTGTTCTACGGTCGTATCGAGGACGACGGCATCCGATGCTGTTACCACGGTTGGAAATTCGATGTCCAAGGGCGCTGCCTCGATCAGGCCTGCGAACCGGGCGGCGGTCTACGACGCGATGTGGTTCGGCAACCCTGGTATCCGGTCGAAGAGCGCTACGGGCTGCTGTTCGTCTACATGGGTCCGCCCGACAAGAAGCCGCCGTTGCCGCGGTTCGACTGCCTGGAACCCCTGGAGGAGGGCGAACAATACTTCGCCTCGATCCCGGCCCCGGGTATGGAGGTCACTGGGCTGCTGCAGGAGTGCAATTGGCTGCAGACCTTCGAGAACGCCGCCGATCCGGTGCACGCGATGTGGTTGCACGCTCAGCACAGCGGATATCAGTTCGAAGGTGTTGGAACCACGGGGTTCCCGGAGTCCTTCTTCGATCCGAGCAGGATTGAGGTGGAGTACTTCAAGAGTGCGAGCGGTGTGTCCTATCGCCAGAGGTTCGATCGTCCCAATGCCGATGGCTCGGTATCGAAGATGACGTGGTCGATCGACTCGGTCCTGCCCAACATCATCGCCCTGCCCGACTTCGTCAGCCTGGATCCGGATGTTCGACATGATTGCTTGATCTGGGGAGTTCCCGTCGACGACACTCATCACCGATTCTTCATCTCGACCCGGGCGAAGTCGATCGATCGTCTGCTGCGAATCATCCTCGGGATCAAGCAGAACGGAAAACTGTTCTTCGAGTTGAGCGAAGGCGAACTGCAGAGGTTCCCGGGCGATACCGAGGCGCAGGTGTCGCAGGGGCCGATCACCCTGCACAGCGAGGAAACATTGGTGACATCAGACAAAGGCGTCGTGATGTTGCGCCGAATGCTGCGGCAGATGGTCCACGACGTCGCCGCCGGCAAGGATCCGCAGAACATCTCCTACGATCCCGACCATGTTCTACACATCGAGGCGGGCGCCCGTACGCTGGCCGGCAACGCGGGTGGTATCGAGTCCGGGCCCGACTTGGGAGCATCATCTGTGATCTTGTGAATCATCGTTACGCTGGATCCACGGCCACGGACATGTTCGTGGCCAACGAATTTCAGTGCGCGACCCTGGTCGCATGGCGAAGGTGACCGACCGGCCACCATGCTCCTTGGGCCACGTGCGCGGCGGCCGCAGGGGCCATGAGTTGTCCACTCAGTGGTAAGCTGCCGGCGTGCCCGGTAAAGCCGCTCGTTCCGCGAAGGAGCCGAAGCCGACTCAGCGGCGGCGGCGTAGTACGGATCGCAACAGGCGGGATCCGGAACGCACGAGGAAAGCAATCTTGCATGCGGCTGCCGGTGAGTTCGGTGAGCACGGCTACGAGAACGCGCGCGTTGCGCGAATCGCCGCGGCAGCCGGCGTCAATCACCAACTCATCACCTACCACTTCGGTGGCAAACAAGGGCTTTACGACGCGTTGACCGAGGACTGGCTGGATGGCAGTGCCCGGATACTCGGTGGCCCGCAACCGATCGCAGACGTCACCCGCGAATTCGTCCAGTGGGCCCATTCCGACGAGTCCTGGACTCGTACGCTGGCGCGTGAAGGCCTTGAGGGTGGCTTTCCCATTGGCGACAGCCGAGTAGGCCGGCTCATCGAGATGGTAGAAAAGAATCGCCTTCGCCAGAAACAGGGCGAGTGGCGGGAAGACCTCGACGTCGGCGCTCTGACCTTAGCGATCTTCGCCGCGGCGTGTGCACCCGTGACGCTACCTGCCTTCGCGCGCGCATTCGTCGGACTGGATCCGGCATCTCAGGAATTCTGGGACTACTACGCCGAGCAACTTGTGCGGTTGACATCTGCGCTGGGCCCTCGGCCGATCGACGAAAGTCAAACCTAAACAAACGAATTGGGCGCTCGCCCATCACCCGCAGGGTGTCGCGCGGCGGCGTTTCTGCTGTGCTGCGCGCACGGTCGCGGTGGCTGAAACCTGACGGTCCGCTCCGGCGGCTGAAAAATTCGCTCCCAGCTTCCACTCAGTAAAAGATTCAGCTGTGTAGCTCGTGGTGACGTGGGTAACAATCCCAGCCGTGTATTGGCGAGGTCACACAAACGTCCGGCCGGGGTGCGGCGTTGACAACGGGTGCGCTAACACCTTGCCGATGCGCTGAACAGCGCACATTGCTTCGTAACATCACAATTCTGACGCTGTGACATCTTTGTTGACACATCGTGATGTGTTACCGCATAGTTCACATCGGACAGCGGGAGTGATCTGGATCATGGGAGAACCGGTGCCGGAAGTCGATGCAGGTGAGCGCGGCGATCGCGCACCCAGATTTGCCGTGGGCGCACGAAGCTGCCGGCGCAGGCGGGCATTCGCCTTCGCTGACAACGTCACGACCCGCCGACGCGAGGTATCGCGATGGACACGCTGAACCGGGTCTTCCGGGCGCAGGGCGCGTTCTTCGCGATGTCGCTCGATACGGCCGTATTGACCTTCCGTCGGCCCTTCGCGTGGCAGGAACTGTTGGCGCAGACGTGGTTCGTCGCACGTGTCTCGGTGCTCCCGACACTGATGTTGGCGATCCCGTTCACCGTGCTCTCGGTGTTCACCCTCAACGTGTTGCTGACGGAGTTCGGTGCGGCCGACTTCTCCGGAGCGGGCGCGGCCCTGGGCGCAGTCACCCAGATCGGTCCGCTGGTGACGGTGCTCGTGGTGGCCGGGGCGGGGGCCACCGCGATGTGCGCCGACCTCGGCGCGCGCACGATCCGAGAAGAACTTGACGCTTTGAAGGTGTTGGGAGTCAACCCCATCCAAGCGCTCGTCGTTCCCCGAGTGCTCGGTGCAACGCTTGTCGCCTTCATGTTGTCGTCGCTGGTGACCCTGGTTGGGTTGATTGGCGGATTCTTCTTCTCCGTCTACCTGCAGCACGTCACACCGGGCGCTTTCGCCGCGGGGCTGACACTGTTGACCGGACTGCCCGACGTCGCGCTGTCCATGACCAAGTCGTTGTTGTTCGGACTGGCGGCCAGCCTCATCGCTTGTTACAAGGGCATCTCGGTCGGTGGTGGGCCGGCAGGCGTCGGAAATGCCGTCAACGAGACGGTGGTGTATTCCTTCATGGCACTGTTCGTGATCAACGTGCTCGTGACCGCAGTCGGCGTCAAGGTGACGATGTGACGGCGGCATCTCCGAGCGTGCTCCATCCCCGGATTGCGCGCACCGTCAGAAAGTGGATCAGCGGTTGGGACCGGATCGGCGCCCAGGCCCAGTTCTACGCCCGCACCATCCGATGCGTCGTAGATGCGCTGCTGCACTACAAGATCGAGACAGTACGGCTGATCGCGCAGATGAGCCTGGGCACGGGGGCACTCGCTGTCATCGGCGGCACGGTGGTCATCGTCGGCTTCCTCACTTTCTCTGCCGGCGCCTTGATCGCGGTGCAGGGCTACAACCAGCTGGCGGGTCTGGGTGTCGAGGCTCTGACCGGATTCGGATCGGCCTACCTCAACGTCCGCCTGATCGCGCCGCTGACCGCCGGTATCGCGCTGGCTGCCACGATCGGTGCGGGTGCGACGGCACAGCTCGGGGCCATGCGGATCAGCGAGGAGATCGACGCTCTGGAAGTCATGGGAATCCGCACCGTTGCCTATCTCGCGTCGACGCGCCTGGTAGCCGGCGTGGTCGTCGTCATTCCGCTCTATTGCGTTGCGGTGCTGATGTCATTCTTCGCGGCACGATCCGGTACCACCTTCATCTACGGGCAATCGACCGGCGTCTACGACCACTACTTCTACACGTTCCTCAATCCGACCGACCTGGTCTGGTCGTTCCTCCAAGCCATCACCATGGCGGTGGTGGTGATGCTGGTGCACACCTACTACGGATTCACCGCTACGGGCGGACCGGCCGGCGTCGGTGAGGCGGTGGGCCGGGCGGTGCGTGCCTCACTGGTGTCGGCAGTCACCGTCACATTGTTCGTGTCCATGGCTGCCTACGGGCAGACCGGCAACTTCCACCTCGCGGGTTAGTGCGCGAATGAATCGACGTCCTGTGGAGAACTGGATCAGCCCCCGGTGGTGGACACTGATCCTGATTCTCGTCGTTGCCGCGCTGATCGGGCTGTCGCTTGCCATCTTCAATCGTTCGTTCACCCGGTACGTGCCCGTCACGTTGTCCTCGGAGCGGGCCGGGCTGGTCATGGAGACCGGTGGCAAGGTCAAGCTGCGGGGGGTCGAAGTCGGCAGAGTTGCCGCGGTGCGCTCCAGGCCGCAGTCGGTCGAGCTCGCCTTGGATCTGTTTCCCGACCAGATCAGGTACATCCCGGCCAATGTGCAGGCCGAGATCAAGGCGAGCACCGCGTTCGGCGCCAAGTATGTCGATCTCATCGAGCCAAAAGATCCTGTGGCCAAGCGTATTTCGGCGGGCTCGATCATCCGGTCCCGGAACACGACCACTGAGGTCAACACGCTGTTCGAGAGCCTGGTATCGGTAGTTCACCAGATCGACCCGGCGAAGCTGAACGCAACGCTCAGTGCGTTCGCCGAGGGGCTGCGTGGCCAGGGTGAACGAATGGGGCGTGCTATCACCGCCGCCAACGAGGTGTTACTGGCCATCAACCCGCGCTCGGACGCTATGCAGCAGGGTTGGCAGTCACTGGCCCGGTTCGGCGACACGTACAGTGCCGCAGCGCCGGACATCATCGCCACACTCCGGTCGGGGACGACCTCCAGTGACACCGTGGTGGCACGCCGCACGGACTTGGACACCCTGTTGCTGAGCACCATCGGATTTGCCGATGCGGGTACCAACCTGCTCACCACGATCCGCGGCGACTGGAACCGGGCGATCAATATTCTGGCGCCGACCACCGACCTGCTCTACAAGTACAGCCCGTCGTTCACTTGCATGCTCGTCGGGGCGGAGTGGTTCCTGAATGCCGGCGGCGGCTATGCCGGAGCCGGCGGCAACGGTCGGACGACCACGCTCGACGCAGCGTTGCTGTTCGCTAAAGATCCTTACCGCTATCCCGACAATCTTCCGGTCGTCGCCGCCAAGGGCGGTCCGGGCGGCAAGCCGAGTTGCGGGTCGCTGCCCATCGTGGACAACAACTGGCCGCTGCGGCAGCTGGTGACCAACACCGGATTCGGCACCGGAGTGGATATCCGTCCAAACCCCGGCATCGCCCACCCATGGTGGCTCGACTTCCTGCCGGCCACGCGTGCCGTGCCCGAGCCGCCCAGTATTCGAGGAGCGGGTCCGCCGGCCATCGGTCCCGTGCCCTATCCGGGTGCACCCGCCTATGGAGCGCCGTTGTACGGCCCCGGTGGGACACCACTGTGGCCGGGACTGCCACCGGCGCCAAGCAACGACCAGCCGCAGCAACCGGCGGAACAGACGGGAACACAGCCATGAGAACCGGACTGGGGGGCATCGTCGCTCGCCTGGTGGCATTCGTGACCGTCTGCGCGCTCGGGACCTTCGCGTTGGTGGCGATCTTCGGCCAGTTCCGCTTCGAGGATCAACAGACCTACAAGGCGGAGTTCGTCAGCGTCTCGGGCTTACAGGGTGGCAATTTCGTCCGAGTGGCCGGTGTCGAGGTCGGCAAAGTCCGGCATATCACGATTACCCCGCGGGGCACCGCGATGGTGGAATTCTCCGCCGATAAGTCGGTGCTGCTCACCGAGGGCACGCGTGCGCTGGTGCGGTTCGAAGACGTCTACGGCGGACGCTACGTTGCCCTCGAGGAAGGCGCCGGAGACACCAAACGGTTACCGCCCGGCGCGACGATCCCGCTGCAGCGCACAGAGCCTGCGCTGGACTTCGATGCACTGATCGGCGGGTTCCGGCCGCTGTTCCGTGCGCTGAACCCGGAACAGGTCAATGCATTGACCGGACAGCTCATCTCGGCGTTGCAAGGACAGGGGACGAGCCTGAAATCCTTTCTGGCGCAAACCGCGGAATTGACCGGCGGCCTCGCCGACCGGGATCAGCTCATCGGAGAAGTCATCACCAACCTCAACACCGTTCTCGGTTCACTGGGCGCCAAGAGTGACCAGTTCACCAAGGGCGTGGACGCACTGTCGGAGCTGGTGCACGCACTCGCTTCGCGGAAGACCGCGATCGCCGACGGGATCGCCTCAGCCGATGACGCCGCCGTCACCGTCGCAGACCTGCTCGGCCAGATCCGAACCCCCTTGAAAGAGACTGTGGCTCAGACCGATCGATCGTCGGCCATCGTCGTCGCCGACCACGAGTACTTCGACAATCTCCTCGCGACATTGCCCGACTCGTACAAGATCCTCGGTCGGCAGGGCCTCTACGGCAGCTTCTTCGCTTTCTACCTCTGCGACCTCCTGCTCAAGGTCAACGGGAAGGGTGGCCAACCAGTGTTCGTCAAAGTGGCGGGCCAAGATACCGGGCGGTGTGCGCCCAAATGAAGCCGTTCAGTGAGCGCAACCCAGTTTTGACCGGCGTACTCGGCGTCACGCTGATCGCCGGTGCCGTGGTGGTTGCACTCGAGTACGACAAGGTGCCGTTCTTCGACAGTGCCGATCACTATTCGGCCTACTTCACCGAAGCCGGCGGCCTACGAGTCGGTGCGCCGGTCCAGGTGGCGGGGTATCGAGTCGGCCAGGTATCCAGTGTCACTCTGGACGGGCCCCGAGTGAAGGTGGACTTCACCGTCGAGGACGACATCAGGCTGGGCGACGACACCGAGGCCGCCGTCAAGACCAAGAGCATCCTCGGTGCCAAGGTTCTGGAGGTGGTTCCCCGCGGTTCCGGTGAACTAAGCGGACCAATCCCCGCCGAACGGACCACGCCGGCATACCAGATTCCGGATGCGCTGGGGGACTTGGCAAATACCATCAACGGGCTGGATACCACCCAACTCTCAGACTCGTTGCGTGTGGTTGCAGACACCTTCTCTGACACGCCGGCGGATCTACGCGCGGCCGTCGCCGGCGTGGCCCGGATCTCGCAGACCATCGACGACCGCGACGCGGAGTTGCGCAATCTGTTGGCCAATGCCAACAAGACCACATCGGTGCTGGCCTCCCGGGTCGACCAAGTGGTCGCACTCATCGCGGACAGTAATGCGCTGCTGGCCGAGTTGCGTAAGCAGAGCGCCGCGATGGACCACATCTCGGGCAGTCTGTCGTCGCTGTCGCGGCAGCTCTCCGGCTTCGTCGCGGACAATCGGGCTCAGTTGCGTCCCGCGCTGGACAAGCTCAACGGCGTGCTTACGATCCTCGACAATCGAAAAGCACAGGTGCAGCAGTCGATCAAGATGCTCGGCGCCTACTCGATGTCGCTGGGCGAATCGGTGGCTTCCGGGCCGTTCTTCATGAACTACATCGCCAACCTTCTGCCCGGTCAGTTCACCCAGCCCTTCATCGACGCGGCGTTCTCCGATCTTGGTCTGGACCCGCACGTGTTACTGCCCTCGGAACGGACCGACCCGCCGGTCGGACAGCCGGCCACACCGGCACTGCCGGTCCCGTTCCCCCGTACCGGTCAAGGTGGTGAACCGAATTTGACTCTGCCCGACGCCATCACCGGCAACCCTGGCGACCCGCGGTATCCGTACCGCGAGCCACTGCCCGCACCGCCTCCCGGCGGACCGCCACCGGGTCCACCGGCGGTCGCACCACCGGGTATGGCCTCGACCCCCGAACCACCAGCGCCCGTGCTCTTTCCCGCTCCCGGTGAGCCTGCTGCGGCCGACGGGCCTGGCACGGCTCCCGAACCGCCCGGAGCGCCACAGTGAGGAGTAGGCGTTATCTGCGCGCGGGCCTGGCCATCGCATTGGCCTTGCTGCTCGCGGCCGGCGTGGTGGGCGTGCTGCGAACCGAAGCGAACGGCCATCGCACTCGCATCGCGGCGTACTTCGCCAACGCCAACGGCGTCTACCCCGGTGACGAGGTCCGAATTCTCGGGGTGCCGGTCGGCAAGATCGACACGATCCAGCCCCAGCCTCAGCGGGTCAAGATCACTTTCTGGGTCGACAGCAACTACAAAGTGCCGCTGCAGGCGAACGCCTTGATCATCGCGCCGACTCTGGTGACAGCACGCGCCATCCAACTCAGCCCCGCCTATACGGGCGGACCAGCGATGGCGGATGGTGCCGTGATCCCGGAGAACAGAACCGCGGTGCCGGTGGAATGGGACGATCTTCGGGCGCAGTTGCAGAAACTCGCCGACACGATGCAACCCGCAAAACCAGGCGAGGTGAGCACTTTCGGCGCATTCATCAATACTGCCGCGGACAATCTGCGTGGCGAAGGCGTCGACATGCGTGACGCGACTATCAAGCTGTCACAGGCTATTTCAGCCATCAGTGAGCACAGTGCTGACACGTTCGGCACCGTGCAGAACCTGGCCACGCTGGTGTCTGCATTGCAGACCAGCACCGATTTGATGAGCCAGTTGAACCAGAATTTCGCTACTGTCACCGGCCTGCTCGCCAACGACCCCGATGAGGTCGGCAAGGCCATCGCAGACCTCAACGCCGCCGTGCGCGACGTTCGTGGCTTCGTTGCCGACATCCGGCCCAGTATGGGGACGTCGGTGGAGAAACTCGCCTCGGTAGCGAAGGCACTCGGCGAGAGCCTGGACGACATCAAACAGCTGCTGCATGTTGCCCCGACGTCGCTACAGAACTTCGTCAACATCTATCAACCCGCTCAGGGGTCGATCAGCGGTGCGCTGGCGATCAACAACTTCGCCGATCCAATCTCGTTCATCTGTGGCGCGATTCAGGCCGCGTCGCGCTTGAACGCAGAGCAGTCGGCGAAACTGTGCGTGCAGTACCTGGCGCCGATCGTGAAGAACCGCCAGTACAATTTCCCGCCGATCGGGACCGCGATCGGTCTGACCGCACCACTGCCGGTTGTCGGTGCGATGGCGAGACCGAACGAGGTCACCTACAGCGAAGATTGGATGCGGCCGGACTATGTACCGCCCGCGGCACCGCCCGCGGCACCGCCCGCGGCATTGCCGGCCGAGGCCGTCGCCACAGATCCCAGTGCGGGCTTGCCCGGCTTGATGGTTCCGCCGGAAGGGGGCTCGCGGTGACCATTTCCTACCGATCGCTGCGCGCGTTGGTGCTCGTTGTGGTGTGCGCGGCGACTGTGTCGGCATGCGGCTGGCGCGGGCCGAATTCTCTGCCATTGCCGGGAACCGCGGGAGGCGGGCCGGGCTCGTTCGAGGTGACTGCCGAACTGCCCGATGTCACCAATCTCCAGCAGAATTCGAGGGTCCGCGTCGGGGATGTGACCGTCGGAAACGTCACCAAGATCGCACGACAGGGATGGCACGCCGTTGTGTCGATGACTCTCGACGGTGACGTGGATCTGCCGGCCAATGCGATCGCGAAGATCGGACAGACCAGCCTGCTCGGATCGTTGCATGTCGAGCTGTCTGCACCGACCGACGCTCCGCCGCAGGGGAAATTGCACAATGGGTCCCTCATCCCCCTCGACCACGGGGGCGCCTATCCGACCACCGAACAGACACTGGCCGCGGTGTCGCTGCTACTCAACAATGGCGGACTGGGGCAGGTCCAGGACATCACCAAAGCCCTCAGCACCGCGTTCGGCGGGCGCGAAGGCGATCTCCGCAGCCTGCTCAGTCAGATCGACACTTTCGTCGGGCACCTCAACGATCAACGCGACGACATCATCACGGCTATGGATAGCGTCAATCGACTCTCTGGCCAATTCGCCGGCCAGCAAGCGGTATTCGATAAGGCGCTGACGAGCATTCCCGATGCGCTGGCGGTGCTGAAGGAGCAGCGCGACAACCTGGGAGTGGCGTTGGAGAAGATCGGCAAGCTCAGCTCGCTGACCGCCACCTCGGTCAGCGAAACGAAAGACGCATTGGTCAAGGAGATCACCGATCTTGGTCCGGTGCTGCGTTCGCTGGCCGATGCTGGTCCAGCGCTTACTCGATCGCTGAGCATGTTGGCAACATTCCCGTATCCCAAGGAAACACTGAGCAATTGGATGCGTGGGGATTACGGAAACATAACCCTGATCCTCGACTTGACGCTGAGTCGCATCGACCAGTCCTACTTCACCGGCACGCGGTGGGAGGGCAATCTCACCGAGCTCGAACTGCAGTGGGGCCGCACGATCGGCCAGCTGCCCAGCCCGTACACGCAAGGAAATCCGATACTGGTGCCCTATCACTTCGACCAGGGGCGCTGAGATGCGGCTATCCAGACAGATTCTGACCAAGCTCCTGATCTTCGCCGTAGTTTCGGTCGCCGCGGGAACTGTCATGCTGGTCGGGTACATCCAGCTTCCGGCCCTGCTGGGGGTGGACCGCTACCAGGTGACCGTCGACCTGCCGAACGCATCGGGGCTGTACACCAACGGCAATGTCACCTACCGCGGTGTCGAGGTCGGCAAGATCAGTGACGTGCGTTTGACCGACTCCGGGGCGCAAGCGGTGCTGTCCATGCGCTCCGGTATCGCGATCCCGTCTGATCTCGACGCCGAGGTGCACAGCCAGTCCGCGGTCGGCGAGCAATACGTTGCGCTGCTTCCCCGTGACGGCAACTCGGTGCCGTTGAAGAACGGCGACGTCATTCCCGTCGGCCGCACCTCAGTGCCGAACGACACCGGGGAGTTGATGGACGTCACCAACCGGGGGTTGCAAGCCATCCCGCGCGACAATCTCAAGACCGTCGTCGACGAGTCATTCACCGCTTTTGGCGGCCTGGGACCCGAGATCGGCCGGATCGTTCGGGGATCTAGTGACCTCGCGATCGGCGCGCGCGAGCACCTGGATGCGCTGACCACGATCATCGACCACGGCCCTGCCGTGCTGGACTCCCAGTCCGACACCGCGGGTGCCATCCGGTCCTGGGCAGCACATCTGGCCACCATCTCCGGGCAGCTCGAGGCCAACAACGGCGCCGTGGACGAGCTGATGCGCAACGGCGGACCGGCTGCCGAGCAGGCACGTCAGCTCGTCGAGCAACTACAGCCGACGCTGCCGGTGTTGCTGTCCAATCTGGCCAGCGTAGGACAAGTAGCCGTGACCTATCAGCCGGATCTCGAGCAGCTCTTGGTGCTTGTCCCGCAAGGGGTTGCGATGATGCAGGCTGCCGGGGTCGCCGATCGCTACCTCAAAGGCCCGGCTGCCGGCGGCGCATATTTGGGGCTGAACCTCCAGGTGAATCTTCCCCCGCCGTGTACGACCGGGTTCCTACCGACCCAGCAGCGGCGAGTGCCGAGCCTGCAAGATTACCCGGATCGTCCACTCGGGGACCTGTACTGCCGGGTGCCGCAAGATTCATCATTGATCGCCGTGCGTGGCGCGCGAAACATCCCGTGTGAGACGGTGCCGGGTAAGCGCGCACCCACGGTCAAGATGTGCGAGAGCAACGAACAGTACGTCCCTCTCAATGACGGATACAACTGGAAGGGTGACCCCAACGCCACGTTGTCGGGTCAAGATGTGCCGCAACTGGCATCGGATGCTGCTCCGGCGCAACAGGTTCCGTCTGCGGGGCTGTCGCCGGCGGCGGGTTCGCCACCGCCCGAGATGCCGGCCTTGGCGACTGCGCAGTACGACCCGACAACCGGTACCTACGTCGGCCCGGACGGTCAGGTCTACAGCCAGTCGGATCTGGCCGGCGGCTCTTCTGGACGCGCATCCTGGCAGGACTTGCTGCTTCCCCCGAATGCGAGGAACTGACCATCGCCGGGCAGTCCTCGTCTGCCGCGTCGGTCAGACTCCGCAGAGAGAAAGGGGTGTTGTGATGAGGTGGTGGGCGGCAGCCGCGGCGACCGTGGCGCTCGTGATGTGCATCGGTGTGGCCCCGGCGCACGCGGACAACAAGCGGCTGAACAACTCGGTGATCGCCAATGTGTTCACGATTCAGCATCGCGCGGGTTGCACCAATGATGTGGCGCCCAATCTGCAACTCCAACTTGCTGCTCAATGGCATACCGACGACCTGATGGCCAACCGCGACCTCTCCGGCGACGTCGGCTCGGACGGGTCGATGCCGCAGGACCGCGCCAACGCTGCCGGATACCACGGCGTCGTCGCAGAGACGATCGCGATCAATCCCGCTCTCGCGATTTCCGGCATCGAGGTGATGAACCAATGGTATTCCGTCCCAGAATATCTCGCGATCATGCAGAACTGTGCGTTCACACAGATGGGGGTGTGGTCGGAGAACAGTCTGGACCGGAGCGTCGTGGTCGCGGTCTACGGGAAGCCCGAACAGGGTTAGTCAGATCCGGCCATCGCTGCCCGGCATCGTGAAGAACGGAGAAGTGGGTGTCTGGAAAGAATAGGGTTCCGGGGCAGACAGTCCTGCAGAAAACCGGCATGATTCTTGAGGCGTTCGCCGGGACCGAAGTAGCGTTGTCACTTTCAGATCTGGCTCGCGCGACGGGTCTGCCGGTGAGCACGGTGCATCGCATTGTGCGGCAGCTGGCCGCGTGGGGAGCGCTCGAGCGAACGTCTCGTGGTGATTACACGGTGGGCAACACGTTGCTGGAGATCGCTGCCAGCTCGCAGCGCAGCCGCAGCGTACGCGAAACTGCGATGCCGTTCCTTCACGGTCTGCACGACCTCACCCGCCACGACGTCCAGCTCGCCGTGATCGACGGCGACCACGCTTTGCTGATCGAGAAGATCGCCGGTGTGGACGCCGTCGATACGGTCGGTCGGGTCGGCCGACGGCTGCCGCTGCACGCGAGCGGAGTGGGCCGAGCGCTGTTGGCCGCGGCGCCAGAGGAGGTTCGGGCCCGAATCCTTGCCCGGCCGTTGGCGGCGTATACGCCGTTTACCAAGACTTCCGCCCGGGCTTTGCGCCGCGAACTCGCCGACACGCGGCGTCGGGGGTTTGCCGTGGCGATCGAAGAGATGAGCCTGGGAGTGGTGTCGTGCGCCGCGCCGATCCGGGGTGAAGGGGACCGGGTGCACGCGGCGGTGGCCGTGGTAACGCCCGTCGGTCAGGCCTCGGCACGCAAGTGGAGTTCCGCGGTTATGGCGGCGGCATTCGGTATCGCCAGAGCGTTGGATCAGCGGCGCCCGCAACCTCGGCTGGACGTGGAACTCAGCCCGGCCTGACCGCATTGCTCACCGGGTGAGACGCAACGTGGGAGGTGAAGTGGGGCGGCAGCCAGCGGCAGTTGGCACTTGTCGGGCCGCAGCACTACTTTTCTTTCGGTGACGTTCTGTGCTGCCGGTGCCCTCACGCGCTGGATCGCCCCCGTTCTGACGGTTGCCGCTCTCGCCGGACAGGTGCTGGTCGCCGAGCCGGCGCCGGTGGTGCCCGCTCCGTCCATCCGGCTGGCGGAGGACGTCAACCCGCTGGCCGGCCTGCCGCTGTACGTCAACCCCAACTCAGCGGCCATGCGGGCCGCCAACAGCGCCAACCCGCCGAGCCCCGAGCTGACCTACGTCGCCAACACCCCGCAGGCGTACTGGATGGACCAGCTGTCGACGCCCGCGGTCGACGCGAAGTACATCAGCGCGGCACAGGCGGCCGGCACGATTCCGCTGCTGGCGTTGTACGGAATCCCGCACCGCGACTGCGGCAGCTTCGCCGCCGGCGGCTTCGGTTCCGGTGACGCCTACCGCGGGTGGATCAACACCGTCGCCGCCGACATCGGCGGCGGACCCGCGGCGATCATCCTGGAACCCGACGCGCTCGCCATGGCCGACTGCCTGTCCGGTGACCAGCGCCAGGAGCGTTTCGACCTGATCCGCTACGCGGTCGACACACTCAGCGCCAACCCGGCGACCGCCGTCTACGTCGACGCCGGCCACTCCCGCTGGGTCGGGGCCGACGAGATGGCCGCCCGGCTCAACCAGGTCGATATCGGCAAGGCGCGGGGATTCAGCCTCAACACCGCGAACTTCTTCACCACCGACGAGGAGATCGGCTACGGCGAGGCCATCTCCGGGCAGACCAACGGCGCCCACTACGTCATCGACACCTCGCGCAACGGTGCCGGCCCGGTCGAAGGCGATCCGCTGTACTGGTGCAACCCCGTCGGCCGGGCCCTGGGCGTCGCCCCGACGACCGACACCGGCAACGGGCACATCGACGCCTTCCTGTGGGTCAAGCGCCCCGGTGAATCCGACGGATCCTGCGGGCGTGGTGAGCCCGGGGCCGGTCGGTTCATCAACCAGTACGCGATCGACCTGGCGCGCAACGCCGGGCACTAGTGTCCGCAAACCAGTCGCCGGGACGGCCGCACACCACCCCGGTCGAAGACCGGTGATGCGACGATGAGGCCATGACCGCAACCCTTGTCGCCAGGAGCGTGGCCGGCGGATTCGCCCATCGCACACTCTTCGAGGGCCTGGACCTCACGGTGGCGCCCGGTGACGTCGTCGGCGTCGTCGGCGCCAACGGTGCCGGCAAGAGCACGCTGCTGAAGATCCTGGCCGGGGCTCTCGAACCGCTGGAGGGCACGGTCAGCCTGGCGCCGACCGACGCGTTCGTCGGGTGGTTGCCCCAAGAGCACGAGCGGGTGCCGGGGGAGACCGTCGCCGCCTACATCGCCCGCCGCACCGGGTGTGCGGAAGCGACGATCGCTATGGAGTCGGCGGCCGCCGCACTGGCCGAACCCGCTGCCTCGGGCATCGACCCAGCCGAAACCTACGCGGTCGCGCTGGATCGCTGGCTTGCCTCCGGTGCGGCCGACCTCGACGACCGGATGCCTGAGGTGCTGGCCGGGCTGGGGCTGGATACCTCGTCGGTGCGACCGCAGACGACGTTGATGACCGCCCTGTCCGGCGGGCAGGCGGCGCGGGTGGGACTGGCCGCGCTGCTGTTGTCGCGTTTCGACATCGTGCTGCTCGACGAGCCGACCAACGATCTGGACCTCGACGGCCTGGCCCGACTGGAGGACTTCGTCCGCGACCTGCGCGGTGGTGTGGTGCTGGTCAGTCACGACCGGGAGTTCCTGGCCCGCAGCGTGACTCGCGTCCTGGAGCTGGACCTTGCCCAGAACACCACGACCGTATTCGGCGGCGGCTACGAGAGCTACCTGGAAGAGCGCGAAGTCGGCCGCAGGCACCGGCGCGAACAATACGAGGAATTCGCCGAGAAGAAGGCCGACCTGGTGGCGCGCGCCCGCGTCCAACGGGAGTGGTCGAGCCAGGGTGTGCGCAACGCCATCCGCAAGGCACCCGACAACGACAAGATCAGGCGGCGCGCGGCCAGCGAGTCCAGTGAGAAGCAGGCACAGAAGGTGCGGCAGATGGAGAGCCGCATCGCCCGCCTGGAAGAGGTGGCCGAACCCCGAAAAGAGTGGAATCTGGAGTTCACCATCGCGGCGGCGCCACGTTCCAGCTCCGTGGTCTCGACGCTGGACAATGCGGTTGTGCGCCAAGGCGATCACCGTCTGGGACCGGTGTCGCTCCAAGTCAACGCCGGCGAACGGATCGGGATCACCGGCCCGAACGGAGCCGGCAAGTCGACCCTGTTGCGTCTGCTGCTGGGTCACCGCCCGCCCGACGAGGGCCGGGCCAGCCTGGGCGCTAACGTCGCCGTCGGCGAAATCGACCAGGCCCGTGCCGAATTCACCGGTACCGACAAGCTGGTCGATCGCTTCGAGCAGCGGGTGCCGACGTGGTCGACCGCCGACGTGCGGACCCTGCTCGCCAAGTTCGGGTTGCGCGCCGATCACGTGGAGCGCCCCGTCGACGAACTGTCCCCCGGTGAGCGCACCCGTGCCGGGCTCGCCTTGCTGCAGGCATGCGGCACCAATGTGCTGGTCCTCGACGAGCCCACCAACCACCTCGATCTGCCGGCCATCGAGCAGCTCGAGCAGGCGCTCGACAGCTACGACGGCGCATTACTACTGGTGACCCATGACCGCCGGATGCTGGCGAACGTCCGGCTGGATCGGCGATGGCTGGTCGACGCTGGAGCCGTCACCGAGCTGTAGGCCACGGTACGGTGTGCGCCAACGGATAGGAGATGCGGTGGGCTCTCGGTCGGTTCTCGCAGCGTCGTCGGTCATCACCATGAACCCCGCCCAGCCGCGGGCCCGAGCCGTCACCGTGGATCGTGACACCGGCCGGATCGTCGCGGTCGGCTCACTCGAGCAGTGCCGGGCCGCCGCACCCGACGGTCCGGTCGAGGATCTCGGTCCGACCGTGCTGATGCCCGGCTTCATCCAGACCCACGACCACCCGGTGCCGGCCGCCGTGCTCTGCGAGCAACCGGCACACTGGATCGCCCCGTTCGTGGGGTATCCGAGTTGGCAGCACGTAGAAGCCCTGTTCGCCGAACTACGCGCCGGCACCCCGGCCGGACAACCGCTGCTGTTCTCCGGTCTGGACCGACTGCTGCTGTCCATCCCGATGCCCGATCGCACGAGGCTGGACAGGTACTTCCCCGACCATCCGGTGCTGATCCTCGACATCACCGGGCACGCACTGTATTTCAACTCCCAGGCGATGCCGGTGTTCGGCTGGCATCGGGCGACACCACCGGCGGACACCCCCGACGCGCGATGGACCCGGCGGCCGGACGGGACAGCGGGCGGAGTGGGTTTCGAGACCCAGGCCTTCATGGTCGCGCTCGCCGCCTTCCTGCCAGGTGTCGTCCCCTCACCGCTGGCCAATCTCGGTGCCTGGTATTCGACATTGGCACGCAACGGTTTCACCGCCGCGTGCGACATGGCCTTCGTGAGTCGGCTGCGCGGGCCACTGGAGGCGTTGGCCCAACTGCCCGGCTGCCCGATCCGCTACTCGCTGTATCAGACGACGTATGACACCGGGGCACACTCGGAGTTGGATTTCGGCGAGCTGTCACCGATGATCCGGCGCGTGGGCTACAAGATCTGGATGGACGGCAGCCCGTCGATCGGCACCGCGTCGATCAGCGTCCCCTACCTCGACTCCGATCGCGCCAGGATCGCCGGCATCCCAGTGGGCACCGCGCCGGGGCTTTCGGTGATGAACTACACGCTTGACCAATTCCTCTCGCTGACAGAGGAATTCGTGGTGGATGGTGTGCAGATCGCCACCCATGTCAACGGCGACGCCGGTATCGACATCCTGCTCGACGGGTACGAAGCGGCGCTGGGCGCCCACGGGCTGACCGGATCGGATCACCGCTGGCGCATCGAGCACTTCTCCACGCCGAGCCGCCAACAGTGCATCCGGGCCGGCAGCCTCGGGGTCACCGCGTCGATGTCACCGTTCCAAGCCCTCTACTGGGGCGACCTCTACGACGGTGTCATGTTCGAACCGTCCTACGGCGCCCGCTGGCAGCCCTACCGGGATGCCTATGACGGTGGCGTGCGGCCCACCTTCCACAACGACGGATTCGTGTCACCGCCGTTGCCGTGGTTGACCATCCAAAACGCGGTCACCCGCCGCAGCGCGTCGGGCGCGGTGCACGCACCGGAACAGAGCCTCACCCTCGACGAGGCGCTGCAGGCCCACACCATCAACGCGGCCTGGCAGCAGAAGCGCGAACACGAGATCGGTTCCATCGAGACCGGCAAGCTGGCCGACTTCGTGCTGCTCAACACCGACCCCTACCTGGTCGACCCGACGCGACTGCAAGACACCATGCAGGTACTGGGCACCTGGATCTCGGGCCGCCCGGTCGACCTGGAGAGCTTCATGGCGTCGGTCGCGGAGGTCGCCCCCGGCTACGACCAGGCCCTGCTGGGCAACGTCCAACCACCGCACTGCTGAGCTTCGCCGAAAGGGGTTGTGCTGCGATGACTTTCACCGGTGACACCGTGCGACCACCGGATCTCGACGTCGACGCCATCCGGGTCTGCTTTCCGGCTCTGCGATCGGGGACGGCGTACTTCGACGGTCCGGGTGGGTCGCAGACCCCCGACGTCGTCGCCGACGCGATCCGCGACGCCATGCTGCGCCCACTGTCCAACCGTGGCGCCAACACCGCCGCCGAGCGCAATGCCGAGGCGATCGTGCACGCGTTCCGGAAGTCGATGGGTCAGCTGCTCAATGCCGACCCGCGCGGGGTGATCTACGGGCGCAGCATGACCGCACTGACCTTCGACCTGGCCCGCACCCTGGCCGCGACGTGGCGCCCGGGCGACGAGATCGTCGTGTCCCGGTTGGACCACGACGGCAACATCCGGCCCTGGCTGTTCGCCGCGCAGCGCGCGGGTGTCACCGTGCGCTGGGCCGAATTCGACACCGACACCGCGGAACTGCCCGCCGCCAACGTCGCCGCCCTGCTCACCGACCGCACTCGACTGGTCGCGGTGACCGCCGCGTCCAACCTCATCGGAACGATGCCCGACATCCAGACCATCGCCGCCGACACCCATGCGGCGGGAGCGCTGCTCTACGTCGACGGCGTGCACTACACCGCGCACAGCGTGGTCGACGTCGCCGACCTGGGCGCGGATTTCTTCGCCTGCTCGCCGTACAAGTTCCTGGGACCGCACTGCGGCGTCGTCGCCGCGCGGCCCGCGCTGCTCGAAGATCTTCACCCCGACAAGCTCACACCGTCCACCGATCAGATCCCGGAACGCTTCGAACTCGGCACGCTGCCCTACGAGATCATGGCCGGCGTCAGCGCCGCGGTCGGCTTCATCGCCGGCATGACCGGTTTCGACGGAGACCGGCGCGCACGCCTGGTCGCGAGCATGACCGCCGTCGCCCGGCACGAGGATCAACTGCGCTTCGTCATCGAGGACGGCCTGCGGCAGCTGCCCGGGGTGAGCGTGCATTCGCGGGCCGAGCGCCGCACCCCGACGTTGTTGGTGACCTTCGCCGGGCACCGGAGTGCCGACGTCAGTGCATACCTGGCCGGCGAGGGGATCAATGCCCCGGCGGGATCGTTCTACGCCTACGAACCCGCCCGCCATCTCGGTCTGCCCGACGGCGGGCTGCGGATCGGGCTGAGCCCGTACTCCGACATCGGCGACGTCGATCGGCTGCTGGCCGCCTTGGCGGCCTACCTCGGCGGGTAGCCGGGCTCTGGGTCAGGCGTCGCCGGCGGCCACCAGCGGGCTCAGCCGCACGGTGGGGTTGTCTTCCTGGAAACCCTGCAGCCGCCACTTGGTGGTGAACAATGCCAGCATGACCCCGTCGGTGCGGGTCAGGGCCTCCATCGAGACCTGCTTCTCCACGAACGGAGCGTCCTCGGGGTCCACGATGCGGGCCACCGTGTACGGCAGCGGCTCGAGGGCGATCGGCGCGCTGAACTCGGTGGCCATCCGGTGGGTGGCCACCTCGAACTGCAGCGGTCCCACGGCGGCCAGCACCGGCGCCTGGTCCCCGCGTCGGTCGGAGCGCAGCACCTGCACGACGCCTTCCTGCTCCAACTGCTCGATGCCCTTGCGGAACTGCTTGTGCTTGCTCGGGTCGGTGCCGCGGGCAACCGCGAAGTGCTCGGGGGAGAAGCTGGGGATCGGCGGGAACTGCACGGGGACGTCGCGGTAGAGCGTGTCGCCCGGGCGTAGTGCCGCCGCGTTGGCCAGGCCGAGCACGTCGCCGGGCCAGGCGTTGTCCAGTGTCGAGCGCTGCTGGCCGAACACCGACTGGGCGTACTTGGTGACGAACGGCTTTCCGGTGGCGGCGTGGGTCAGCACGTCGCCGCGCTCGAAGGTGCCCGAGCAGACCCGCGCGTAGGCGATGCGATCGCGGTGGGCGGAGTCCATGCCGGCCTGCACCTTGAAAACGAAGGCGCTGAACGGCGCATCCACCGGGCGGACGTTGCCGTCGACGTCGGCTTGGCCGCTCGGTGGCGGCGCCAGCCGCACCAGCGTGTCCAGCAGCTGGTTCACCCCGAAGTTCAGGGCCGCCGAGGTGAACAGCACCGGCGTCGTCTCACCCCGCAGGAACGCCTCCTGGTCGTGCTCGCCGCCGTCGGCGGTCAGCAGTTCGCATTCTTCGACGGCGTTGTCCCAGTCGATTCCGGCGGCGTCGTGTGCGCGGGCCGGCGGGATGTGCTCCTCGGGCGCGGCGGTCGCGCCGCCGGCGGTGCGGGTGAAGCGGATGAAGTTGCCGGTGCGGCGGTCCAGGACCCCCTTGAAATCACCGGCGATGCCGACCGGCCAGGTCAGTGGGGTGGGCTTGAGGCCGATGCGCTCGGCGATCTCGTCGAGCAGTGACAGGGCGTCGCGGCCTGGGCGGTCCCACTTGTTGATCACCGTGAGGATCGGGATGCCCCGATGGCGACACACCTGGAACAGTTTCAGGGTCTGCGGTTCGAGGCCTTTGGCCGCGTCGATCAGCATGACCGCGCAGTCCACGGCGGACAGCACCCGGTAGGTGTCCTCGGAGAAGTCGGCGTGCCCGGGGGTGTCGAGCAGGTTGATGACGCAGTCCTGGCCGTCGGGGGAGCGGTAGGGGAATTGCAGCGCCGTCGAGGTGATCGAGATGCCTCTGGCCTGCTCCATCTCCATCCAGTCCGACACCGTGGCGCGTCGCCCGGCCTTGCCGTGGATGGCGCCCGCCTGGGTGATCACCTTGGCGTGCAGCACCAGCGCCTCGGTCAGTGTCGATTTACCGGCGTCGGGATGGCTGATGACGGCGAAGGTGCGGCGGCGGCCGGCTTCGGCTGCCAGCCGGGTCGCCGCGGCGGTCGCACCGGGGGTCCGGACGTCCAGGTCGTGATCTGTCATTGCGCTGTCGATGGTATTTGCCGACCGCGCAAAACCTCTAATCGGGAACGGGTCGAACCGTGGCCGGCGCGCTCCGAGCGACCTACGCGCTCAGGCGGTCAGTGCGGTTTGGGACGTCGTCGCGGCCACGGCGGTCAGCGTCGTGTACGAGTCGGCGGCCCACGCGCTCATGAACACCTTCATCTCGATGGCCATGCCCTTACCCGTTTCCTCTTTAAAGGCACTGTCGTTGACGTAGACGAGGTTCTTGGTCGTATCGATACCGAGCACGGTGATCAGGTGGTCAGCCCTGTACGCGGTATCGGGTGCGCCGCGTCCCCAGATGATCTGCGCCTTGACCGAGACGGCCACCGAATCACCTTGACTCAGCGCCGCTTTGAGGTTCGAGAACGCCAGGTCGCCTTGCCCGCGGGTGTAATCAGTCGCCTTCACCTCGACCCCGTGAGTCGCCAGCAGCTGCACCACATCTTTGGTGGTGACAAATGTGTCGTTGACCCGGTCGTAGATTGGCTTGCCGGGTGTGGTGTAACTCGATGTGGTGGCCGCTTCGGTGACAATCTGCTCCCAGGTCGGCATCTTGTCGCGACCGTACAGTTGGCCGATCAGCATCGCGGCCGTCGACAGGGCGCAGGTATTGGTATCGCCCTGATAGACGAAATAGACCTCACGAGTGCGCGGCTTGCCGATCACCCCGGGTGTTTCGTCCGCGGGGATATCCGGGTTGGTGGGGCGTCGGGCCGGGCCAAATATTGCGGCCAGGTCGGTGCGCAGGGCGGTCAGGTTGTCGCGCCAGTCGTCGACTTGGTGGCGGATCAGCAGCTCGAGATTGCGGTGCAGGGTGTTCAGATCGCGTGCGACGTCAACGGCCGCCTGCGGTGCCTTGACGGCTGCCGGGACACGCGGAGCCGATGCTTGTTTGACCGACGGAGCGGGCGGCGAAGCGAGTTCTTGGGTGGCGGTGGCGGAGGTGGTCCGAGATGACGTCGGGGCGGCACTCGACGGCTTGCGGGTGTGCAGCTGCACCACTGAAGCGGAATAGTCGCCACGTGTGCTGACCGCGCGGGTCTGCTTGGCTCCGGCTGTCGTGCTGCTTGACGGTCGGCCTGAACGCGCTGCCGATGCCGAGTTGCTCGACGCCGACGAGCTGCCGGCTGAGGTGTGCCCGGAGTCCTCCGGTGCGGCGCTCGCGACCGCGGCACCGGCGCCGGCGGCGATCAGCAAGCCCGCTCCTACGGCGAAGCCGAGAGTGGTGAGTCGTCCCGCGCGCTTAATTGAAGTCATGTTGGCCCCCGCCCGCATCGACGTGAATGACAATCATCGAGATCGCTGGAGTGGTAGTCACGCGGCGACCGCCTCGGTCGCCGGCGATTCGGTCTGCGGCGTGACAGCGGCCGCCTCTGCGAAGGTGGTGCTGTAGAACGAGGCGCGCCAGGCGTCGATGAACTTGTCGAGCGACATCGTCCGTTTCTGGCCGCCCTCAGGCAGCGCGCCGTCGTTGAAGTAGACCACGTTGTTGGTGACGTCGATCGCGAGCACCACCACGGGGTGCTGGTCCATATCCTGTTGTGTGGGATCGAGAATCGAGACGGTCGGGCCGTTGATGGTCGTGATGACAGTCTTGCCTTCGGCCAGTGCGGTTTCCACCGCGTTGAGCGCGCGGCGCCCTTGGCTGAGGTTGTAGAACGTGGAGGTCACCGTGACTCCGTGTTTTTCCATCAGTTGGTACGCGTCGGCGGGCCAGACATAGTCAGAGGTGGTCGGACCGAGGTACATCTTGCGGTCCGGCCGAATGGTGCTGTCGGTAGCCATCGCCTCAGCCACGAGGGAATCTGCGGTCACTGTCTCACCAGTGAGCCGATTTATGGCCATGACTGCGGCCATCAGATAGGCGGTTTCGTCACCCTGAGCCGCCCAAAATTGGGAGTTGGCGGGATTGCCGTACAGCAGGGGCTTGTTGCTGACGAGACGCTGAAGATCGATCTGCAGGTCCAGAAGACTGTTCTGGAAACCGGCGATCTGGTTCTGGACCAACGTCTCGATCTTCCCGCGGAGATCATCAAGGTTGCGGCGCACGCCACCGAGGCCCTCGGCGATGGTCTGCAGCGCCTGATCTGGGGTGGGAAGTCCAGGAGCGCGTTTCGGGGCGGCTTGCTTGGCGGACGCGGTCGGGACAACATTGATGCCGTCACTGTCGTCAGTCGCGGAGCCTGGCGGCGCACTGGTCGCAGGCGTTGCCCGCTTGGTGGCATGCAGCTGGACAACGGGTGCGGAATAGCCGTTGCGCGAGCTGCTCGCGCGGACCGGCGTGGTCTTTGCGGCGCTACCGGACGTCGGACGGGCCGAGCGCGCCGATGAAGTGCTGCCCGCCGCCGCGGACTTCGTGGTCGCCGTGTGCCCGGAGTCATCGGGCGCGGCGGCTGCCACCGCGGCGCCTGCGCCCGAGGCGATCAGCAGACCGGCCCCGACTGCGAAGCCGAATGTCGTCAGTCGCCCAGCCCGCTTGATGGATGTCACGTCGGCCCCCGCCCACATTGGCGAGTCCCCGATTCTGAGTCCACCCGGTTCTTGAGTCGGGGTGGTGTGATCCAGTTTCAGTTGATGTTGCAGTCCATCGGGGTGTGGGTGCAGCTGCAGACGGCAGCGTACTCGGCCGGGGTGCGGTAGCCCAGGGCCGAGTGGCGGTGCCGGTAGTTGTGTTCGTGCTTGAAGTCGCCGATGACCACGCGGGCTTCGAGCAGGGTGTTCCAGTGGTTGCGGTTGAGGCACTCCTTGCGTAGTCGGTTGTTGAACGATTCGATGTGTCCGTTGTTCCATGGCGCTCCTGGCGGGATATACGACATACCAGTCCGACCGTCACAGAACTGCTGCAGCGCTTGGGAAATGAACTCCGGACCGTTGTCCATCCGCAGCACCTTCGGCGGCCCACCCGCTGCGGCGAACACGTTGGCGAGATCGGCGACGAGTCGGTCGGCGGTGATCGACCGCTCAACGATGTGCAGCAGTGAGACGCGGGTGTGCTCGTCGATCATCGAGGCGATCTTGATGGCCTTGCCGTCGACGGTGGAATCGAACTGGAAGTCGATCGCCCACACCACGTTCGGGGCATCGGCCTCGATCGATGGGATCGACGACACCCCGGCCCGCTTGCGCGGACTGTGCACCCGCACCTGCAGCCCTTCCTCGCGCCACAGCCGGTGGATCTTCTTCAAATTGACCTCACGGCGCTCGTCGTAGCGCAACGCCGCCCAGGCACGGCGGAACCCATGGCATGGGTTCTTCGTCGCGTACGTGCGCAGCCAGGCCCGCATCTCGGCATCGGGATCGGCGGGGGTCTGCGACAACGGCAGGCGACGGCAGGTGGAGCGGGGCAGCCCAACGGCTTTGCACGCCAACCGTTCCGACATGCCCATCATGGAGGTGAGCATGCCGACGGCGCGGCGCTTGGCAGCTGGGCCTAAAATTTTCCCTTTGCGACCTCCCGCAAGGCGTCTTTGACCAGCTCGGCCTCGGCCAGTAATCGCTTCAGTCGGGCGTTCTGTTCGCGCAATTCCTTGAGTTCCTTGGCGGCATCGGTGTCCATCCCGCCGTAGGCGCGACGCCAGTTGTACAACGTCGCCGCAGACACCTCGAGTTCGGCTGCGATTTCCTCGCCGGTCTTGCCTTCGGCGGCCAGTTCGTCCGCACGGCGCAGTTTGCGCACGATGTCTTCTGCGGAGTTCCGCTTCCGACCAGCCATACGTTCATCGTCCCTTCTCGCCCACCATCGGGCTACAGGACTCTAGAACTTGCT